>JAYUKI010000600.1:0-1179 GCA_043764595.1 Myxococcales bacterium | reverse complement strand
CTGCGTCTTCTCCCTCCGCGATCATCGACGCCATTCACGCCGCGCTGAGGGCTACCCGCGGCGCGGTGGGCTTCGTCGCCAAGGTCGATCTCGCGGCTAGCAAAGTGGTCTATGCCGGGATCGGGAACATCGCGGCGGCGATCGTGCCCGTCGACGGAAAAAAGACCGCCGGTCTCGTGAGCTACAGCGGCACGCTCGGCCACGCCGTTCGCAAGCACCGCGAGCATCATTCGGGTTGGGGTCCAGACTCGCTCTTCGTGGCGCACTCCGATGGGGTGTCGCAACGTTGGTCGCTCGGTAGTTACCCGGGCGGCCTGGTCCGCCGTGCCCCGAGCCTGGTCTCGGCGATTCTCTATCGTGACTTCGCGAGCGGCCGGGACGACAGTGTCGTCGTGGTCGGTCGCGAGACTACCGCGGAGGTGTCGACGTGAGAGGGGACACACGCGCACGAGGGCGACGCCGACGCGGGTCGCACGCGCGATTGCCGCGCCCGCGCGATGCATTGGTCGGTCAACGTAAGCCGAATACGCGAAATGCGACCTAGCCGAACGTGCACGCTATCCCCGTGTCGTTCGATTGAAGGGACGGACAGATGACGATGACCTTGGTGACCGTCGAGATACGCGAAGAGAAGGACATCGTCGTCGTGCGCCAGCGCGCGCGCCTCGTCGCGGCGCGCCTCGGGTTCGATAAGCACGAGCAGACGCGTATCGCGACGGCGGTTTCGGAGGTTGCACGGAACGCGTTCGTGTACAGCGGTTCGGGTCGCGCGCTCTTCGCACTCGAAGGCACCGAGGAGACGTCGCTCGTCATCCGAATCAGCGACCACGGGCCGGGCATCTCCGACCTCGACGCCGTGCTGAGTGGGCGCTACAAATCATCGACCGGCCTGGAGTGGGCCTTTTGGGCGCGAAAAAGCTCGTCGACGCGTTCGCGGTCGACACCGGAAAAGGGAATGGAACCACCGTTCAGCTCGGGAAGCGGCTCCCGCGCGGTGGCCCGAAGGTGGGTCCGGAGCTCCTCGCCGCCATCGGGCGCGAGCTCGCGACGGTGAGCACCGTCGGGCCGCTCGACGAGATGCGTGAGCAAAACGTCGAGCTGCTGCTCGCCCTCGACAGCCTCCACGGGAGTCAGGCGAAGATCGAAGGGCTTTACCGCGAGGTCGCCGAGGCGAACGAG
>JAYUKI010000599.1:0-3957 GCA_043764595.1 Myxococcales bacterium | reverse complement strand
AGGCCCCGATCGACGGCGTCGCCGTCACGAAGCCCTCGGAGCTCGGCGACGTCGTGAGCCCCATCAACACGCTCGTCGAGCTGGTCGACTTTTCCACGCTCCTCGTCGAAACCGACGTTCCCGAGGGGCGGCTCGGCAAGATTCGACCGGACGGCCCGTGCGAAGTCGTGCTCGACGCCCTCGAAGGCCAGCGTTTTCGTGGGAAGGTCCTCGCGATCGGTCCTCGCTTGAACCGGTCGAAAGCGACCGCTCAAGTGAAGGTGCGTTTCGACGCTCCCCCGAAAGAGCTTCGTCCCGAGATGGCGGTCCGTGTCAGCTTCTTGAGCCGACCTCTCGACGAAGCCGAGCTTCGCGCCGCCCCGAAAGTCATCGTGCCGGCGAAGGCCGTCGTCGACCGCGACAGCGGGAAGGTCGTCTTCGTCGTCGAAGGCGACAAGGTGCGCGCCGTGCCGGTGGAGCTTGGCGAAAAATCGGGGTCCGATTTCGTGTTGAAGAGCGGGCCGCTTGCCGGCACCAAGCTCGTCGAAAACCCTCTGGCCACCCTGAAGAATGGGCAAGCCGTGAAAGAGAAGACCAAATGAGCGACATCAACGAATCGTACCGCGAGCCGGCCGAGAAGAGCCCCGTGCTCATCCGCGTGAAGAACGTTGGCAAGAGCTACACGCGCGGCGGCGAGACGCTTCATGTGCTCTCGGGGCTCGACCTCGAAATACCCGAGGGCTCGTTCCAAGCGCTCATGGGCCCCTCCGGCTCCGGAAAGTCCACACTCCTCTATCTCCTCGCGGGCCTCGACCGCCCGACCACGGGCACCATCGAGGTCGCCGGTCGTCGTATCGACGCGATGGGTGAAGGGGATTTGGCGAAGTTTCGCGCGGAGAACGTCGGCTTCGTGTTCCAGTCCTTCAATCTCATTCCGGTCCTCACCGCGCTCGAGAACGTCGAGCTTCCACTGCTCTTGACGAAGCTCGGGAGCGCCGAGCGAAAGCGCCGCGCCCAGACCGCGCTCCGTGTGGTCGGGCTCGAAGACCGCATGGATCACCTTCCGCGGCAGCTCTCCGGTGGTCAGGAGCAGAGGGTCGCCATTGCCCGCGCCATCGTGCACGATCCCCAGCTCATCGTCGCAGACGAGCCGACCGGCGACCTCGACCGCGCAAGTGCGGACGAGGTTCTTCGGCTTCTCACCAAGCTCTCCCAAGAGCTCAAGAAGACCATCTTGATGGTGACCCACGATCCGGCCGCGGCCGAACGCGCCACAGTGAGGCTTCACCTCGACAAGGGACGCCTCGGCCTCGGCCCCACGCATGATCTCGCGCCCGCCAAAAAGGCCGATCCGAGCGTCGAACCGAAGGCTGCGTCTCCCGAAGCCGAAGGAAAGCCCTCGTGAACCTTGGCACGCTCGCGCTGAAGAACCTTTGGCGAAACCGTGTGCGAACGGTGCTCACCGTGGCCTGCGCGAGCATCGCAGTGCTGACGTTCATTACCTTGAGAACATTGGTTTTTTCGTGGACGAGCAGCGCCGAGCTCGCCGCAAAGGACCGAGTCGTGACGCGGCACAAGGTCACGTTCGTCATGACGATGCCTCGAAAGTACATCGACGACGTTCGCCAGACGAAGGGCGTACGAGTGGCCACGTTCGCAAATTGGTTTGGCGGGAAAGACCCGAAACACGAGCAAGAGTTTTTTGGGACGTTCGCCGTCGACCGCGACACCTATTTCCAGGTCTACGACGAAATGGTCGTCGCGCCCGAGGACCTGGCGCGCTGGAAGGAAAACCGCCGAGGCGCCATCGTGGGGGACGTGCTGGCCAAGAAGCTCGGCTGGAAGGTTGGGGACAAGGTCACACTCGATTCAGGCATCTTCCCGAGCGATCCTGAAAACCCGTGGACGTTCACGATCGATGGCATCTACACGACCACGAAGAAGTCGGTCGACCGGTCGAGTTTCCTCTTCCGTTGGGATACCTTCAACGATGCCCTCCCGGCCGCGGGAAAGGACCAAATCGGCTGGATCGTGAGCCGGGTGGAAGATCCGTCGCAGGCCACGAACATTGGCGTTTCCCTCGACAAGGTCTTCGATATCCGCGACACGCAGACGTTGAGCCAAGACGAGGCCTCCTTCAACGCGTCGTTCCTCGCGGGCATCTCGGCGGTGCTCGGGGCCGTGGACATCGTCTCGGCGGTGATCTTGGTCATCATGATGCTCGTGCTGGGGAACACCATCGCGATGGGGGTGCGCGAGCGAACGTTCGAGTACGGCACCCTGCGCGCAATGGGCTTTCGTCCCGAGCACATCGTATTCTTCATCCTGGCCGAGGCAGCGTTCGTCGGCGCGCTCGGAGGCCTCGTGGGGGTTCTGCTCTCGTATCCCCTCGTGGACCGGGGCCTCGGTCAATACCTCGAAGAGAACATGGGTAGTTTCTTCATCGTATTCGCCGTCCCGCGGAGAATCTGGGCTGGCGCGCTCGGCCTTTCCGTTCTGCTCTCCGTGGTCGCCGCCGTCATCCCCGCCTACAACGCAACACGCGTCCGCGTCACCGACGCGCTTCGACGGATCGCCTAGGAAACGCCATGGTTCCCATTCGTTACAACTTTCGGAGCCTTGCCGTCCGCAAGACCACCACGTTCGCCACGGCGCTCGGGATCGGGCTCGTCGTGTTCGTGCTCGCCGCCTCGTTGATGCTGTCCAACGGAATCAAGCGAACGCTGGGCGCTTCGGGCCACGACGACATTGCCGTGGTCCTGCGTCGGGGCAGCGACAACGAGCTCGGGAGCACGATCGAGGATGCTCAAGTGGCGCTGCTCACCGCCCCGCCCCAGGTGCTCCGCAACGCGTCCGGGGCTCCCTCCTTCGCGGCGGAGGTCATCGTGGTCACGGCGGCCGAGAAAATCGGCGCTCCCGGGGTGACGAACCTTCAGCTTCGCGGGGTTTCGGACGACGTCCTGACGTTTCGGTCCTCGGTCAAGATTGTCGAGGGGCGCTCGCCAAAACCGGGCGCCGACGAAGCCGTGGTGGGGCAGCGTGTGCGCGGGAAGTTCCGAGGGATGAACCTCGGACAAACCTTCGACATCAAAAAGAACCGCCCGGTCACGGTCGTTGGCGTGCTCGAAGATGGCGGATCTTCTCATGAATCCGAAGTCTGGGTTCCCCTGGATACGCTTCGCAGCTCGTTTGGCCGCCAGGGAATTCGGTCCGCGATTCGCGTAAGGCTCACGAGCCCGGCCGCTTTCGGCGACTACCAACGTGCCATCGAACAAGACAAGCGTCTTGGCCTTCAGGCCATGCGCGAGACCGACTACTACGAGAAGCAGTCGGAAGGGACTGGCCTCTTCATTACGATCTTGGGCACCCTCATCTCGGTGTTCTTCTCGATTGGGGCCATCATCGGTGCGGCCATCACGATGTACGCCGCCGTGGCGAACCGCAGCAGAGAAGTAGGCATATTGAGGGCCCTCGGGTTTTCCCGCGGAGCCATCTTGTTCTCGTTCGTGAGTGAGTCGGTGATGCTCGCCATGTTCGGCGGAGTCCTCGGAATCGTGGCGTCACTCGCCCTTGGCGGACAGAAGTTTTCGATGATGAACTTCGCGTCGTGGTCGGAGATCGTCTTTTCGTTCGAGCCCACGCCCGGCATCTTGCTGACCGGCCTCGTGTTCGCGTTCGTCATGGGACTCGTGGGTGGCTTTCTGCCGGCTTTGCGCGCGGCGCGGGTCGCTCCCGTCGTCGCCATGCGAGGGTAGGAACGCTTCTAGGCGCGGTCCGTGTGGGATTGAACGGGCATTCCAGAACCTTGGAGGCGATACGGGGGACAACGCGAGGCGCCGCTATGCCGGCGAAAGCCGACGGGATTCAAACCTGTTCGGTGCTCTAAATGACCGTTCACGATTCTCAATCAGGTGACGCGGTCGTTTTGGGCTCGGGACCCAAAACCAGGAGGTGGGGCCCCATCGGGCTTTGCGCGCA
>JAYUKI010000598.1:0-3959 GCA_043764595.1 Myxococcales bacterium | reverse complement strand
GGGGAGGTGGCGGTGGCGGTGCGGGAATGTTCGGCGGAGGGGCTGCTGGATCGATGAGATCGACCGCGCCGAGTGTCTGGAGCTTCTCGACCGAGGCTGTGACGCTGAACTCGGGCAAGCCCGTCATCTGGCTTATCGCGTGGACCGAGGTCTGTCCGTCGATTCTCGTGAGGACGAATCCGTCGGTCGGATCGAGGGGAAGTTTTCGGACGTCCACGCCGGCGCGAACGCGGGGCACCAAGGTAACCAAGAGACACTCCTCTCAAACCCCAAGATTAGCTCGGATTCGCCTTGGCCTCAGAGATTTCGTGAGGATTTCCCTTCGGCGTTCCCAACGCAAAGCGGTCGTGCATCCACGGCCAGTGCTCTGGGGAGCTCGAGATTCGGCTCGAGATTTCGGCGTTGATCCGGCGGCACAGCTCCGCTTCGCTCGCACTATCGGCCCGGAGATCGTTCGTGCAAATGCGACGGACGCGAATCTCGCCAGTCGCGACGAACGTTCCGACGACCACGGTGGCGCCCGTCCGAAGAGCGAGCCGCGCGGGGCCGACGGCGGTTCGCGCGAGCCGGCCGAGGAACGGGACGTCGATGGACGGAACACGCGACGAGAGGTCCATCGGAGCCCCGAGCACTTCGCCGCGCTTCAGCGTTCGTAGGATTCGGGCCGCCGCGCCTGGCGAACCCCGAAAGATGGCACGAACTCCGTGGCCCTCGCGCAGCCGCACGAGCACGGCGGTCAGCCGAGGATCGTAGGCTTCGCGTGCGAGGGTCACGAGAGGGACGCCCGCGCGAACGAGCGATGCCGCGACGCGCTCCCAAGGGCCGAAGTGGGCCGATGCGAAGACGACGCCTCGTCCTTCCGCGCGAGCCGCCTCGAGCGTGTCCTTCGACCCTTCTTCGAGTGGAAAAACATGGGACAACGTTGCTTTTCCGTAGAGATCGACCGTGTCTCCGAGGTGCTCCCCCAAAACGCGGAACGTGCGCTGGACCAGGGCCGCCCGCGCCTTCTCGTTCAGGTTTTCGAGGACCGAGAGGTTGCCCATCGCCATCCCGCGAGCGGAGCCAAGCGTCGCGTGGAGGACCGCGCCAAGACCACGCCCTGCGGCGATGAGCCATGCCCGCGGCAAGGGGCCAAGTGCGGCGAGGAGCGCCCGGGCGACGACGTAAAGTGCACCGTTCTTCAGCGACTGCCGAAACGACCAGGTGCCGCCCTCGCGGAGGTCGGCAACGGGGGACTCGGCGCGTGCGTCGGAAACCACACGCGACCTCTACCAAACGAACGACCACGCCGCTCGTCGTTCGTCGTTCGTCGTTCGTCGTTCGGTCAGCGGTGGCTCGGCACGGGCGCGTTGCGGTCCAGAGTGGTGCCCTCCGGACAGGTTCCGCACACGCCTCGCACCTTGTCGCGGGCGTCTCGAACGCGGCTCTCGGCGTCCTTGCAGATCCCGTCACGTCCGTCGATTTCGCAAAGCTCGCCCGCCGCTCGGTCCATGGCTCCGAGGGCACGGCAGGCGGAGCGGCAATCGGCCCCGGCTTGGTCGAGCTCCACGCTGAGCTGATAGAAGCCGCGAATGTGCTCGGAGCGTGCCGCTCCGGAGGGAGCCGAAGGAGAGACCGGCCCGGGCATGCCCGGTTGTTGGGGAAAGCCCGACGGGGATTGGGTCGGATAGCCCGGCTGAGCGGGCGGAGCAGCGTATTGCGCAGGGGCGGCACTCTCCGCGGATGGGCTTCGGGCCATCGAGGGCTCTTTGCCCGCTGCGCACGCCTGAAAGAGCGTCATGCCTAAAAGCATGTACACTGCACGCAATGCTTTGGAGCTCACTTTGCGCCGCCTTCCAGGGACGCGTTCACGACGCCCTCTTGAATCTTGACGGCCTCGTCGAGCAGGCGAATGGCGCGCTCGCGTGCCGCCTTTGCTTCTTCGGGTTTGCCGGCGTCCGCGAAGGAAGCTCCGCGGGCCTTTTCGATGAGTCCTTGGACTTCGACGAGGTGACCTCGGAAGAAAGTAGGGGCTTCCGCGTGGCTCAGGCCTTCGCGGACCGAGCCGAGCGCGGCATCGGGCTTTCCGTCGCGAAGCTCGAGCTCGGCGCGTCGTGCAAACGCGTCGGCGAGGACTTCCTCTACTTCCGGAACTTTTCGGTCCGGATGGGGCCGCGACGCGCTCGTAAGGCGTTGCATGGTGGCAATCGCTCCGGCCAAGTCGCCAGAGTCCTCTTTGATGCCCGCTTGATGGTGGAGTGCGCGGGCCTCGGAGAGATACGCCATGGTCTCGACGTCGAAAGGAGCTCCATCGTCGCCGCGCGGGCTCGCCTTGCCGCAAGCGAATGCAAAAAGGACGGATGCGACGAGTGCGACGGTCGCGACGACCCACGGAATGCGAGCTTTCATCGGACTCCCCAGCGAGCGAAGCGGTTCTCGCGGAGGTCTCCCGCGCGGGCCATGGCGATACGGTCGATGCGTGCGCTGGCCTGATCCCCTCGGAAAGGCTCGCGAAAGAGCTCCTGGGTCGACCGGGACTGGGCAAGCTTTGCGGTCTCTGGCTCGGGTTTCCCGAGCAGAAAGACGAACGCCGCAGCCGCCGCAAGAGCGACCGCTCCGCCGCCGAAGACCACTCGAATCACGCGCCCGGTGGGCTTGGGCTCGGCCTTCGCGGAAAGCGCACGCGATACGAGCCTCTCGTTTAGCTCGCGGGGAAGCGCGAAGGCCTCGGGCGCAGCGTTCGTGACCGCAAGCGTCCGAAGGAATGCCGCGTCGTCGTTCGGTCCCGCGTCGCCCTCGAGCGCCGCGGCGAGCGCTCGTGCCTCCCGGAGCTCCGTTTCGGTGGGGGGCGCGTCGGGGCCGAGATCGCCCTGGGTCGCGGTCATTTCCGCGTCGTCGTGCGGGTCAACCATGGCTCTTGTCCTTCGCTGGGCTTCCGGTCCTCCCGGAAGCAATCGTAGCATCGGCGCCGCCGAGCGCCTTCTTCAGCGCCGCCGTGGCGCGGTGGAGCAGCACGTCGAAGGTGGCCGGGCTCGCACCCAAGCGGGCCGCGACTTCTTCTCGCGGGAGCTCTTCGAGGACACGCAGCCGGATGGCTTCCGAGTAGCGCGGGTGGATCGAGGCCAGCGCGTCGTGGAGCTTCCTTTTGACGGCTTCGCGGTCGCGCGCGTCGGACACGCGGTCGTCGAGCGGAGTGGTGGTGGCGGTGGAGTCGACCTCGCGCTGCACGTCGTCCGCTTCCCAGACCACGAGCCGCTTTCGTGCGCGGAGGTGGTCGAGCGCCACGCGGAGAGCCACGACGCGGAGCCACGGGTAGAACCCCACGTTTTGCCACTCGAACGAGCCGATCTTGGCGACGACCTTTTCGTACGTCTCGGCGAGGGCGTCGTGGGCCGCGGCTTCCGAGCCCAAGCGTGGCAGCAACACGGAGCGGAAAAGAAGCGGACCGTGGTTGCGCAAGAGCTCGCCAAGGGCGACCTTGTCCCCGGCCTGAGCACGCGCGACGAGGCCGCGATCCCGCTCGCGTTCCTTTTCTCGTTCGCGTTCGCGTTCGGCGTCGGCCATCGCCACCGAGCCGAGCCTAGATGACCTTGCGCCGGAAGGGACACATCCTGACGACGCTGGGCTGGCTTTCGACAGTCGGGGCACCGCGAAGAGGCGGGGACCGAGTCCGGCAAAGCTCGGAAAGGATAGGGGGAGGGCCGACACGAAGCGGGAAACGACCGAGCGGGTGGCCCCTTACAGGGCCGGGTCCGATTCGGGCGATTCCTGCTACCGTCGCGCCCCATGAACATGCAAAGGAGCCGCAGGCGACTGGCTTGCCTATGCCGACCGACCGAAGGGAGGAAGGCATGAACATGCAACGGAGCCGGAGGCGACTGGCTTGTCTAGGGCGACCGACCGAAGGGAGGGAGGCATGAACATGCAAAGGAGCCGCAGGCGACTGGCTTGCCTATGCCGACCGACCGAAGGGAGGAAGG
>JAYUKI010000597.1:0-3962 GCA_043764595.1 Myxococcales bacterium | reverse complement strand
GGTGCACGTGCCATCTCCTCAAGCCGCGGAATGGCCCGTATAGGTGGGCACATGTCGAAATTCCTCCTCGCGATCGATCAAGGGACCACCGGCAGCACCGCGCTCGTCGTCGACCTCTCGGGTCGAACCTTGGGTCGCGCGACCGTCGAGTTTGCCCAGCACTTTCCCAAGCCCGGCTGGGTCGAGCACGATCCGTCCGAGATTTGGGCGTCCGTCGAGGCGTCCGTCACGGCCGCACTCGCCGCCGCGGGCCTCCAAGGCAAGGACCTTTCCGCGATCGGCATCACGAACCAGCGCGAGACGACGGTGCTCTGGGAAAAGGCTACCGGCAAGGCGATCGCGAACGCCATCGTGTGGCAGTGCCGCAGGACCGCGGACCAGTGTGACGCGCTTCGGGACGCGGGGCACGCGCCTCGCGTCAAGGCGCTGACGGGTCTCGTGCTCGACGCGTACTTTTCGGGCACGAAGATCGCGTGGTTGCTCGACCACGTCGACGGAGCAAGGGCACGCGCGGAGGCGGGGGAGCTCTCGTTCGGGACCATTGACACGTTCCTGGTTTCGAAGCTCACGGGCGGCAAGACCCACGTTACCGACGCGACGAATGCCTCGCGGACGCTCCTCATGGACCTTGCGAAGCTCCGCTGGGACCCCTGGCTCTGCGAGCTCTTTCGCGTGCCCCGGCAGGTCTTGCCGACCATCGTAGGCAGCGCCGAGATCGTAGCCCGGACGAGTGGAGTCGGCTTTTTGCCGGATGGCATTCCGATCGCGGGCATGGCCGGCGACCAGCAAGCGGCGCTCTTCGGACAAGCGTGCTTTCACGAAGGCGACGCGAAGTGCACGTACGGGACCGGAGCGTTCGCGCTCATGAACGTGGGCAAAACGCCCATCGTCAGCCACCACGGGCTCGTCACCACCGTGGCCTTCCGAATCGGCGACGAGACCACCTACGCCCTCGAGGGCAGCTCGTTCATAGCGGGGGCGGCCGTGCAGTGGCTTCGCGACGGGCTCGGGCTCGTGAAGACCGCGCAAGACATCGAAGAGCTCGCGAAGGGAGTGCCTGCGTCCGAAGGCGTCCACTTCGTTCCAGCGCTCTCCGGGCTCGGTGCGCCCCATTGGGATCCGAGCGCGCGTGGCGCGATCACGGGGCTTACCCGCGGAACGACCCGCGCACACATCGCACGCGCCACGCTCGAGGGCATCGCGTTTTCGGTCGCCGATCTGCTGTCTGCGATGGTGAAAGATGCGGGCCGCCCACTCTCCCGTTTGCGTGTCGACGGGGGAGCATCGCAAAACGATCTTCTGATGCAGTTTCAGTCCGACATCTCGAACGTGACGGTCGAACGTCCGACCGAGATCGAGTCCACCGGGCGAGGTGCAGCGATGCTGGCCGGCATCGGTGCTGGGCTCGTCGATCTCACCCAGGTGCAAGCCATGCTGAAGCTCGGCAAACGATTCACGCCCGAAATGACGCCCGAGGACCGGGAAGAGCGCCTTCGTGGGTGGGAGGATGCGGTCACGCGGAGTCGCACCAAAGGGTAGGTAAATTTCCGAAACTGTTGTGAAATTTGGAGGTGCATCTTCACGGTCGCTGGAAGCCGTGGCGGTCCATCGGTCGTGGATCGTGTTCGAGGGGCTTGGTTCTTCGGGGCCCACGTGAGACCCTTTTTCCAGCCGGCTTTACCGCCTCGTTTTGTCGGGACCTTCCGTCCCTTCTCACTCCGCAAAGTTTGCGGCTTCTTACGATTCTTCTTCGCTTTCGAGGTCTCGCGCCGAACAGCCCACGGCCGGGACCCGCTGCCATGGAACGCACGTGAATCAGCCCTCCCGTGCGGCCGCTTAGCCTTCGAAGGGAGCCCCCTACATGACCACCGAAGAACCTGGACGGACCGACGTCCCCTTGCGAGACGTCCCCGTCGACTGGGAAGCGCTCGAAGACGCGTTCGAGAACAACGCACCCGAAGTGCACAGCTACCTCCACCTCGCCACTGGCGAAGTGCTTCGCGTCGTGGACGGCGTCGCCGACCCACAGATGCACGTTCGCATCAGCTCGGACCAGAACTACCTGCGAATCGACCCCGTGTCGTCGCGCGAGCAGTACCGCTGGATGGAGCGTTTCATCCCGATGGTGGACGATCTCGACCTTCGCGGAAAGCTCACCCATGCCATCGACGGCAAGGGAGCGTTCCGCCGGTTCAAAGACGTCCTCATGTCCTTTTCGGCCGATCGCGAGAGGTGGTTCACCTTCCGCAGCGAGCGCCTCAAGACTTTCATGGAAGCCTGGCTCACCGCCCACGCGATCCGTCCCGTCGCACGGCCCCAGTGGGCGGACAGTCCAGATGCTCCCGACAGCGAGCCCATGTCGGAGAGCGGTGCGGCCTCGTCCGACGAAGCCCCTCGCTCCCAAAGCGGAAGGCGTGCGCGCAACGCCGAGTCCTTGCGCCAACAGATTCGGGACATCACCGACGCCCTCGGGCCGCGTGAGCTCGAGACCCTCGCGGCGTTCGCAGAGTTCCTGAAAGCGCGAAGAGCGGCACGAGGATTCGCGCACCACCACGAGCATCAGTCCGTCGAGCGCGAGAGTGGCACGCAGCTGCCTCGCTCCGCACCTACGGGAACCGACCAAGGGTCGGCCGGGGGATGATCGGCGGGAAGCCGCGCGCGCGCACGAGCTCGGGCTCATCGTCCTTGTTCGTCGCGCGCCTGCGCGGGATGCGCGGGATACGAGCGCCGATGGCCAGCGCCAGTCTGGCCCTGGTCGTCCTGTTTTCGCTCACGGCAACTGCGGCTCCCCCGATCGTCGTCGACCGGGTCGCCGTGCGCTATTTCACGCCCGAGACCGGCGGTGCCGGAAAGCCAAGGTTCATCACGGAGCGCGAGCTGGCGTTCTTCTCGCGGGTCGAGTCCCGCGCGGAGGGGCTGGACGTTGCGAAGGGCGACTATCCCGCACGATTCGTGCGTGCTGCAATGGATCGCGTCGTCGCCGAGGACATGCTCGCTTCGCTTCAAGTTCGAAGAGGCGTCGAGCCACCCGACCTCTTGCGACTGGCGGACGAGGCCCGTGCCGAGCTCGAGCTTCGCGTCGGCGGAGCGAGTCGCCTCGCGGCCCTCATGGATGAAGAGTCGTTCGACGACGCGGAGCTTCGCAGCGCCCTCATGCGCCGCGTCCGAGCAGCGTATTACGTCGACCGCGCGATCGCTCCGATCCTGAAGCCTAGCGAAGAAGAGCTCCGTGGGGCTTTTCGAACGTCGCTTCATCCGCTCCGCGGCTTCCGCTTCGAGGACGTGCGCGAAGAGATGACCCGGTGGCTCGTGCAGGAACGGTTGCGCCTCGTTTCCGCGGACTTCCTGCAAGCCGCGCGAGCACGCGTCACGATCGCGTTCGTGCCGAAGACCGAGGCGAAGTAGTGGCCAAAGGGCCCGATTTGCGAGGCGTCGGGCTCGTCGGCTTCGCCCTCGTGCTGGCCGTGGTGGTGACGTTCCTCCCGGCGCGAAAGTCCGACGTGGTCGCGAAGCCGAAGGCCAAAGATGCGGTGCGTGTCGGCCTCGTGTTCGACGTGGGGGGCCGAGGAGACAAGAGCTTCAACGACGCGGCCTACGAAGGCCTTGCGCGTGCGGAACGGGAGCTCGGCGCCGAGGTGAGCTACGTCGAGCCTTCCGGCGCGGAGGACCGCGAGTCCGCCCTTCGCCTTTTTGCGTCGCGCGGAATCGACATCGTGATCGGTGTCGGGTTCATTTTTTCGAGCGACATCGACACGGTGGCCAGGGCGTACCCGAACCAGAAATTCGCGTGTGTGGACTACGCGCCACGTGGTGAAATCCCAAAGAATGTCGCGGCTTTGTCATTTCGCGAAGAAGAAGGGTCGTTCTTGGTCGGCGCCGCCGCCGGCCTCGTCTCGAAGACCGGGCATGTGGGCTTCGCGGGCGGAATGATCGGGCCGCTCATTCGCAAATTCGAGGTCGGT
>JAYUKI010000596.1:0-1181 GCA_043764595.1 Myxococcales bacterium | reverse complement strand
CGTCCGTGCTATCGCGGCGCCTGGAGATTCGGCCATGACCATCACGATTCGCGAGCACAGACCGGGCGAGGACGTCAGCGATTTCATTCGCGCGGGGCACGTGGTGTTCGAGGGCGATCCGGCCTGGGTGCCACCGCTCGATTTCGAGATCAAGGAGCGCCTGCACCCGAAGAAGAACCCCTTCTTCAACCGCGCCGAGGCCGTCTACTTCACCGCCTGGAAGGGCGACCGCCTCGTCGGCCGCTGCTCGGCCACGATCGACCGCGAGCACCTTCGCGTGTGGAACGACGACACGGGCTTCTTCGGTTTCTTCGACACGATCGACGACGTCGAAGTCGGCAAAAAGCTCATCGAAGCGGCCGAAGCGTGGCTCCGTGGACGCGGCATGAAGCGGATGTGGGGCCCGTTCTCGCTCTATGCGAACGAAGAGGTCGGCATCCTGATCGAAGGCCACGAGATGCCCCCCATGCTGAGCATGGCGCACTCGCGAACCTACCAGGCGGCGATTTGCGACGCCGTCGGACTCAAAAAGGAGAAAGATCTCCTCTGCTTCCGATGGGACGGAAGCATTCCGTTCTCCGCCCGCGCCATCAAGGCCTGGGAGGGCATCAAGGCCCTCCCCGAAGTGAAGCTTCGCAGCGTCGATCCTTCCCGCATGGAAGAAGAGCTTCGCGTGATCATGGACATCTACAACGACGCTTGGTCGGGCAAGTGGGGCATGGTCCCCGCCCTTCCGGACGAGGTCGCCAAGATCGCCCAAGACATGAAGCTGGTGCTCGATCCGGACATCGCGTTCATCGCCGAGGTCAACGGCAAGCCCGCCGGCATGTGCATCATGGTCCCGAACCTCAACGAGGCCATTCACGACCTCAAAGGCTCGCTCTTCCCGACGGGCGTTTTCAAGCTTCTCTGGCGCACCAAGGTGAAGCACCCGCTCACCACGCGCCTCATCATGCTCGGCATCAACCACGAGGTCCGCGGGAACATCAAACGCTACGGCGGGCTCTCGACGGCGATGTACGTGGAGGTCGCCAAGCGCGGCCTCGCCAAGGGCTATGTGTGGGGAGAGCTGTCCTGGATTCGTGAGGACGACGCCCCCGTCAGCCTCGGCATCAAGGCCATGGGCGGCAAGGTCTACAAGAAGTACCGCGTCTACACGAAGTCGCTCACGGAAGGCTGAA
>JAYUKI010000595.1:0-1182 GCA_043764595.1 Myxococcales bacterium | reverse complement strand
TACGACGCCACGCAGCTCTTGTCGACCGAGCTTCCGCTCTGCCTCTACCACGACAAGTTCACCCAGATGTACGAGGTCGACAAGAAGGTTGACCTTCGCGCGCTGCTCCTGCGCCTCATGCCGCACGTGGATCCGTCCACGAACGAGGACGCCGGTCCCCGGTTCATCGTGGCCGAAGCGGGCCTCGGGCCGGCGCTCATCCACTACTTCGTGCGCTCGCGTGTCGAGGGCGAAGTGGCCGTCGGCGAGTGGCCTCCCGCCAGCGCCTTCGACGAAGGCCCAGTGCGAAGGTACGTGCTGCGCCTCCCCGAGCTGCCAAAGCGCATGCTCGCGCTCATGCGCCTCACCCCGGGCATCACCACGTTTCTTCCGGCCGGTCCGGGTGTCGCCGTCGAACAAGGCTACCGTCACCCGGTGGCCCTCCGCGCGTGCCCGGTGTTCGATCCGAACGGCCTCGTCTTGTTGCGCGGTCGCGGCGACGATCCTTGGACCCTCGAGCGCACTCCGCAAATGGGCGATCTGCGCGCCTTCGCGCGCGTAGAGCTCCGGCACGACAACCGGCCCGACTCCCAAGTGGCGCAGAGCACGATGAAGCCGGACGCCGTGCGTGTGCCGCTTCGCGTGGTCCCCTCGCCCTCCCCCTGGAAGAACGTGACCGCCTCGTGGGTCCCGCCGGAGCAAGTGTCTTTGCTCCGCCGACTGGCCTATGCCCTACCGCACGACACCATTGCGCGCACCCGCATTGCCATCACGCCAAAAGGCGCCTTTTTGCGCGCAAGCATGGGGATCGAAGCCATTCCGATTGGCACTTTCTTTTACGAGTTCCATCCCAGTCTCTTTTTGCCCGCCGGCTACGACGTCACTCCAGCGGTCGCCCCCGAGGTCCTTCACCGGGCCCTTGGAGCACCGGCGTCCCAGGTGCTCTTCGTCGACTCCCTCGCCCGGGCCACCAGCGTGGAAGACTCCGCGTTCGTCCCCCTCGAGACCGTGCTGCTCGAGTCGAAGTCTTGGGAGCCCATCGTGGCCGAAAACATCGAGCTTGCCCTCGCCGAGAAGACCCTCGACCTCAAGCTCGACGCGCTGGGCGCATTCCCCATGAGCGCCGTCGAGCCGCCCAAAAACGAGACGAGCGGAGGCTAGGCTCGTGGCCAAGGCGAACCCCGGAACGGTCCAAGACGTCCT
>JAYUKI010000594.1:0-14324 GCA_043764595.1 Myxococcales bacterium | reverse complement strand
GGCTTTCCCGAGTTTTGGTACGCGTGGCGAAAGCAGATTGGCGCCCTCGTCGCGGCGGGATTTCGCGTCGTCGCCCCGGACCAACGCGGGTACAACCTTTCGGACAAGCCCGAGGCCGTACGCGCCTATGGGATGAAGCGCCTGGTCGACGACGTTGCGGCCCTCATCGTGGATCGAGGGGAAACGAAGGCATTCGTGGTCGGACACGACTGGGGTGCAGGAGTGGCCTGGGCGTTCGCCATGCGCCACCCGGAGAGGCTCGTTCGCCTTGCGATTTTGAACGGACCACACCCGGCCCGCTTCATTGCAGGCCTGCGCAGCTTCGAGCAGCTCGCGAAGAGCTGGTACATGTTCTTCTTCCAGCTCCCGAAGCTTCCCGAAGCGGTGATGCACCTCGACGGCTTCGCCATGATCATGCGCTCGTTCGACGAAGCCTCTCGGCCAAACGCATTCGACGAGCGTGATCGCGCGCGCTATGTGGAAGCCTTTTCCCAACCTGGAGCGATGACGGCGATGATCGATTGGTACCGTGCCATGTTCCGATCGGGTACGGCCGTTCGCATCGCGAAGATCGAAGCGCCAATTCTCGTTCTCTGGGGTGAACGAGATCCCCACCTCGGTCGCGAGCTCGCCACTCCGCCGAGCGAGCTCGTTCCGAACGCAAGAGTCGTCTTTCTGCCCAATGCCACACACTGGATACAGCACGAGGAACCCGAGCGTGTGAACGAAGAGCTCGTGGCCTTTTTCCGTGCTTTCGACAACCCCGGAAACGAAGCCACCGTGTGACGGCTCGTCCCGAGGTGCCGAACACAACGCTCAGGTCGCGGGAGCTTTTTGGGTCAGAGTACCGAGATAGTCCCGCTTGCCGACGGATACCCCGTTGTGGCGCAGCAAAGCGTAAGCGGTCGTCAGGTGGAAGTAGAAATTCGGCAAGGCGTGCTCGAGAAAGTAGTCGGCCCCGGTCATCGTCTTTCCCTCCCAGCGCGGCTGGGTGATGACTCGCGTCGAAGCTTCCTCGAAGTCCTTGGCCTTGAAACCATCGAGGTACGAAACGACCGATTCGACGCGGGCGCGAAGCTCGGTCAGGGTCGCCTCGGTGTCGGCGTGGGTGGGGGCCTCTTTTCCGGACAGACGCGCAGCGGCGACCTTGGCCGTGTCGCAAGCGGCCTGCACTTGCCGGGCGAACGCGAACTGGTCGGGCGCAAGCCGAAGAGCAAGAAAGACGCTTGGCTCGAACTTCTTCGTGTCCGCGTAGGCGGCCGCCGCTTCGAGCCACTTGTCGAGCTGGCCGAGCTGCTTCTTCATTTGACCGATGATTTCGTAGTACATGGCCCGAGCGTAATTGGGCGGTCTCGATTCGGCAACACGCGACCGCCTCGCAAGCCCGACGGCAGCACGCTTCCAAGCAAGGATTTGGGTGCACGACCAAGGGCGGGCCAGCGTACCGCCCAAAGGATACCACCGCGACCCGCCCGAAGGCGTAGGGTGCCTCATGTCAGAAAAAGCGGTCGGTATCGGCATCCTCGGTTTCGGTGGGTTCGCCATGTTCGCGGCCCAGCAATTCGCCCAGGTCCCTGGAGTGGCGCTCCGGTGCATCGCCGGAACGCATCGGGAGGCTTCGCTCGCGTGTGCAGCCCGGTTCGGGCTCGACGACGTGAAGACCGCCGAAGCGATGTTCGCCAGGCCCGATGTCGACCTCGTCTACGTCGCGACCCCTCCCTTCCTACATCATGAACAAGCCCGAGCGGCTCTTCGTGCAGGAAAACACGTCATCGTGGAGAAGCCATTGGCCACGACCGTGGAGCAAGCCGACGAGCTTTTGTCCATCGCGAAGCAGGAAGGGCGCATCGTCACGACCAACCTGATGCAACGCTACAATCCTCTCTACGGTCGCATCAAGGCACTCGTAGACTCGAAAGTACTTGGCGAGCCCCTGCACGGCTATTTCGAAAACTACGCCTGCGACGAGGGACTCGGACCGGACCATTGGTTCTGGGACCGCACGAAGAGCGGTGGCATCTTCATCGAGCACGGAGTCCATTTTTTCGACATGTTCGAGGGCTGGCTCGGCACTGGGGACGTCGAATCCGCGGGGCGTGTGCTGCGGCCCGGATCGGGCATCGAAGAGCAGGTCTACTGTGCTGCCAAATACGGCAACGTGCCCGTGAATTTCTACCACGGATTCACACAAGCGGGCCGAATGGACCGACAGGAGCTGCGCATTCTCTTCGAACGCGGCGACGTGACTCTCGACGAGTGGATTCCGACCCGAGCCATAGTTCGTACGGCGCTCGACGAATCCGACACGAAGACTCTCGCCGAAATCTTTCCAGGAGCTCGCATCGACGTGGAGGCGCTCTATTCCCCAACCGAACGTTCCCTACATGCGAGGCACAAGGCGTACGAGGCCTACCAACGCATCACGTTGACGTCCGCCCCCTCGACAAAAATGACGGTCTACGGCGACCTCTTGCGCTCGATGCTCGAAGATCAGCTCGCGTTCCTTCGGAATCCCTCTCACGAGCGCGTGATCACCGAAACCAATGGGCGAGAGTCCCTCCGTATGAGCGTGCAGGCGAGTCGGCTCGCCCTGGCGACCGAAAGCGCGTGACGCGTGCTCTAAATGACCGTTCACGATTCTCAATCAGGTGACGCGGTCGTTTTGGGCTCGGGACCCAAAACCAGGAGGGGGGCCCCTCGCGCGCGCGGCTTTGCGCGGATCAGTTGCGGCGGAGGACGGAGTCCTCCGATGACAAGTCAGTCTAAATCAGCGGGACTTGATCGAAGATCATGACCGCCGAATTAGCGGTGCTTTGGCATTCCACCGATTCACGCACGTCGCGCCAGTCCGACTATCACGTCGACTTGTTCCCGTCGGCCAAGAGTCCAGCGAGAAGCTCCGCGATCGAAAAGGTGGCGATGCTCGTGTGGCTGTCGGAGACGGCGTACGGCACAATCAGTCGTTCACCGTGGCGAAGCGCTCCACACGAGTAGACGACGTTGGGTACGTATCCGTCACGTTCGTCGGCGTTCGGCACCAGCAATGGCTCGGCGAACGAGCCGCGGACGATCGATGGGTCCTCCAAATCGAGAAGCAGCGCCCCCATCCAGTATTGACGCATCGGACCGACTCCGTGGGTAAGGAGAATCCACCCCTCGTCGGTCTCGATGGGCGAGCCACAATTTCCGACTTGAACGATTTCCCACGGGTACTTCGGAGCGTGAACTAGCTTCGAGTCGCGCCAGAAGTGGATATTGTCCGACGTGAGCAAGAAAATGTTCTCGCCGTCCAGCCTCGACGCCATCATGAACTTCCCGCCAACCTTGCGGGGAAAGAGCGCCATCCCTTTGTTTTGGACGCAGGCCCCGTTCAGGGTGTTCATCTTGAAGTGCCGAAAGTCGGTGGTCTCGATGAGCTGAGGAAGCACCCGGAAGCCGTTGTAGGCCGTATACGTCGCGTAGTACGCCACTCGGTCGTCTGGATAGGTGAAGCGGACGAACCGCGCATCCTCGATACCGCGACTTTCACTCTCGCTGACCGGAAAGATGACGCGCTCGGAATAGGCCGCATCGGGCGAAAACTCGAGCTCGTAGTTCGAGTGGGCGAGCCAAAGCATGTCGTCGACGAGCTCTTTGTAGTGCGTTGCACTTCCTTGGGGTCGACATCGTTCGATGGCGTATTTCAAGTCGCTCACCGTGAATCGACTGTCGAGGAGCGCCAGTATGGGTTCGGCAACCGGGGTGTGCGCCTTCATCTCCAGAAGCTTGAGTATGTAGATTTCCTTGTCGTACAAGGCATCGTCGACTGGACGGGCGGTGAGCGCGTACCGGGTCGGGGTGTCGATCGTGACACGGTCTTCGGCGTCGACGGTTCCCGTACGAAACTCGATGGACGAGATGTGCCCCTCGCCGCAGGCGCGCAGGCTCATGACGAATCTCACTGCACCGCGCGGAACACCGTACTGATCGGGGTGCAGGACCATCGAAGGATTGAATAGCGCCACCGACTCGAGCGAATACTCGTTCGTAAAATAAGCGCCGAGAAGCAGTCGGCGGTCTTCATTCGGGTCCGGAAGCTCTCCTGCCAACGTCATCGCTGCGGCATAGCTTTGGCGAAAGATGCCGCGAATGTCCTTGTGGCGCTGACGGTAGTCTTGCACCAAAGCCGCGACCATCGTCGATACCTCGGCGTCGGGAAGGGCTCGGACGCGCTCGATGATGGCGTGAATTCGCGGAGGTCCACCCGGAAGGAACGAGCGAGCGATGACCCTTCGAGGATCTGCGGACAGGCGTACCGGAAGGCGATTGACGTTCATGGTTCCTCGACAAAAGCCAAGACGCATCGAGCTCGCGGACCGGAAGACAGCGGTCCTCCAAAAACGCAAGGCTCGGCAACGTGGCGACCGACGCCCACAGGACCTCTCACCGGCGCCTGATTTGCCGGGAGGTAGCCCGTCGGCACGACCGAAGGTGGGATGGTCCTAGTGATGGCAAGGTGAAGCGTACGTGGATTTGTGCCCGATGGCGCGATTCTTCGCAAAGTGGATTTGGAGCGCGGCAACCAAGGTCACATTTCGCCCGGGCTCGACGGAGAGGTCGTCACGCTGGCGCCATGCGAGTACTCAGGTAGCTTGACCCAAAGCTCGCAATCCGATTTCCCCGAACGTTGCGACGGCGTCGTGGCGCTTCACGCCGACGTCGACGCCGTCGCACGAAGACTCTTTCTTTTTCACGGCGATCGCCTCCGCTGTAGGCGAGGCTGCAGCTCTTGCTGCGTGGACGATCTTTCGATTTTCGAGGTCGAAGCCCACGAAATACGGGTCCACAACGCCCCCCTTCTCGCGATCGGAGTGCCCCATGCCATGGGAGCTTGTGCCTTTCTCGATCACGACGGCGCGTGCCGCATCTACGCGGAACGCCCGTACGTTTGCCGAACGCAGGGGCTTCCGCTCCGCTGGATGGACGACGAGCCGGATATCGAAAGCGGCCTCTCGTCCAGCGTGGAGCTCCGCGACATCTGCCCACTGAGTGAGGCTGGAGATCCAGTGGAGCTCTTGCGCGAAGAAGACTGTTTTACCCTTGGCCCAGTGGAGGAGCGCCTTGCTCGGCTCCAGTGTGCGACAGAGCTTCCCGCTGCCCGGGTACTTCTTCGGTCCCTTTTTGCGCGAGTGGCAGTTCCGTAGCACCCCATAGATTTTTGGGACCGAGGTCCTCGGTTCTCCTTTCGTCCGGGGCGATGCGGCTAGTTTCAAGGGAAGCTGGAACCCGAAGGCGAGCTGTCTGACGGGCGCGGCAAGACTCGCGCCTTCACGCTCGCTTTACATCTCCGCGCGAAGGGCAGATGCTCGAGGCACACTCCAACCACGGGCGGGTATTCCAAATGGGCGACAAGTCTCCGAAAAGCAAAGACAAGGCAAAAAAGCAGGGAAACGCGGACAAGGATCAGAAGAAGGCTGCAGCTGCGGCCAAAGCCACTTCCTCCGCAGCAAATTCGGCGAAGAAGACCAAATAGGCTCGAACCGAGGCGGGTCGTCTCCAGGACGCGACCGTCCGCGGTTCACGTGGCGTGGCGTGGCCAAACCGAGCTCGGGCTCCGAGTTTGGCTACGCGCCCTTTCGCAAGAAGCCTAGCCGGCGCCGGCGTTTCCATTACCTCGTGCACGTCGGTCCTTTGGGGTCCTCACAGACGCCGAGCGTACACGTGGCAAAGAGCTCGCACTCTTGCGAACGACGGCAGGATTGGCCCGTCGTCCTCCTAGGAGTGCACGTGCCGCTCGTTCCGCCATCGGCCGACAGGGAACAGACTTCCCCTTTGCCGCACGTGCTCAAAGCTCCTGGCTCGCACGGGGCGCCTGCGGCCAAATAGGCCACGGCTTCGCACATGCCCGAGACGTTGCATCCTGCAAGACGGTACGGATCGCAGCCGGCGCGCGCATCGCACGCCTCTCCCGCGGTGGGCAGCTTGCCGCATTGGCCACTTTTGCACGTGAGCCCATTGCCACATAGGTTTTGCGCGGTATCGCACGTCTCCCCGATGTGCCGAACCGCAATACACCTTTTGCTCGAAAGGCACGTGAGCCCTGCGTCGCAGCGTGCTGCCCCATCTCCACACGACTCGCCCGCCCTGGCAACGATCCGTTCTGCGCAACGACCACAACTGCCGAAGGAAGAAGTGACACACGCTTCGCTCGCGCAGGAAAGGTCGCTTACGCAAGACTCGGCAGTCTTTCGGGCATTCGTCGGACGCGGGGAACGGCATTCGGTCTGCCACTTCCCGCCATAGAGGGCTTCGCACGCAAGGGCGCTTTCGCAGGCGACCATCGCATCGACATCGGCCTCGGAGAAGACCGCATCTCCAAAGTGCGTTGCGCGAAAAGCCGCCGCATAGCGCAAGGCGCACTTCGCGGTGGTGGGCATCACGTCGCGAACGTAGGTCTCGAAGCAGCGCTCGTGGAATCCGCAAAGAGCCGCCGCGAAGCGCGAAGCCGTGGCGTCGAGCGTCACTGTACGGATGTCGCGCGCACCATCGGGGGAACTGGCGTCGAAAACCGTCCCAGCCTCAAAGGACGGAGAGACGGGACGCTCTTCGGCCGCGCCATTCGGCACGGCTTCCTCTCCGCCGCTCCCGCAAGCAACGGCACTCAGCACGAGGGCACAAGAAACCACCTTTGCAGAGCGAGTGAACATCGCACGGCTCTACGGGGTTTCAACCGCGCGGCAACGAAGACCTTCCTGAGAATTCGACTGCGAATCTGGACGGTCTCGTTCGTTGGTGCTCCTCGACAGACGGCAAGGCGGTCTTCCGAGGGCTGCCACTCGGTGACAAACCACGAGCTACGCCGACCAACGCGCGATCGAGCCGAGATCGTGGACGTCCGTGTATCCCGCGCGGACGAGCGCGCTCTTGGCACTTGCCGAACGCACTCCGCTCGCGCAGTAGACGACCAGCGGCGCAGTCTTCTCGCCAACCTCGGCAAGTCGGCTCGTGATCTCGCCCACGGGAATGTTGAGCGACCCGTCGATGTGCCCGGACGCGTGCTCGGACGGGCTTCGCACGTCGACCAGCCGAGCTCCACCTCGAACCAGCGATTTTGCCTTTTCGGGCGAAACTTTGCCGAGAAACATGCGGCTCGCCTGCCACACGAGGATCGCACCAAACCCGAGAGCAACGACCGAAGAAGCGTCCATGGGAGCACAGAGCCAACCAGGGGCGAAAAGGGTTCGCAAGAGGCGATGTGAGGCGCCTATTCCTTTTTGCCCTTCGCTCGAATGCGCTGGAAGTGCCGCCGTGCGACGCCCGAAGCTTCCGCCGCCCGGCTCACCACTCCCTGATGCCGCTCGAGCATACGCTCCACGTAGAGTTGCTCGAGCCGCTCGTTTACGAGCCGTCGCGCCTCGGGAAGCGGGAGGTTCATTTCCAGGACCTCGTCGAGCGAAACGCCTTCGAGCGGAGCGGGCGGGACGACATCTTCGTCGGAGGGCGGGCGCAGCGTGATCGTGCCCATCGCGAGCCTGCGAGCAACGGTGTTGCGAAGCTCACGAACGTTGCCTGGCCATTCGCTGTCCTGCCAACGGGAGAGCTCGTCCATCGGGAATTCGTCCGGGGCTCCACCAATCTCTTCCCAGAAGTGACGCGCAAGCAACGCGACGTCTCCCTTCCTCTTTCGAAGCGGAGGAAGCTCGATCCGAGTGACGGCCAGTCGATGGAAGAGGTCGTCGCGAAACCGACCCGAGGCGACCTCGCGGTCGAGGTTTCGTCGCGTCGCCGCGAGAATGCGCACGTCCACCAGAATGGGAGTGTTTCCGCCCACGCGACGAATCTCGCCTCGCTCGATGGCCCGAAGCAGCTTGGGTTGGATGGCGGGGTCCAAATCTCCAATTTCGTCGATGAGGAGGGTGCCGCGATGGGCCAGCTCGAACAGGCCTCTTCGCTGCGCCACAGCACCGGTGAATGCTCCCCGTTCGTGACCGAAAAGCTCCGACTCGACAAGGCTCGGCGGAACGGCGGTGCAGTCGAACACGATGAATGGCGCGTCTTTCAACGGACCTTGTTCGTGGAGGGACTCGGCGAGGGCCTCTTTGCCGGTCCCCGTCTCGCCTTCGATCACCACTGGAACTTTGGTCGCCGCGAGCCGCGCGAATACGGGATAGAGCCTCCGCATGGCCGGGCTCGCGCCACGAACGCGGCCAAAGCGCGTTTCGGTCGGAAGTGGCGCAACGGGCGCAGCGACCACGGCCTGCACGTGGACCGTGGAGCTTCCGATACGAAGAGTCTCACCGCCCTCCAAAAGGGCTTCGATGATTCGTGCCCCCCCGATGAAACTGCCATTTGTGGATCCGAGATCCACGAACCGCAACTGGCCGTCGTTCAGCTCGAGCGCAGCATGACGCCGCGAAACGCTACGATCGTTCAAACGAAGCTGACACGTGACGCTCTGCCCGACCAGAAATGGACCGGGTGCGGAGCCGTCGATGCGATAGACCTGCTCGCGCCCCTCTTCCACGACCACGAGGTCGAAGGCGCGGCTCACCAAGCCACTTTCGTTTCGTTTCGCAAGGGTCGCTTCGTCGTCGAACGCCGCGCGAGACGACCTTCCCTCGACGATGCGGTATTCACCCCCCTTGGGTGGAGCGCTCATGCCACTTGCCTCTCGAGACCCACGGAGCCTCACCCTTCATGGTGACAGTGAAGTGGCGACCAGGGAAGCCTGACTTCACGCTCCACGCTAGCCAGGTAAGGAAAGTTCCCACACTCACGGACTTCAAAGCCCCTTGGACCTCGAAGGTCACGGGGTGCGACGCGCGAGGCCGCACTTCCATCCCCGCGACTCGCGAAAAGTCCGTGTATTGTGGTGGCCGTGGATGGCATGCGAAGTGCCTTGCACTCTACAGCTTCCCCGCGAAGCGTACCCATGCAAAATTCCCTCGAGCTCGGCCCGTACACCCTCGGACAAGAAATCGGTCGCACGCACGCGAGCCGCTCGTTCCGCGCCACGCGCAGCCAAGGGGGAGCCCGCGTGCTTCTCACGCATCTGTCCTCGCCGACAGCGAAGGCCCAAGCGGACTTCGACCGGGTCCTGCGCATACTGAAGGACCTTGCTCTGCCTCAAATGGCCACGATCGTCGACGGCGGAACGAGCCCTTCGTTCGGATCGTACGTGGCTCTCGAGCAGCCTCCTGGGGTCGGGCTCGACGCCGTTTTGGCCGAAAAGGGAAGACTCGAAGAGCGCACCGTACACGCTCTCGCAAAGCACATGTGCGCAGCCGTCGGTGCGCTCGGTGAAGCCAACCTGATCCACGGCTTCCTGCGACCCGCGTCGTTCGTCACGACAGGCGAAGGTACGGAGTCGATCGCCAAGCTCGTCGAGCTTCCACTTGCTCCCCTCCACGGCGCGGGTTCCCACGGTGAGAGCCACGCGTTCTTCAGTGAGCTCTACCTTGCTCCAGAGCACGTCTCGGCGGGCACGATAGACGAGCGCACCGACGTGCATTCTCTCGGTCTCGTGTTTCTCGAGCTCTTGGTCGGCACCGAGCGTTTCGAGAGCTTGCGTGGCGCCATGCTGATGGCCAATCGTCCTTTCGCTCCCGAGGATGGTCTCTCCTCCTCGTGGAACCGTTTGCTCGCACGAGCCCTGGGACGCGATCCCCGCACACGCCACGAGAGCGTGGTGGAGCTCGGAGAAGAGATCGAGATCCTCTACACGCGGCGATCCTCGGGGGCCATGAAGCTGGACGCTCAAGCGATCGCCTCCGCCAAAGCGCACCCAACGAATGCGGGCGCGCCGGCCGCCCCTATTCCACTCGAGTCGACTGAGATGCGGGGCCTCGAGCTCGACATGGGCGATGCGAGCGCGACACAAGCTCCTCCCGAATGGTCCAAGGCCCCCACCACGGTGACCGCGGAAGAAGCCCCTACGCCAGCCCCGGAGGCCACGCCACCTGCTCCGTCCAAGCCGAAGCTTCCCGACGTGCCGCGGGCGGCGATGCGGATGGCCACTGCGGCGAACGCCCTTGCCGAGCGTGCAAGCGATCAGGCGGCATCGAGCATAGGAACGTTGAAGACGAAACGGACCGGGCTCGCGCTCGGAGGCATCGTGCTCGCCGTCGGGGTAGTGGCCACGTTATTTTTCGTGATCGTTCGCGCGATGGACGACGGCGAGTCCTCGAACGGACCCCACGTTGCGCCAACCAAACACGTGCTCGAGGGCTCTGGCGCGACCTCCGCGCACTGATACGTCCGGGGTCGAACGCGCCGGCTCCTTGTCGCGAACGACGACTCCGCGCTCCGCGATTCGGGCGGCAACCCCCTAACGGCGCCTCGTTCCGATCTTGACGCGCCCGCGTTCTTCGCCACTTTGACGTTTCATCGTCCTTGGTCCGTGCTTTGCTTTGGCTTCGCGCGTCGTCGGATCACGAGCGCTGCCGGAAGGACTCGAATGCTAGCTTTGGATGGTCACGGTCGCAGTCGCGGACCACGGGTTTTCATGTTCACCGCACTCGTGGCGCTCTCTGGAGTCTTCGTCGCGGGGACGAGCTCCGGCCGAAGCCCCCACGCGCTCACGACGGCGCGGACGCCACGGAGCCAGGCGCCGTCGCGGGCCGATTGGGAGGCTTTCGTCGATCGTGAACGACGCGAGGAGCGTCTCCACCACGACCTTGGAGCACGCGCCTTTCGTGCCGAGTCGGCAAAGCTACCGAGCTTGCCGCGACCGCCGAAACAAAAGGCCGGCCTCGACGTGGTTCACCGCACCATGGACGTGGACGTGAATCCGACGACGGGCGCCGTGATCGCAACGGTCGACTACCGCTTGACGACGATCGGTCGAAGCCTTTCCACGTTGGGATTCTCGGTGGCTCCAGGACTCACCATTTCCTCCGTGGAAGAGGGGGGAAAGCCTGCCGCGGTCGACGCCAGAACCTCGGACGGATTTGCCTATACCGTAGCCACGTTCGCCACGCCCATTCCGGTCGGGAGAGAATCGACGGTTCGCGTGAGGTATCAGGGGACTGCGGCATGCGAAGAACGCGACGGAGCCTGTTCGCGTGAGCCGGGTTTTGCGCGCTACACGACCGGATCCATCTTTCCGTACATTTTCGACCTCGAAAACGCCGCGACAGGCTTCGATGGCGCGACCACGGAGCTTACACTGCGAGTGCCGGCGGGAGTGGACGCCGTGGTTTCCGCAGAGCGCGAGGGTGAACGAACGGAGAACGGTAAGGCCGTCACCGTTTGGCGCGTGCCTCGGGAGGTGCAGCACTCCTACGGCTTTTATGCCTTCGTCGGTGACTTTTCGCGAAAATCCGTCACCGGGCGTCCAGTGCCGACGGAGCTCATCTCACCCAAGGACGGCTCTCCCGCCGACGGCAAGATTCTCACCTGGTCGAACGAAGCCCTCGCCTTCGTGGAAACGAAGATGGGAGCGCCGCTTCCCTTTGCGCGCCAGACGCTCGTCCGACTGCCCAAATCGATCGAGGACGTCGGCACGGTCAGCTACGGGATGACCCTCCTGAACGAGACCTATGGGCGTGGTGGCGACCCGATCTACCGAGAAACGTGGGTTCACGAGAATGCCCATCTTGCGTGGGCCATCGTGGTTCCCGAGCCGGAGGCGCTGAGGACACGTCTCCTGACCGAGGGACTCGCCACGCTGACCGAAATCGACTTCACGGGAAGTCTCGCACCGAACGAAGATCACGACGAGTATTTGGCGCGTCGTTACCACGCCATTCGACTGGATTGGCTCGCGAAGGGCACGCTCGAAAGGCTGCCCGCCGTCGTCACGACCGAAGCCATCGCGCAAAAGGTCTCGGCATCCAGAACCAGCGACTATTCGGGATGGGCCTACGAAAAGGCGAGCGCGACGCTCGACCACGTGCGCGCGACGATCGGCGACGACGCGTTCCAGAAGGCCCTCCACGAGTACGTCCGGATCCATGCATTCAAGGGTGCCAGCATCGACGAGTTTCGCGAACTTCTCGAGAAGTCGAGCGGAGTGAACCTTTCGCCCGTGTTCAAGCGCTGGGTGACCGGCACACAAAGGCCGGACATTCGTGTTGGTTTTCGGCGCAAAGACTCGGGCGGGTACGAGATCGTGATCGAAAAAGACGACGAGGACGAGCTCCCCCTCGCACTCTGGATCACCGATATGAACGGCGAACGTAAGCCCCTACGTGTCACGGCTTCGGGCACGTCTACGGCCGTACCGCTCGAGTCGAAGAATGGCCTCTACGCGGTCAGACCGAACCCTCGACTTGGCATTCTTGCGAAGCTGTCGTCCACGGTCGTGGGAGACGTGAATTTCGACGGAGAGGCCGACGGTCTCGACCTTTTGGCATGCGCGCGGGCGATAGGAACGAAATACAAGGGCAGCGAGACGGCGCCAGGGCTCTGGGACCTCGACTCGCGTTTTCCCGTCGCATGCGACCGCGACGACGACGGCGACATCGACGAGAACGACTGGGAGTCCATCGAAACGGCGTTCGGAGGTGCGAAATGAAGCGGCTTACGTTCCTCTTTTCCGCCCTCGGGGCCGTGTCCAGCGTCCTCATCGTAGCCTGCTCGAGCGAAGAGTCTCCTACCGGTCCTGGGCCGCTCCGCGCCACCGCAGACGCTCCTCCCCCCGGAGCCGCGATCGTCCTCCGACCTCGTCTCGAAGGCACGCAGCTCTTGGTCGACGTGGTAGGTCGCGAGCTCCCGCCACTCTCCGGAGTCGCGCTCCGCATCGAGCATCCCCAGTGGGCCGTGTTCGAAGGGCGAGACGTCGGAACGGGTTGGACACCGGACACCGTGCACCGAGTGAAGAGTGCCAACCCACGCGAGGTCGCGCTCGTGGACACGGCGAAGGGCCAAACGGTGGCGCTCCCGAAGTCCGGAGAAGCCATCCTCGCGACTCTCCGGTTCCGAGTCGATGCGGCCCCCACTACGGGAGACCTCGGGAAGCTCCACATCGTGCCCATTCGCTCGGCGGTTCAGAGCGGCGAAGGGGCCGTCGTGAAGCTTTCGTTCGCGGACGCAAGCCTCGCACGCTAGCATCGAACTGAAGTAGCCAATCACTCGGGGCATAAGCTTCTCACGCGCGCACTAGTGCTCTACGGGTGCTCGTTCCTTGGCGCTCCAAGTCGAGCGGGCACCGCTCGCCGAAGCCATTTGTTTCGTGGTGGGCTCGAGCATACGACGGCTTGGCGCTCACCTGCGCGATCCTCGCATCGGGGCTTCCATGGGACGGAGCATGATTCCGAGCGGACGGACGACCGACCCGTACTACCCTCTCGCCCGTCATGAAGATCCTCATCCTCGGAGCCACGTCCGCCATCGCCGCCGAAGTGGCGAGCCTCTATGCCAAGCGTGGCGACCACCTTCACCTGGTCGGGCGAAACTCCCAAAAGCTCGCCGACGTCGCCGCCCGCACGGGCCCCAGCGCGGCAAAGGTCACGGCCTCGACGGCGGACTTTTCGAACCTCGAAGAGAACGAGCGTGTCGTAGCAGAAGCCATAGACGACCTCGAGGGTCTCGACACGGTGCTCATCGCGCATGGCGATCTTGGCGACCAACTGGAGAGCGAGCGCTCGTTTTCCCAGGCCGAGCCGATTCTCACGGCAAACTTCACGAGCGTGGTGTCGCTCCTCATTCCCATCGCGAACTATCTCGCAGCCCAGAAGCACGGCAAGATCGGGGTGATTACGTCCGTGGCGGGCGACCGGGGGAGGCCGCGCAACTACACGTACGGCGCGGCAAAGGGTGCACTCCACATCTACCTTCAGGGCCTGCGCACTCGGCTCTATGCTGCCGGCGTCACGGTCACGACGCTAAAGCTCGGACCTGTGGACACGCCCATGACTCGGAGTCACAAGAAGAATGCCCTGTTCGGCAAAGTGCCTAGTGTCGCGAAAGACATCGTCGCCGCCGTGGAAGCCGGCGTCCCCGAAGCCTACGTCCCGAAGATATGGGGCCTGATCATGCCCGTCGTGAAGAACACGCCGGAAGCCCTCTTTCAGAAGCTCCCGTTCCTATCGGGTCGCTGAACGAGTCGGCGCGACATTCGGTCGCACGAGCCCCGGAGTGGGGGCTCGTTCCGACCTTCTCAGCCTGGAGTTCGCTCTGCCGACGGAGGTCCGCGGGCAGATCGAAGCGAATTCGGGCGTAGATTCGCGGACTTCGCGCGCAGGGATAGCTCCGTTATCTCGAGCACGAACGCACCCGAAGATGCGCTCGAAGACACGAGATTGCCGACGGAACGACTAGAGCGCATCCGGCAACCTCGCGACTGGGAAACACAGGGATGAAGTCGACTTGTGCCGGAATGTCGGCTGCCGGAGCAGGATGAC
>JAYUKI010000593.1:0-14325 GCA_043764595.1 Myxococcales bacterium | reverse complement strand
TCACCGGCACGAACGGTCGGAGCGGCCCACCTTCGAGGCGGCCCATGTCACCCGTTCGGGGACCGCGGCCGAATGCGACTCGACCGATAAGGCCGAGCTGCTACCTTCGTGGGCTATGCGCAAAGAACGGTCGGGCGGACTAGGGAGTCGGCGTGGTGGTGCACTCCTCGGGGGGCTCCTGGGGCTGTTCGTGGTCTCGGGGGTCGCTTGCTCGGCGGTCGACACCGTGGGCGACGGTGGCGCGTCTCCGGACGCTTCGGCGACGGCGACGGCCACTGTGACGGCGACGGCCACTGTGACGTCGACGAGCACCGCTACGGGCACCGGCGCTCCGGACGCGGCGCCTCCGGTCGACGGCTCGACGACGGACGCGGAGGCCGACGGAGCGAGCGACGCTTCCGCGGGCGACGCTTCGGCCGATGGAGGTACCGCGGTTCCGGTCATGCCGGGGGTGGACGGCATCTTGCGCGGAACCGTGGGCGGCAACCGCGAGCAGTCGTGGCTGGGCACGCTGCGCCTCCCCAACGCGAACTGCCCCGCGAGCGCGCAAACCGTGAACATGGGGGCGATCTCGTGCTGCCGGTTCACCGGTTCGTTCGCCTCCGTCTCGCGGGTCCCCGTCGAGTTCGATCTCACGACCGGCACGGGCACGCTCGCGGGCGCACCCATTGGGCCGTTCGGCGCGGTCGTGGTGGAAGGCGACGGAACCATGCGGTTCCGTCAGCCCACCCTGCTCCACGCGCAAAAAGCCTGGGTCGCGGGCGTCGAAATGGGGCGCCACATGCTGGCCCCCGCGAGCGAGGTCGAAGAGTCGTCGAAGCTCTTGTCGCTCGCCCTAGTGCGCCCCGTTTCGGACTCGCTTCGAAACATGCAGGTCACATGGAATCCGACCACCAAGGTGTTCCGCATCACCATGGACCTCACGATGTACCAAGCGACGCCCGCGGGCACCTGCGGCCTCCCCTCGGGAGACTCGACGGGCCGGCTCTTCTACGACTTGCGGTAACCCTCGCACGATGGCTCGAGCGCCCTGCGAATCGGCACGGAGGTTTCCGCGGAAAAGGCCCGCGGACCCTTCCGTGCCGCATGCGGAGTAGAGCCGTGGTGCAAATTGGCGAATTCTGAGCAGGAGATCGAGCGTTTCGCCGCGGTGACCGACTCGGTCCTGACTCGGTAGCTCGCGGATTCTCGCATTAGGGTCCCCAGACCGCCGACGTAGGCCCACACGAGCCGACCGAGCCCAAACAAGAGGGCACGCGGGTTGCAGCCGGGACGGCCATGCAGACGAACAAGACAACCGTTGCGCGCTGGATGGCACTTGCGTTGGCTGGTCTCACAATCGTTGCGGTCAATGGGTGCCGCATTCCCAAACGCTACGGCGCAAACGCAGCCGAGAGCGTTGGCACTCTTGTCGGACCACGAGGCGCCACTCTCACCGCTTCTTCGGGGGCTATCTTGGAGATTCCTGCAGGGGCCCTCTCCGAGAGCGTCCGCTTGGTCTTCGATTTGGCTCCGGACGAGCTCGACGATTCCATCAATGGACGCCCCCTCGCCCTCGACGATCCTCCGCTGCGCATTTCTCCGGTCGAGCATCCGTTCGCGAACGTTGGGTTCGCCATTCCCGCTCGCCTAAAGGTCCCGTGCACCACACCAGGAATCGTATCGGTCGACCATCTTTGGCACTCGGCCGAGAGTCTCGCCGCACGCTGCAACGGCCAGTTCGCCGAGGTCGCGATTTCTAGCGTCGGGTATTACGCCATGACCGACCGCGTCCAGAGCACGGTGGTCTCCCCCGCCGGAGGAACGTTCGCGCTCACGGCCGGCGTGACCATCGACGTCCCGCCGGGCGCCTTGGTCGCACCCACGACCCTCGCCGCCTTCTTCGCTCCCAACACGGAGCGCTCGCCGGACGGAAAAGGACAGACCCTCGCGCTCTTGCCCCACGGCACGACGTTCGCCAAGCCCGTCACCGTGTCCATGCCCGCCAACTGCAACCCCGGCTCCGAGTCCTTCGATGTCGTCTACGCCAAAGACGATCTTGCCTCCGGCTGGACTCCACTCGAGCCCGCCACCGATGGCTCGAAGCCTTCCTGCACGAATGGCGTGCTTTCCTTCAAGACGTCTCACTTCAGCCTCTTTCCTGCCAAGACAGCGCCGCCCGATCCCGTGTGCAAAGAGCGAAAGTCGTGTGGGCAGGACATCTCGAGCGCACTAAACGGAACGATGGTGCGGCTCGCGGCCGAGCACAATCAGGCACGAATCCTGGATCCGCTCGACGGAAAGATGATTGCCATGTGCGCGGCCTCTCTCGATCCGGGAACGGGCTGGGACATGGAGGCCCTCATCAACACGGAAGAGGGGGCCGCCGGTGGATTTGCCACTGGCATATGCTTCGCTCCACAAACGGGGCCTGGCGCCGTCCGAACGGGAGCTGCCTCCGTCACCGTCAAAGGCACGTGTTGGCAACCGGGAAATGTAAATTACATGCTCTGGGGCGCCAGGGCTTCGTTTTGCCCACTCGGCGCATCGTCCGCACTCGTCAGCATTTACCGCTTTCTCAAGGGCGGCGGTGGTCCCGAGCGCCTCAAGTGGGCCGACATCGGCGAGCGCGCGATGACCGTCGACTACCGTACCGGCCAGCTTGGGAGGGCTCCCGAAGCCACGTGGAGCTTCACTTGGAATCCTGACGGATCACGCGTTGGCGCCATTGACCTCCCGCCCAACACGACACCTCTCCCCGCTTCTTCCTTTCTGTACCAACTCGGCAATGGCACCTTCCGCGGCGGCGAGTTTTCCGCAGCGAGCGCGGGCCGCGAGATATGTCGCCCGGACAGCCTCCCGCCGCCAGCGGCTTGCGCCTGCGCACGGCCCACGCCCGTGTGGAATGGTCCAACCAGCTCGTGCAAGGCCTGCGCGCCGTCCACACCCGCGTGGGATGCCGCTTCCAGCTCGTGCAAAGCGTGCCCAGTGGGTCAGCTCTTCGCCAACGGCGCCTGCACGATCCCTTGTCCTGCGGGCCAATCGCTCGTTGATGGAAGGTGTACACCCACGTCTTGTCCGCCTGGCCAATCGCTGGTCGCGGGGGTTTGCACTCCGGATTGCAGCGCCAGCTCGTGCCCCGGAACGTGCGTGAACGGTTCATGCCAACCGCCGCCTCCGCCTCCGCCTCCGCCTCCCCCTCCCCCACCGCCACCCTCGGGGTGTGCAGCGAATCCAACCGCGCCGCCGACGGCCCTCGCGACTTTGGCATCTATCCAAGTCGATGTCGCAACGTACTACCCGCCGGAAACCGTCTTTTGCACCAGCGGCTGTCCAAGCGGGAAAGGCCGTATTGCACAGCCTACCGATGTGGGAGTCTGTCAGTCGAACCCCCAAGTCGACAATTGCCAGGGATACGACATTGATGGCGACCCTAGGTGGTTTGGTCTCAGCTGCGTGAATATGGATGGGAACAGCGAAGACTGTTTGGTGTGCCTACCCTGAGCCTGGCTCACGAAGCAAACGCTCGAAGCCCTCAGCGAGCGACGTTCTTCGGTCCTTGAGCGCGGCTATTTGCGTCGAGGCTCTGGAACGTCGCTCCGCTACCCTACTTGGTATTGCTACCACATGGAGGCCATGCCGAGATTCGTGGCAATCAGTCGAGGTCGATCGCGTTCGCCTGCCACGCCGGAGAGTTGGTGTTGATGCTAATCAAGCGAAGGGGCGCGTTTCGGTCCGGATTGGCTGCGCCCGTGACCAGTACGAACGATCGTTCCCCGGGCGAAGCGAAGGCCGAGAAGGTGGCAATGGGTGCCGCTCCACCGGCGGGCAGCACGTTTACTGAGAGCAGAGTGTCTTGGGCAATCGGAAAGGCGACCTCGCTCCCGGCCTGCGAAAACGATGCGCCTGCCGCGAGCGTCGCGATCGGTGCTCCATCCTCGCCATTCACCACAACATCGACCGCGGGTGCGTCCGGAGAGGCATGAATGGCCCTTGCTTCGGTTTGGCCACGCGAAAAACCATCGCGGTAAAGGGACAATCCGAACGAAGCGTCGCCCCCGATGGGCGCCAGGAACCCGCCAGCAACGGCGAGGTAGCGCTCACCCGCCAAAAGCGGCCCAGTACCGACTTGCGCCACGGGCGGCCCATCGGCGTCCGCGGCCGAAACGTCGAGCGTGTAGTCGCTCGGTGGAACCTGGACCGCCGTCGAAAGCTGGCCGTAGACGAGTCGGCTCACGAGGGTCGGACCGCCCGGGAGCGAGAGGCGAACCGGTGGCGCGTCCGGCGCCCCATGAAAGGCATAGACGACTGGATTTTGGCGAACGAAGCCAATTGTGCCCGCGGGGCCGACTGCGAGCAGACCAAAGCCGTCGCGTTCGCGAGCGAGGTGCGAAAGGTAGCCTGTCGCTATCACGAGGAGGCGCCCTCCCTCGGGTAGCGCGGGGGTCGTAAAGGCCGTCTGCCTGGCGCCGCCTGCACCAATCCCCACCTGGAGGGCTGTCCCCGAAGGCAGAGTTACGCCGCCCGGGCCGGTATCTGCGAAGCGGTCCAGATTGGCAATCTCGGGGTTCCCGATGTCGTCGTCTCCAACGTCGATGCTGACCGAGGGCGCATCGGGGGATGCGTGGACGATGCGAACCGTGGCCGTACCTGCGGGGGGCGGCGTGAACCGCTCCACAACGGGGAGCAGCCGAAAGGCGTCTTGCGGCTCAATCGACGCAATCGAGCCCGACGCGACGACGGTCGTGAGGCCACCACCCAACGTGAGAGTCTCCGAAAATACCACGGGGTCCGCCGCCGTGCTGGGGCTAGCGCGGAGGTCCACCGTGTACGTCCCCGACTTCACGCGAAGCTCGGCGCTCGTCTCCGTAAACGAGAGGGCTGCAGCGACGGGAGTGTCGATGCCGCGCACGTAGACGTCGACCGCCGGAGCATCGGGCGAGGCGTGCACCACACGGAGGCGCGAGGCTGCCACGAGCGACTCTTCCCCGGTAGCCAAGGTGGAATCCGGTTCCACTCCCGTCTGTGCCGAACAGGCGAAAAGAGGGAATGCGAGAGCGAAGACCAGTCCGAGTCGTTTCATCGAATACCTCGAGTTATGGCGGGACCCATCGTCGCCGCACGAACCTCTCCGGCTCCGCGCTCGTTCTGGATTCGAACGGAACACTTCGAATCGAGAGGCGCACGGAGGCTCGTATTTTGGATAGGTTGTGGACGCGCATCCAACAGCCCGAGGGCTCCAATTCGGCCTCATTCACCATGTTTGGGAGGGGTCCGATTCGTTCCCAATAGGCCGCGAGGAACGGCGTGCTCACCAAGGACCCGTTGGGCGCCACAGCGGTCCCGAAGGGGAGATTCCGTTCATGGAGCTCTACCTGCCCAACCCGTCCTCGAAGACCTCCTCACGCCCCGCCCGTCCGTTCAAATCGAGCCGGAAGTCGCCCCTCCGCGACTTCGCACCATAACGAAGATCGCTGGGAGCGCGAGCCAGAAACCCGAGGCGGGCATCCACGCGATGCCAAGAACGACGAGCGCGAGCATCCCAATCCCCATGCCTCGCAGCGACGCTCCACGCGCCTCGAGCGCGTCGATCGCGACGGCCGCCATGGCGAGCACGCCACCGAAGAGGACGAACCATGCGACCGCGCCGCGCATCGGGTCCTCGCCGATGGTGTTCACGAAGCCCGAGCGCGCCATGGCGAAGAGCGTTGCCCGGAACACGACGAGCGCGAACAACGTGTGCGCCACCGCCACCCCGAAGAGCCACCGCCCCGCGAAGCGCCTCATGCGAGCCCCCGCGCGCCGACGAGCGCGAAGCACACGGCGAGCAGCACCGAGAGCGGCGTGAAGAGCCGGTCGTCCCACCGCGCGAAGGCCGTGCCGTGCACGCGCTTCGTGAGCCCGACGAGACGAAAATCCCCAAGCGCACGCAGACCGAAGACCCCTGCGCCGGCGAGGGTGAGCCACGTCCACTGCGCGCCCGAAGAACGCGCGGCGACGACCACGACCGCTCCGGCTACGCCAAAGACGATGGCCACGGCGACCGTGAGCGCACGTGGTGGAACGAACGCCACGCGCCCCGAGACCTCCGGGATCGCCGCCTGAATTCCCCATTGCAGGCCGAGCACCCACGCAACGTGAAGCACCGCAATCGCCAACAGCACGACCGCCGCGATCCCGGCGGCCACGGGGCCCACCGCCGCGAGGCGTGGCCCGAAGAGCGCCGCGGCTCCGCCCGTCGCGAAGAGCGCCCACGCGAAGTGCCTCCCCCGAGAAGTGACGAGCGCGAGCGCGCCCGAGACGAGCAGCATGCCCCCGACGACGCCGAGCACGCCGTCGTCCGAGCGCGCCACGATCCAAGCGAGCGCGAGCCACGCCACGCTCAGAAGGTGCCACGCGAAGCGGAGGGTTCGCTCGGTGAACGCCCGGCCGAGCGGCACCGCCCCACGAGGGAGCCGCGCGCCGAAGAGTGGCCTGAGGAGACGCAGCTCCCCGAGCAGGGAGTGGAGAAAGGCGACGACGACGAGAACGACGAGGACGATGGCGCGGCTCAAGGGGACCTCCATACGCTTGCGTATGGACCCATAGGGCAGGCATCGTGCGCGTTCAATACGGAACCGTATGGAAAAGCGCACCGCGCCCAAAAAAACGTCAAAAGTCGCCTCTTCCGCGTCGCTCGGGCCGGAAGCGTGGCTCGCCGCGGCGTGGGGGGAGCTCTCACGCGGAGGCGTCGAGGGTGTTCGGGTCGAGCCGCTCGCGGCGCGCCTCGGCGTCACGAAGGGCAGCTTCTACTGGCACTTTCGCGATCGGGCCGCGCTCCTCGATGCGCTCCTCGCAGACTGGGAGCGCCGCGCGACGCTGGGGGTCATCGCGCTCGTCGATGCGTCGTCCGAGGCGCCGCGCGAGCGCCTCGCCGAGCTGCTCCGGGTAACGACCAAGGCCCCCGAGGCCCCCGACGCAGAGCACGCGATCCGCGCGTGGGGAGCACGCGATCCCGCCGCACGCGCGCGGCTCGCGCGGATCGACGAGCGCCGCGAGCGCTACGTGGAAGATCTCCTGGTCGCCGCCGGCGTCACCCGCCCCAAGGCCAAGCTCCGCGCCCGTGCGCTCTACCTCGCGCTCATTGGCGAGTACGCGCGCGTGGCCCACGGCGGGACCCCGACGAGCCCGGCGGCCTGGGCCGAGCTGCTCGATCGCATGCTCGCCGACGCACCCCTTGAGGGCCCGGCGCGCCCCGTACGCCAAGCGCCCGTGCGCTGACGCGTACACGACCCGAAGATTGGAAGGATTGGAAGCTCCGCGGCCGTCAACGATAGGGACCGAGGGAAGCCACCTCTCCAAAGAGGGCCGCGGATGCGAGACGCCCGCGTTCGACGAGACCGCCGACCTGATCGGCCGTCGGGAATGCCCCATCGATCCGGAAAAAGAGCCCCTCGTGGTGCATTTGCACCTCGCTGCTCACGGCGCCGAGCTCGGCGAGTATGTCGGGGATGGGGGGGCGGCGAAGGAGCGCGCGAATGGCTTCTTCGGGAGCTCCCGTGACGATGTAGAGGGCGTCGAAACGCGGGTGTCCGACGCGAATGTCTTGGCTGAAAAGCCCTTGGAGAAACGAGGGCATGTCCGACCGTCGAACCGCAAAGCCAAAGCTCACTGGCGTGGGGAAACGCACGGACACCGAGGTACGCACCCGCCCCGGCTCCGTCTCGAGGGCGACCTCGATGGAGCTCCCCGCCACCTGACCGGAGAGCTTCATTAGCGAAGGATCGAAAGCGAATCCGCTCGTGTCCGCGAAACGCTGCCATTCCGCGCGCTGCGCACGTTCCGCGGGAGTCCACGAAATGTCCGCCCTACGAGCGGAAAGTGCACGTGCGATCCACATCACTTGGTCGAGCTTCGGGGCAATCGTCCATGCGCTCGTCAACGTGCCCTGCGTCGAGAGGTCCGCGACGGAGTCGGTCACCATGAGACCATTCGGTGCCGCGTTCCGAATCGCGCCGAGAAGCACTTGCGTGCTTGGATCGCCAAGTGCGAAGAAGTCCCGCACTTTCACGGGATCGAACCCTTCGACCACGAGCTCCTTGTCCAGCTGGGCGTCGCCGAGCGAGAGGCTCTCCCCACCGAAAAGACCATGCAAGAAGGGTTTGGCCTTCAGGCACAGTCCGAGGAACAGCGGTGGCTCGATACGCGCGAGGCACCCCGTGTAGGTCGTCTGGCTGCTTCCTGACCCAACGTCGTACGTGAGAACGATCACCTCCACGCCTTTCCAACGTCCGTAGAGGCGATGCGAGAACGAAGGCTCGCCCGTCGCGGGAGCCCCGAATGTGCGTCGGAGCTGGCGAAAGCCCATTCCCTGCGCGTACCCCGCAGTCTGGGTGTACGGTCGAAGCCCTAGCTCCGACCCTAGCGCGCTCCAATCTTTCGCCCCGAACCAGCTCATTCGGAGTCGAGATTACCATGCCGCGGAAGGCGGGTCAGAGTGCACGGTGACCACTCTGGTTCGCGATTCGTTGCAGCATCATCGAGGGCTGCGCGCCGAAGGGTTTCGCTTCAGAGCGCGTTCAAGCAGACCTCGACCCAGACTTGGGTCAGCCGCACCGCCGCATCCGGCGCGTTGGTGGAAACGCCGTTGATCCCCACGCCGACCAGCACATCGTTCACGTTCTGTTCCGTCCACGTGGTGGTGGGCGTGATGACGTAGGGCGCCTTGAGGTAGAAGTTCGCGATGCCGTATCCCGTGCCCACTCCGGTGGGGAAGGTCTGACCGAGGATGCTGTTGCTGGTTGGGAACCAGTAAATGAGCCCGATCGTCGCGCTCGAAGCCATGTCCGCACGACGGGAGCGCGCGCGGATGTAGACCGAGTCGATCGTGCGGTTTGGGGGGAGAACGAAGAGCTCGGAACTGAGCTTGAGGGACGCACTCGTGGTGCCGACGCGCGCCTCCACGTAAGTGCCGTCGCCGTCGCCGTCGCCGCGCTCGCGAAGAGTGGCTTCCGTCGAGAGGGACACCGGGGTGTTCGCGAAAACGCCGTTCGAGTCGACGAGCGCCTTCGGGCGAAGGATGACCACCCCGCCGTCTCCGGCGCAGGGCGTCTGGAGACACGTTCCGTCGTCGCAGACCGTGCCGTTCGGGCACGTGCCGCAGGTCCGCGGGGCGCCGTCGCCGAGAGCGTCAGCAGCTTCCGCCGCGTCGGCCAAGCCGGAGTCGCTCACCAGGCCGGCGTCGTTGACCCCGCCGGCGTCCCGATCGACCGCGGCAGTGTCGCCGGTCGTCGTGGCATCACTTGCGCCGCCATCATCGGGTGGCGTGTCGCTCGAGAAACTGGTGCACGCCTCCACCATCGCGACGAGCCCTACCGACGTGAGAAACAGGCAACTCGCAGCGAACCCGGATCGGCGCATGACCTCTCACCGTAATGCACCTTCGCAGTAGGCGGTAGGGGCAACGGAACGCTCGACGTCGGCGAACGTGCCGGCCGTGGAGGAGAGTCACACGACGGTACCCACGATTCCTTGGTAGGAAACGCAAGCAAGCCTTCTGTTATGGATTGCGCTTGCGAGACCTACGGCGCGCTCCTGCTCCACGTGCAGGCACGCCGGGTAGCCTCACGCGAGCTTCCTCCGCTCTTCGAGGCTATCGCGGTCGGCGAGCTCTCGCCCGCGTCGCTCTCGTGGGACGTGGCAGAGGCCCTCGCCGAGAAGGTGACCGTTGCATAGTACATGGATGTGGACCGCGCCCGCGCACTCACCGAGCTCCGCCTCGAGATCCTGCGGCGGGATGAGGCCATGGCAAACGCGCTAGGCACTCCCTCGATCGCAGCGTGTCTCGCGATCCGCGGAAGCCTCGAGGCGCGCATCGCTCCACCTCTCGCGGCGTGAAGCCGCCGCAAAGCTCCGTGACCGGAAAGGGGCCGACGAGGTTCCAAACGGGCCGTCCGAGCGCCAAATCGCCGGGAAAGCGTCCGCAACTCCATTTGCACACCTTTCGTGCAGTTTTGGAGGCTATGGCCCCGGAATGCCTCGCAATGGGCAAATTCCTCAATAGTTTTGGCCCGAAAATGCAAGAAACCCGCACAAAAGGGTATAGGTATACCCCCTGGGGGGTCGTTTGATCGACCCTCGAGGGGTATAGGTATACCCCCCAAGGGTCGTTTGAACGACCCTCGAAGGGTATGGGTATACGGGGGTGAGGCCGTTCGATCGGCCTCGAGACCCTATGGGTATATGGGCCGGGGGTCGTTCGAGGCTTGGGGCCAACCCCGCTCTCACCGACCCGCCGCCGTTTGGCGTGTCAGGTCGCGTAAAAGAACTCTTCGCGGACGATCTTGCCGTTCTCGACCGTGAAGAGGGCCGTCTCGTCCATCTGCATACGGCGACCCGAGGGCTTGTTCGTTATGTCGTAGGTGAATCGAACGATGAATCGATCGCCGTTGGGCCAGGGGCCTTCCATTGCGGCCGAGTGGATCTCGTGGTTCTCCATCCAGGCTTTGCCCTTTTCCATGATGGCCTCGAGGCCTCGGACCTCGGCGGGCATGTCTGGCATGTGGAGGGCTTCGACGCTCACGGCGTCAGGCGAGAACAGCGTCTCGAGCGCGACGTGGTTCTGGTGGTTCTTGCAGAGCTCGACGTACTTCTTGGCGATCTCGAGAGTCTTGGTCATTGGCGGCTCCTTCTTGGCTTCGTGCCTTCGGGAGGACCGTCGCCCAGGTGACCTTGCCGGTCAACCGAGTCGCCGCGCAATGCTGACAGTGTCGTGTCAGGTATCCGACATCGCCAAGGCCAACGCGACCGCCTCGAAGGAGGGGGATCACGCGTGCACCGGTCCCTTCGTCGACCAGGCCTCGCAGCGGAAATGTTCGAAACCTGCGGTATTTCGTGAATGCTCGCCCGATGGCGCTATCCTCTCGGAATGCGCGTTCGAACTGTCTTTGGGGTCTTCTTTCTCGGGTGTGGCGTTGCCGTGGGCGTCGCCTGTAGTGGCTCGGACGAGACCGGGCTCTCCGGCGACTCTGGCACGTCGCCGACGACGACCACGAAGCCCACCACCACCACCACCACCACCACGCCGACGTCGACGACCACCACGCCTCCGCCCGACGCTGCGGTGCCGGCGGACTCGGGGGTCGACGCGTCCCGCACCGACGCCTCTGCGGACGCGGGCTCGACCCTGAGCTTCTTCGTGACGAGCACGGGCTCGGGCGCCATGGGCGGAAATCTCGGCGGGCTCGCCGGGGCCGACGCAAAATGCCAGCAGCTCGCGCAGGCCGTAGGCGCCGGCACCAAGACGTGGCGAGCGTACCTCAGCATCCCCGGCACGAACGCGCGCGACCGCATCGGCGCGGGGCCTTGGTTCAACCAGAAGGGCAAAATGATCGCCGCGACCGTCACGGCGCTCCACGCGGCCGATCTTCCCACGGCCGACATCGTCGATGAGACCGGCGCGCTCATTCCGGCGGCTCAGCACGACTTGGTCACCGGCTCGGACGCGCAGGGCATGGCTCAGGCCAACGCGAACTGCAATTCGTGGGCGTCGAACCAGGGGAACCAGAACGCGCAGGTCGGTCACACCGATTCGTCCACGAGCGCAAACGCGACCGATCGGTGGAACGCGGCGCACACCGTGGCGTGCACCCAACAGGCCATGATGAACGCGAACGGCGCCGGCCGAATCGCGTGCTTCGCCACGAACTGAGCGGCCAAAGTCGGATTCGCAGGGGCGCCCAAACCGCGACGTAGTGCGTGCGAGGGGGGGCGCCTCCTAAGTCCCAAGATAGGCGTGAGGACGGTTTGATTCTCCCGTCGAGGCGGTAGCCCTGGTGGCCACCCGTGTGTCTTTCCTCGCGAAGGCTCGGCCCGACGGGCTCTTCTCGAGCTTGGCCCTTCTCAGCCGCTCGGATCGGCTTGGAGCGGGAGCCAGATCTCGTTGCGCCGCACGAACCAGGGCAAAAAGGGCGGATCGTAGCGATTTATCTCGGCTTTGCCTGCGACCGGGAGGCCATTGCGCGAGACCCACGTGCGGAGGAGCACCTCGTGCGAGCCCATGTTTTCGTCGGTCCATCGTCCCGAAAAGCGCACGACCGCCACACGTACCGGAGCGAGAGCTCGCGAAGCACGACGCGCGGGTCGTCGGGGACGGGCAGCGTCGTGAGGGTCTCTCCCGCGGGCATGGTGAAGGCCACCGTCCACGCCGAAGGGGACCCGCGCTGCGCGACAGGCGCGGTCATCGCGATCTTCTGCGGCTCCGGGGCCGAAGCTTGCGCGACGGGCGCGGTCATGGCGATCTCGGATCTTCGTTTGTTCTTGCCGAAGATGTAGCCCGCGAGACGCCGGAACCCCTCGTTGCCCGCGTCGCCGAACGAGCCCGCGACCTCGGTCTCGGCGACCACTCGCGGGCCGTACTTGCGCACCTCGAGGTCGCCCTCGCGAAACTCGATGGCATACGGAGGCTCGGCCACACGAGTCACCCCCGCGCACGCTGAGGACACCAGCGCAACAATGGCAACAAAGCCTAGCACTAACGGTGAGTTGCGCGATTTCATCAGGGCACAACGTGGGCACGCGGGAGATGAGCAGCAAGTCCACGGTGCACGTCGTGTGACACTCGTGACGGAACGCGCACTCGTGCCGATCGAGCGAGGCTCGTGAATGGGGTCGCGCTTCTCGGTGCTCCGTCGGCGATTGGATTCATCGCCCTCGGCGGCGTGTCGGTCCTCGCCGGAGTCGTCATCGCGACCTCGACGGATCAGCGCTCGGAGACGAGCTCGGCGCCGCGACCGAGCACCATCTCGGTGACGGTCTGTTCCCCAACGTGCACTGCGAGCGCGCGAGCCACGTCGTCGAGCGCGTCGGCGCCGCCCTCGAGGTACGCAGCGCAGCCGAAGGCGCAGAACCACGCGGAGGCGAGCGCGGAGGCGAGCGCGATGCGGCCCGAGATCCGGGCCTCGGCCGCGGCGTGCGCGAGCACGACTTGGTACGGCGTATGCTCGGGAGGAAAGCGCGGGAAGAGCGCGAGCGCGAGCGCCCAGAGCTCCTCGTTCGAGAGCGTGGAGAAGACGTGGTCGAGGGCTTGGTCGAGGGGAGTCACGGGTTCGTCGGTCGCGCGCGCAGCCTTGAGCAATAGGCCGAACGGCGCGAGGTGACCAGCTCGGGCGAAACCGAAGGCGAAGGGCTGCGCGAAGAGTCCGGCGCCCGACGCCACGAGGGACGGCCGTTCGGGTGAAGTGAAGCAGGTCGGAATATCGGGGGAGCGGCGGATGTCCACGCGGCGTGGGCACCATGACTTACCTCCTCGCGCTGCCAGGTTCGCCGGAGCGCGTGCGCCGTCCGACGATGACCGCCATGCTCGCCAACTTTGGTGTCCACCGGCCGCAACGCACCGCCTACGACGCGGCCGATCCGCAGAGCGTGTTGGGGCGGCTCTTGTTCGGCTTCGTCGAGGACCGCGACACGCCATGGGTAACCTTCAATCCAGACGCGGTGGTCGACGTACGTCGCGACGTCGTCCGGGCGATCGCGACGGCGGCGGCGGACTCGGACGACTACGCCGATTGGTTCGCGTTGCAGCTCCGCGACGCCGACCGTGTCCTCGCGCACGCCGCGCAGCATCGCCAGTGGGTGGTCGCGGTGTTCGAGGGCGACGAACCGTGCTTCCTCCGCGGCGGGTTGCCGCATCACGAGCCGGGTGGCCCCATGTTTAATCCTCAATGCACGATGCCTCCGGACGAGTGCTCCGTCGAGGTCCCGCTCGGGATCGCGGCCGGGCTCGTCATCGGGTTCGGAATCGTGGGATGGCGGCACCGAAGGTTCTCGAGGCGCCGAGGGTAAGAAAATGTTCGCGGCAGCGCGAACCTGCGCGACGTGTGGTCCACCATCGGCGCCGACGAGATCGGCCACGCGGGCCTCTCTTGCGAGATCGGCGCGCTCTCCCCCGTAGAGCACTAGTGCGCGCGGGAGAGGAGAGAACACCGGTCGCGTTGTTGCTTCTGGCGAGCGACCTCGACGCGAACGAGCGCGCCACCGTGTCGGCGCGATGCGCGCCGAGGTCGTGACCCTGTCCGCCGAGCTCACCGAGCGCCCCTCGAAGGAGCACCTCGAGATCGGGGTGCCCGATGTCGACACGGCGCAGGCGATCGTCGCGGCCCTACGGGAGACCCTCTGGGACTATCCGCCGCTCAACGGGACGAGCGGGCACACGGGAGCGGAACACGACCGGCGAGTTGGCTGCAAACCCGCCTCGTCATGAGGCATCCGGGGCTAAATCAGCGGTCGTGATTCTCGAGCATTCGGCAGGGCTACTTGGCATACCCTCAACTACAGGACCGGATCGATCCGTCCGGCAAAGTAGCCGTC
>JAYUKI010000592.1:0-1188 GCA_043764595.1 Myxococcales bacterium | reverse complement strand
GCCCCGGCGGGCTACTGCATTCGCGTGGGATCACACGGGATCACGTAGGGCAACGTGGGATCACGTAGCGTCACGAAAAGGACCAGTCACCTAGAGCGCCGAACCGCTCGATTCGGTCGGCTTTTCGCCGATTTACGTCGCCGTGCTTCGTTGCTCCTCCTCGCCTAGCAGCAGTAGGACTCGTCGCGCCTCGCACGGCTCGCAACTCGGCGAAAATCCTCGGTCATCAAGCGGTTCGGCGCTCTAGTGGCGCGGCGCGTCTGCGGACGTACAGGGTTGGATCGGCGGCCGAAGTGACGTATGGCTAGACGCACGATGTCTCAGCCCGCTTCTGACTCCGAACACCAAGGCTTCGTGAACCGCAACCCCGGGATCGTCGCGAGCGTGATCACCGTTCTCGTGGCCGTCGTGTTTTGCGGAGCCCTGTACCGCACGGCCACGAGCCCCCACGAAGAGGCACCCGCCTCGCACACGGCGCCCGCTCACTGAGCGCCTCTCGCCCCTCTCGTCCCGCCTCTTCCGATTTGCCCCAAGTCGAAGATTTCGCGGGCCGATCGTTTACGATAGCTGCGACCGACCAGGTCGGTGCTCCTTCAGGAAGTCCGTGCGAGAGCCGCTGTCCGTCTTGATTGTGGGGGCGGGCGCGGTCGGTCGGGTGTTCGCGCGCCATCTGCAGAGTGGAGGCGCCGAGGTGCGTTTTCTCGTGCGACCCGCCAACGTGGAGCATGCTGCCCGTGGCTTCCCGATGGTTCCTCTGGGGCTGTGGGGCCGCAGCAGGTCCTCGCGGCTGGAAGGTGTCGACGTCCTGCACGCGCTCGACGAAGTGGTCGCAAGGCGGTTCGACCAGGTATACGTCGCCTTGGCATCGCCCTCGCTACGCGGTCCGTGGCTTCGGTCCCTCGTGGAGGCCTGTGGAGGTGCCACGGTGGTGGTGCTGCAGCCCACGCACGGCGATCGGGAGACCGCGCTTCGCGCAGGCGTTCCTGTCGAACGCCTGGTCATGGGGCTTGTGTCGTTCGTGGCCTACGAAGCGCCGCTTCCTGGGGAATCGCCTTATCCCGGCCCAATGTCCAACCCGCTGGCGTTCTGGTTTCCGCCGCTCTCGCCGAGTCGGTTCTCGGGACCCGATTCCCGTACGAATGGCGTAGTCGAAGCGCTCCGACACGGTGGCTTGCCCGCCAAACGGCA
>JAYUKI010000591.1:0-14365 GCA_043764595.1 Myxococcales bacterium | reverse complement strand
ATTCCCTATCTCGCGCTGAGCCTTCCCGTGGGCACTCCCGAGAGACAGGCCACGGTGGCCCTCTACGAGGCCGTGACGAAGCTTCTCGCCGATCCGGAGTTCCTCTTGCCTCTCGGAGAGCGGGACGAAGAAAACGAAAAGAAGCGGGCCACCATGCTCGAGCAAGTCGGAGGGAAGAAAGTCCCAATCAAAGGACGTGGCGCGGACTCCCGAGAAGGACGCGACAACGGGCTCGTTTTGGCCGTCGACGGGGACTACGACGACGTCTCCTTTGCCGTCCGGACGTCGGCCATTCGCGCCCAGCGGGCTGGCCTTCTGCCGTATCTCACGGGCGGAACGGGGGACGACGAGCTCTACGGGATCGAGGGGGCAAAGGCTGCCTATTACCTACTCTCGAAGGAGTGCGAGGAGCTCGTTGCTCGAATCGGGAAAACGCCCGTTCCGGAGGGTTCGTACGAGGGGAATCCCCTTCTGTCGGCCAAGGCCACGGTCAAGAAGCTTGCCGCAGCCACCGGAGTGGACGACGAGGCCGCCGCTCTCTATTTGCAGATGCTCGCACTTCCGAACCCGACCAAGAAGCAAGTCTTGCTCTTCAATGGCTGGAAGCCTGCCCAATACGAAACCGCCGCCGCCACTTTGGTGAAGAAGAAGCTCCTCATCGAAGGCAAACGCGAGCGCGCGGGACGCGACGTGTTCCTGCCCGGAGGTTGGGAGAAGAAGAGTCGTGGGATCTCGATGGAGACCTACAAGGTTCCTCTCTACGAGCACGTGTCCTTCGATGAGCCCACGGTCTTCACGGCGGTGCATACACTCTACGCGCGGGCCGAAGCACGCTGGTCCGCGGGCGAGAAGCCTGGCTTCGTCGACGTCACGAAGCGCAAGAAGTAGCGAGCTGCGGCGGCGTTTTGGGTAGTCTCGGATCATGCAAGCGCCGCCGCCCGAGGTCCTCTTCGAAGACGAGCTTCGTTTCTTGGAGGCGTTCGACACGGCTCGGAGGCCCAAGGGCTTTCGCATGACCGCCCCCGCGGTCGTCACGTTCGTGATGGGCTCCGGGGGCGAGGCGCTCAAACTGCCAAAGGGCGCGGCGGCGAGCACGAAGGGCAAAAAGAAGGACGTCCCTCAGAGCCTCGTCATTGCGCCGAAGCTCGTCGGCGACCGTGCGCTCGTCGAGCGCTGCGTGGTCACCCTTGCCGGCGAACGTGGCCTTTTGCTCGTCGGAGAGCCCGGCACGGCAAAGTCGATGCTCTCGGAGCTCTTGGCCGCGGCCATATCGGGCACTTCGGCGCTCACCGTACAAGGCACTGCGGGAACGACCGAAGACCAACTTCGGTATGGCTGGAACTACGCACTGCTCCTTGCCAAAGGACCTCACAAAGAGGCCATCGTTCCGTCCCCGGTGCTCACCGCGATGCGAAAGGGCGCGCTCGCACGCATCGAAGAAGTGACGCGATGCCTGCCCGAGGTCCAGGATGCGCTGGTCTCCATCCTGAGTGACCGAAGGCTGTCCGTGCCGGAGCTTTCCGGAAATGAACCTCACGTGGAGCACGCCGAAGAGGGCTTCAACGTCATCGCCACCGCCAACCTCCGCGACCGTGGGGTCTCCGAGATGAGTGCGGCGCTGAAGCGACGTTTCAACTTCGAGACCGTTCCTCCCATTGCCGACGCACGCGCCGAGGTAGCACTCGTCAAAGCGCGGGCGTCGGCGCTTCTCGAGCGGGCCGAAACGAAGCTCGAGGTGGACGACGTGGTGCTCGAAGCCATCGTCACCGTGTTTCGCGATCTGCGCCTCGGACGCACCGAAGAAGGCTTCGCGGTGGAGAAGCCGAGCTCGGTCATGAGCACCGCAGAGGCCGTTGGCGTAGCGTCGTCCATCGGGCTTTCGGCGGCATTTTTGCCGAGCGACCGCGACTTGCTCGGGCTCTTGCCGGGGTACCTCCTCGGCGTCGTGACGAAGGACGACGCGAAGGACCAGGGGCGACTTCTTGCCTATTGGGACGGTCCGGTGAAAAAGCGTGCAGAGAGCAAGCTTCGCGTCTGGCAAACCCTCTTCGAGCTTCGCGGTTTGCTCGAACGGTGAGCGGCGTGGCGAACGAACCTGCACTCGCCGTGTGCCTCGAAGACCTCGATCCGCGACACGCACCGGAGGCGCTCGCGGCGTCGCAGAATCCTTTTCTCGTGGGCGTGCGGCACCACTCGGCGGCACTCGCGGCAGCCATACCGGCTCTCTTGGAGTCGTTCTCACCAACGGTCGTATTGATCGAGCTCCCGGCGGACTTGGGTGCTTGGATTCCTTGGCTCGGGTCCCCGGAGCTCGTGGCTCCCGTCGCCCTGTCCGCCACCTCGCCGGACGGAAGCCTTTCGTTCTATCCCTTTGCCGATTTTTCACCCGAGCTCGCGGCCATACGGTGGGCTCGGAAAACAAGCGTTCCCGTGGAGGCCATCGATCGTCCGGTATCGGCGCGGGAGATTCGGAGCCCTTCGGACTCGCCAGGTGCCGGACGTTTGGTTGGACGCCTCGAAGGCGGAGACGACACCGAAAGACTCTGGGACTCGATGGTCGAAGCGCGTGCCCCCTCGGTGCCGGAAGACCTGAGAAGAGCCGCGCTCTCGTTTGGCTGGCTACTGCGCGCGGACACGCTTCACGGTGGTGGCATTCCACCCGAAGACGCCGCAAGGGAATCCCACATGCGGGCCTGCATCGCGCGTGCGAATGCCAAAAAGGGCTCCAGGGTTTGCGCCGTAGTTGGGGCGTTCCATGCGAATGCGCTCCTCGAGCGACCCATTTTCGAGGCACTCCCTCGAGCCGCGGAGGTACCTGCGCAGTACACGGACCGAACGGGCGCGCTCGTGCCCTACGACTTCGAGCTCTTGGACTCGCGCTCGGGATATCCGGCCGGGATTCGGGACCCGTCGCTCGTGCAGCGCGCCTTCGAGCTCTTTTCGACGGGTCAGTCGTTGGACGCGGCACTCCCCGACATTCTCGTGGAGATCGCTCGCGCCCTCCGCGAGAAAGGTCACGTGGCGTCGTTTTCGGACGTTCGCGAATCCGCTCGAATGGCCCGCGACTTGGCCTCGCTGCGAGGCCTTCGCTCGCCGAGCCGCCGGGAGCTTCTCGAGGCGATCGAAACATCGATGGCCCAAGGCGAGCCGCTCGGGCGTGGCCGCGTTTTGGCGCGGGCACTCGAGGCGGTCCTCGTCGGCCATCGGCGTGGGCGCCTCCCGGAGGACACTCCACGTCGCGGCCTGTCGTCTTCGGTGGAGTCGTTGCTCGAAGAGCTCGGAATGCCGGGTCCTCGAGACTCGAAAGATCCCAAAGAGCTCACGCTGGACCCGGAGCGCTCGCCGAAAGATCGAAATCGGGCCATCGTGCTCGGCCGGCTCGAAGCGTGCGGAATCCCCTATGCCGAGAAGCGCGGACGCGGCGTGGGCGGCGCGCGCGGCATGGTGGACAACCTCACCGTGCGGGTGTCGGCGCGGTATACGCCCGAGACGGCGGCGCGTCTCGAGATGGCCGGCCTCTTCGGTGGGACTTTGGAGACCGCAGCCGAAGGGACACTGCGACGAAGCTTCGCGTTGCTCCACAAGGAAGGAAGTCGCCTCCCAGAGGGATGGCTACGGCACCTCTTGTCGGCGGCAAGCGCAGGGCTCATGACGGTCACGTCGGAGATCTTGGACCGCCTGTCGGACACGTTTCTTCCGAACGCGGGCCTCTCCGATCTGGCGCAAGCCTTCATGCTCGTCGCGCGAATCGACGAAGGTCACGTGGCGACTCTGCCGCGTGTTGCCGAAGGCGGGATTACCCACTTGGCCTGGTTGCGCTCGCTCGCGCCCGAGCGTGAAGCGCTCCTTTTTGCTGCGCTTCGTGCGCTTCTTGGAATGGTAGGCTCGACCAACGAGGATGACGTTCGGTCACTCGGCGAGCTCCTCGCTCTCTTCGCCGAGAGCGACATGGCCTCGCTTCACCATGCGATCTCCACGTTCGTCACGGACGGCAGCCCACTCATGCGCGGTGCAGGAATGGCCGCCCGAGTGCTTCTTCGCGCGGACGACCCGACGCGGTTCTTCGCAACGTTCGTGTCGTTCTTCGATCAAGGCGGCTACGATGCACACGCCGCCGCAATGCGCACGGGGACCCTTCGTGGGGCGCTCCTGCTTGCCGGTCCAATCTTCGAGGGACACCCCGGGTTTTCGGAATCCATCACGGCGGGGATCGATCGCCTCGACGACAGTCGATTTTTGCAGGTCCTCCCGTCGCTTCGGGGCGGGTTCGACGTGCTCTCGGCCGCCGATCGGCAACGGCTGCTCGACGTTCTCCACGACTCTGGCTCGGCCCATGACGCACTCACGCTGAGCGTTTCACCTCTGGATTTGGAAGCGTTCGCGAAGGCCGATCGCGCTGGAAAGGAAGCCCTTTTGGCTCTCGGTCTGCCCGACGAAGGCACGGCCGAAGCGGGACCGGGCTCGAGCACACCGAGCGGAGCCCAAACGGCGGCGCCTCGGACCGACCACGCGATCGCGCTCCAGGATCGCCTTCGGCTCATTCTCGGGCGCGAGTCTTCCGCACTTTCGCAGGGCGCGTGTCGGTACGCCCGCGCCCTCGACGAGCTCTATGGTCACGGCCACGGCGAGGGCTCGCGCGGGGGAACCGAGGCGTCGTATCCAACCGCGCGGGAGTGGGGCGACGAGCTCCATGCGCTCTTCGGTGAAGAGGTGCGCGAAGAAGTCCTCGGGCGCGCGGCGACTCTCGGCCACGGGGCCGCTATCGCGCTGCTCGAGCCCGACAAGGTCACGCCTTCGATCGAGCTACTCGAGCAGATTCTTTCGCTGAAGGGCGGACTGTCCGAGCGCGATTTCGTCCATCTCAAGCTCCTTGCCAATCGCGTGGTCGCCGAGCTCGTGAAAGAGCTCGCGAAGCGCACGCGGCCCGCACTCGCCGGACTCGCCACGCCGAGGGCTTCGCGGAAACGATCGGGGCCTCTCGATCTGCGCAGGACCATCCAGCAAAACCTTGCCACGGCCTATGTACAGGACGGGGTATTTCGCATTGCTCCGCGAAGCTTCACGTTTCGCGCGAGAGCCAAAAAGAGCCTCGATTGGCGCATCGTCCTTGTCGTGGACGTCTCGGGGTCGATGGAGCCATCGGTGCTTCATTCCGCCATGATGGCGGGCATACTTGGCAATCTTCCCGCGGTGTCCACGCACTTTCTCGCCGTGAACGACAAGGTCGTCGATTTGTCGCATCAAGCGGCCGATCCGCTCGAGCTTCTGCTCTCGGTGCGCATCGGCGGAGGAACGTTGCTCTCCAAAGGGCTTCGGCACGCGCGAAGCTTGCTCACCGTACCGACACGCAGCATCGTGATTCTCGTTTCGGACTTCGAAGAAGGGGGCTCGGTCGGCGATCTGGTGGGCGAGGTAGCCTCGTTGAAAGGCAGTGGCGCCTCCCTGCTCGGCCTCGCCGCTCTCGGCGAGAGGAATGCGCCTCGTTACCATCGAGGGATTGCCGAACAGCTGGTCACCGCCGGAATGCCCATCGCCGCGCTCTCGCCACTCGAGCTTGCCCGGTGGGTCGGCGAAAAGCTTCGAGGCGCCCAATGAGCCTCGCCGACCGGCCTAGCGTCGCGCCGGAGGTGCTCGCCGACCTTACGGCGGCCGTTCCGGCGCGCGTCGCCAAGAAGCTCGACGCCAATCCGCGAGCTGCCGACGCCTTTTCCTGGTCCTTCGCCGAGAGCATCACCATTTTGGCGGGCGAAGAGACCGTCACATTGAGACGCGAAGGCGTGCGCACGCAGGAAGATGCATTCTGCACCTGTTTGCTCCAACCTCGATGCTTTCATTTGCTGGCGGTGTTGACCGTCTTGCCTCTCGCGGCGGCGCCAGGAGGAGACGCCGCCGAAGCGCTTGCACGTCTTGTGGCTCCGACCAGCGAACCCATCTTGGTCCTCGGGACCCATGAACGAGAAACGGCCGCGGCGGCCTTGGCGATAGGCGCGCGGATTCTCTCCGACGGCCTTTCGCACGCATCGACACTTCGAATGGGCGAGCTCGTTCGCGTCGTTCACCGATGCCGTCGGGACGGTCTATTCCGCCTCGAATCGGCGGCACTCGCCGTGTTCGAGGCGGCTCGTGACTTGCGCGAGAAGAGCCCCGACTTTCGGCTCGCCGAGGCCGCCGCACGCCTCGCGGACCTCGTGCTCGTGGCCGGAAAGCTCGTTGATGGCGAGACCGACGCAACGTGGCTCGGAATCGGAAGGCGCACGTACACCGACGCCGGCCCGCTTCGACTTTCGGGCATCGCTTGCGCCCCGGTCGTTCAAAAGGGCTATTCGGGGGTGGTCACGTACCTCACCGACGGCGTCCGCATTTTCACAGCTCAAGAGGTCATTCCGGGCGACGACGAGCGCGCCGTTCACGCTTGGGAGGCGCAGCTTCGCTTCGGAGAAACGTCCTTGTCCCACCGCGAGGCCTCACGCGAGGGACTTCTCTTCGCCAATGCCCAGCTCTCGGAGGACGGGCGCCTCGGGGCCGGCAAGAGCGTCGTTTGTGTCTCGATGAAAGCCGATTCGAGCCTCGTGACGCGCCTATTCGAGGAGCCCTTTCGTTCGCAGCTCGAACGTGCAGATCGCGGAGAGCGGCACGGGCTCCTCTTCGTGACGGGCGTGGTAGACGACGGAGCGCTCGTTTTGGAGGGCTCTTCGGGATGCGCACTGCCTCTCACAGTGCCCATCGACGATCTGCGTTTTGCCTATCGAGAGAACCTCGAACGACTAGACCATTCGGGAGCCCGTGTCCGTTTGGTCGCAAGGCTCGCGGAAAACGGTGCCGCACTGGATCCGGTTGCGGCCGATCTTGGCGACGGCCACTTCTTTTCGCTCGCGTACGATCGCGTCGCGCGTCGCCACCTTCCGGCCGACCCGGCTCCCATCGAGCCGCGAGCAAGGCGTACCGCGAATGCATCGGCACTCGAGCCGATTCGTCGGCGCGTGCTTCGTTTTGCCCTCGCGGGAGCGCACAGTCTGCCCACGGCAGCGCTTTCGGAGCTCGCAAGGGAAAGTGAAACGCTGCGCAGGTGGCTCATGCCGACGGGGGCCCGTGCCTTGGGAGCATTGGCCACGACTGCGCACCGAGAGCCAATGGCCGCAGCACTCGCCTGGCTTTCGCTCCACACCTATCTGCAAGCCGCCGAAAAGGCCCTCTCGCGCTCGGCGTGGGGAATCGAATCGTTCCTCGACTAGGGAAGCTCGGTGCGCTCGGTGAGGTCGCGGTCCAAAACCAATGGCCTTCGACAGACGCCGAGTGACGCGCCGGCGCGCTGCGAGTAGGACCCGTTCATGGGAACGGACGCTTTGGTGGAGAGCCTGCTCGCGGGGACGAGCCGTACGTTCGCTCTCGCCATACCGCTTCTCGATCTACCTCTCGCAAGAGACGTAGGCCTTGCCTATCTCCTTCTTCGCGCGGCAGATACGCTCGAGGACGAAACGACCTGGTCCGCGGCGACACGAGCGCGAATGCTGAGGCGTTTCGCCAAGGACGTGGAATCGCTCGATCCGGAGAGCGCCCGCGGCCTGGTCGAAGAGATCGCCGAGCTCGAGCCCATTCGCGATCCGAGCTGCCGCGAGCTCGTCACCAGGCTCCCGGACCTTGCCGCTTCGTTGACCCATGAGGCTTCGCACAAGAGCCTCCTCGGACACGTGAAACGGACCTCGCTTGGTATGGCCGAGCTCATCGAGCGCTCGGAAAGGCGCGGTCGAGCTGGGCTCGACGATTTGAAGGAGCTGCGAGGCTATTGTTATGTCGTGGCGGGCATCGTCGGCGAGCTCTTGACCGATTTGTTCCTGCTCGCGGAGCCAAAGCTCGAAACCGTCGCGACCGAGCTTCGTGCGAATGCCGTCCTGTTCGGGGAAGGTCTCCAGCTCGTCAACGTCCTCAAGGATCGCCGCGACGATCTCGCGGACGGAAGGTCCTTCGTGCCAACCTCGGTGGAGCCCGCGGAGCTCTTCGCCCTCACGCGACAAGACCTCGTCCACGCGGCGCACTATGTCGAGGCTCTCGTGCGTGGAGGAGCGAGCCAAGGGACCGTGGCGTTCACCGCCCTTCCCCTGCTCCTCGCCCGCGAAACGCTCGATCGAATCGAATCCGACGGGCCAGGCGCCAAGCTCTCACGCGAGCGGGTTGCCCAAATCTACGCCGAGCTGAACGCCGAACGGCGTCGGTAAGCTCTACAAACGAACGTCGATGTAGAGGCCCCGGCGGAGCTCTTGGAGCCAGAGCTTCCGCTGGCGCTCCATGGCTTCGCCGAAGGCTCGATCGAGCATCGCGTCTTTGACTTCTTCGAACTTCGGAAGGTGGGCGCCATCCTTCGTTTGCACGACGAGAATGGCCTCGGTGCCGAAGCGAATGGGATCGCCCGTCTCGCCCGCTGCGAGCTTTTGCACGACCTCACGAAGCGGCGGAAAGAGCGCTTGGAGAGGCTGCGGTCCGCGCGAGCCGCACGTGGCCTTGGTTTGGGTGTCGTCCGAGTGCTCGGTGACGAGCTTGCAGAAGTCTTCGCCCTTTCGAGCGCGAATCACGAGCTCTTTGGCGAAGGTCTCGCGGACCTGAATGTCTTGGTCCGTGGCCCCAGGCTGGATGCGGAGCGCCAAAATGCGCGGCTCGACCACGATGTCGCCGCCGGAGTCGCGGATCCAACGCGTGTAGGCTGCACGGGCATCCCCTTCGTTCACGCGAACGCGTCCGCGGACACGAAGCTGGATGAGCTTGCCCTCGAGCAACTGACGGCGAATCTCGTCGCGGTAGTCTTGCTCGGAGAGGCCTTGGCGCTGCGCCTCGTTCAAGAGGTCCGGCACGGAGAGCTTCTGCGACGCCGCCACGTTCTTCATTCCGTTGTCGACCTCTTCGGCAGACACCGAAATGCGCGCTTTGTCGGCGGCAATTTCTTCGAGGCGGTCGTCGATCATGCGCGTGAGAAGCTCGCGGATCTTCTCGGATTCGGCGGCCGCTTGCTGCGCAGGCGAAGGATTTTGCGCCGCTATCGCGATGAGGTGCGGACGGGCGCGGTGACGCAGCTCGGACAGGAGGATGGGGCGTTCGCCGATGACGGCGACGACGCGCTCGACGATGGAGGCCTCGGCCTCACGCTCGCCCGAGCCAAAAGGCCCGACGCCGGAGAGGACCCCGAACCCGAACGCCACCGCGACGATGCTACGAACCAGACGCTTCATGCCAGGCCTGGACCTAGCACGGACCGCCCATCCCCCCTAGCCTCGGGTGCGTGTTGGCCTGGAAAACCAGGCCCACGGAGCACGACAATCACGGAGGACCGTGTGGATAGGAGATCACTTGCGCAGTGCTCGTCGTGTTCGCCGTTTTGGGGCAAGAAAGAAGGGTGAGCACAACCGTCCCAGCCGATGGCACCAAGCTCTCGCGGGCACGCCTCGGCCTGTCGGCTTCGACCGCGCTGATCTTCGCCGCCACTTTGTTCCCGTTCCGCCTTCGCTTCGACAAGGCGCATCTTCTTGAAAAGATGAAGGAAATCGAGTGGGAAATTTACTACACGGACCGCCCTGGGCACGTGTCTATCGACCGTGACCTGATTCAGAATCTCGTGCTCTTCGCGCCGTTCGGAGCGTGCCTCGCGCTGGCCGCCCGAGCACCCCAACCGAAGCGGGATGCTCTCTGGGCGCTTGGGCTCGGCACGGTGCTCTCGGTGATGGTCGAGCTCCTCCAGCTTCTCACCGAGACCCGCGTGACTCAGCTCGCCGACGTTTGGCGCAACGCTCTCGGTGCCGCACTGGCGGCGCTCATCGTGTCTTCGTGGCGCGCACGGACGAGCTCGGCCGTGCCGTGACTGCTTGGCGCGTCGCGTTGCTCTCATGGCCAATCGTGCACGCTGCGTTGCCATAGAAGCCAAGTGACGGCGCGACCGCGGACCGTTAGGCTTCGCGCCCGCATGAAGCCCAGAATTTTTCGGTCCGGCGCCCTCCTCACGTTACTCGCGCTTCTTGGCTGCAGCGCCACTTCGGAGTCGCGCTCTTCGAAATCGACCGAGCCCGCGTCCGCCCGCCCGGACAGCGAGGGAATCGTCGCCGCCGTCGCGCACGAGGACGCACGGGTCGACGTACCCACGTTCCTCTGGGTTTCGCGCGATGCGAGCTTGAGTGAAAGCGCTCCGTTCGAGGACGCCGAGGTCGCATCGCTCACCACGATGCGTGCCCTGAAGACCACGCTCCGACTCTCGACCGATGCGCTCGCGTCGATTGGAAAGCCCGTAGTCCACGACTCGGGAAAGGGCGCCATCGTGGCAAAGTTCTCGCAGCGCGTGCGCGGTCGCGACGTGTTCCGCGGAGGAACGAGCGTCGTCATGCGCCGCTCGTTCGAGCCCATCGCGGTGACGGGTATGGTCGCGCCGTCCCTCGTCGGCAGCGAAGTGCCCTTCACCCTTCGAGCGGAAGAAGCGCTCCACGTCGCATTTCGCGCCGCGACGGGAACCGACTTGCCCGTTCTGTCCGTGGCGTCGATTGGACGGCCCGAAGACTCGGACACCGAGACCTTCGAGGGTCGACCCTTTTCGCAGCCGGTGCGCGTAAAAGAGGTCTTTTTCCCCGAGCGAGACGCCCTCGAGCCCGCCTACCGCGTGGAGCTCTTGCTCGCCGAGCCTCACGGCGCTGCGCGCTCGTTCGTGATTTCGGCAGTCGACGGTCGCGTGCTGTTCCAAAACGACTTGGTTCGTTTCGAGGACTTCCAGATTCGCACATGGGCAAGCGCCGACACGCTGATGCCGATGGACGGTCCTCAGGGCAACGCGTTCGCGCCGCACCCCACGGGCAAACCCGACCGAGTGAAGCTGACGTACGTGCCCACGCAGCTCGTGAAGCTCCAGAACTTCCCCTTCTCCAAGAACGATCCTTGGCTTCCGACCGGCGCGGCCGAGACCCGCGGCAACAACGTGGACGCGTATTCGGACGTGGCGAGCCCCAACGGTTTTTCCGCCAACTCGACCGACACGCGGTCGCTTGCCTCCGCAGCCAGTGCATTCGATTGGACCTACGACACCGATCGCTCGCCGAATGCTTCGCCCGATTCCGTGAAAGGGGCCGTCAATCACCTCTTTTACGTGACGAACTTCATGCACGATTGGTTCTACGACTCGGGCTTCGACGAGAAATCGGGCAATCATCAAGCGGACAACCTGGGTCGCGGAGGAAGAGCCAACGATCGCCTCCTCGCCGAGGCCCAGGACTACAGCGGGCGCAACAACGCGAACGCTGCCACTCCCGCAGACGGCGCCTCTCCGCGCATCCAGATGTACGTGTTCGCCGGTCAGACCAGCGCGAGCCTTACGGTGGATGCTCCGGCGGGCATCGCCGGTACGAAAGCGGTCGGCTCGGCGGGCGCGTTCGGCAAAGACAAGTTCGTCACCGCGGGTACCGTCGCGCTCGCGAACGACACGGCCGGCGCGGACGAAAAGGACGCCTGCGAAGCGCTCACCAACGCGGCCGAGGTCAAAGACAAGATCGTGCTCGTGCACCGCGGAAACTGCTCGTTCGTGCAGAAAGCGCAGCGCGTCCAAGCCGCGGGAGGCATTGGCATTCTCGTCGCGAACGTCTCGGGCTCGGCCTCGCCCAACAGCGCCCCGTACATGGGCGGACAAGCCGGCGACGTGACCATTCCGGCGCTCTCCCTCTCGCTTCCGGATGGGCAAGCGCTGGAGGCCGCCATCGTGCAAGGCGCCACCGTCACGATGCGTCGTGAAGGCACCTCGGACCTCGACGGCACGCTCGACACGGGCATCGTCGCGCACGAGTGGGGCCATGTCCTCTCGAATCGCTTGGTCGGAAACGCGGACGGTCTCAACACGAACCAGGCGGGAGGTCTCGGCGAAGGTTGGGGCGACTTCACGGCACAGCTCGTGATGGTTCGCGCAGAAGACGCGTTGACGCCTCAAGGCGCCAATTGGAGTGGCGTTTATCCTACGGGCACGTACGCCACGAGCGGCAGCGGCGACGACGCGTACTTCGGTATCCGTCGACAGCCTTATTCGACCGACATGACCAAGAACGGTCTCACGTTCAAACACATTTCGGATGGCAACGCGCTTCCGAAGGACGTGCCCACGTCGTTCGGCGAGGACGGGAGCAACAACTCCGAAGTTCACGCGACCGGCGAGGTTTGGGCCCAGATGCTCTGGGACTGTTACGCGAACCTCCTTCGCGATCCGCGCTACACCTTCCAGCAAGCCCAGGACCGCATGAAGCGGTACCTCATACAGAGCCTCAAGGCGACTCCCGTCGATCCGACTCTCCTCGAGGCCCGCGATGCCGTCATTGCCGTGGCCTTCGCGAGCGACGAAGGCGACTTCCAATCGTTCTGGAAGGCCTTCGCGAAGCGCGGTGCAGGCGTAGGCGCCACGGGTCCGGGCAAGGCGAGCCCGGACAATCGCGGCGCTCGCGAGAGCTTCGTCGTCGGCAACGACATCCAGGTGGTCTCGACCACGCTGTCCGACGACGTCATCACCTGCGACAAAGACGGCGTGCTCGACACCGAAGAAGTGGGCTCGGTCGAGGTCACGATTCGCAACGGCGGCGCCGGCCTTCTCGACAAGACCACCGCGAAAATCACCACGAAGAACGCCGACATCGCGTTCGCCGATGGTGGAGCGCTCAAGTTCGGCCCGCTGAAGCCCTTCGAGGTCGGCAAGGCGAAGATCAAGATCGTGGCCCGCGGTAGCCGTCCGGTCGAAGACCTCGATGTCGACATCGAGATTTCGGATCCGACGCTCGCCGTCCCTCGCACCATTACGGCGCGCATCCCCGTGGTGCGCGACGCAGACGAGGTCGATGCCTCGTCCGCGAAGGACGATGTCCAGACGAATGGGACGTCGTGGGTCGTGGTCGGAAAAGACCGCACGCAGACCAGCGTGAAGTGGAAGCGCGTACGCACGGGTCGCAACCAGTATTGGTTCGTTCCGAACGCTGGCGAGCCCTCGGATCACAAGCTCACGTCGGCTTCATTCGCCGTGAAGGGCGAGACGTTCGGACTCAAATTCAAACACCGCTGGGCCTTCGAGTCCTCGGCGCAGCGCAAGCTCGACTTCGACGGCGGCGTGGTCGAGGTCAGCCTCGACGCGGGCGCCACGTGGAAGGACGCCTCCGAGTATGGGCCCGTCGACTACAACGTGACCCTCGACAACGACGCCCAAGGAACGAACCCCTTGAAGGGCCGAAAAGCCTTTGGGCGACGGAGCGCGGGCTACCCCGACATATGGCAAGAAGCGATCATCAAGCTTCGCATCGGAGCGCCGGCCGAGGCCGTGCAAGTGCGTTTCCGAGCCGGGGCCGACGACACCACCGGTGACGTGGGCTGGGACGTGGACGACATCGAGCTCACCGACGTCGACGCCAAGCCGTTCTGGTCGTTCGTCGCCCAGCGCGACATCTGCGACGAAAACGGCCCGAAGGCGAATGCGGGTGCGGCGCAAACCGTGGGAACGAAGGCCGCCGTGAAGCTCGAAGGAAGCGCCACGCACCCGAAAAACCTCCCGCTTTCGTTCGCGTGGACGCAGGTGGAAGGTCCCGCAGTGGTGTTCGCCGGCCAAGACTCGGCCACTCTCTCGTTCACGGCTCCGGACGCCGATACGAAGCTCGCGTTCGTGCTTCGCGCCAACGACGGAGCCCTCTTGAGCGCCCCGTCCCGCGTCGACGTGCTCGTGAAGGCAAGCGGTCCCGAAGACGTCCCCGGTCTCTCGGGCGGCGGATGCGGATGCCACACAGCGAGCGACTCGACCGAGAGCAAGCTCGGCTCGCTCGCGCTCGGAGCCATGGTGGTTGGTCTCGTGCGAAGGCGCCGCGCCAAGGGTTGATGCAAGGGGAAGTCGGGAGGCGCCAGGCGACGGCGCCTCTCGACTGCCCCCAGTCTCGCCGGGCCGACCCTTGGTCGCCGTTCGTGACTATTGTTTGAGAATCGTGGCCGTTTCGAGGTCGCCGGGCTGGCATCCCGCGAGAGCTTGGAGACCCTGCACCGAAGCCGCGTCGAGGGTCCGCGTCGTCGTGAAGGTGTCGCCGGTGCGACTGAGAGCGTAGGTCTGGACCGTCGCGGCCTGCGCCCCCGACGTGCACTTCGCCGCGTCGCAGGTGGCGCTGCACGTGTAGGTCGTCGCGGTGGTGTTGGTGACCATTCCGCAGCTCGGATACACGAGAGCGAGCTGCGTCGAACGGGTGCAAACCACCCGAATAGCCCACATCGACGACTCCGGTCGTTCCCGTAAATGTAGTGTCGACCGATTGGATGCCAATGCCCATCGCGTAGGCTTTGACGTCGGTCGTTCGTGCTCCCGAGGTGCACGTCCAGATTCCCCATGTGTACTTGCCGT
>JAYUKI010000590.1:0-14366 GCA_043764595.1 Myxococcales bacterium | reverse complement strand
GGTCCTCCGCGATCACTTTCGACGCACCGGCGGCTTCGAGAACCGCCGAGAGGACTTTTTCCCCTCGGGCCTTTTGGGCGGGCTCGCCGGCGGGAACGAAGCGTCCGTGCTCGGCCTTTTCAGTGGTTGCGAAGGGCTTCACCCACTGGCGGAAGTAGCCAATGGCGTGATCGAGCCGGAAGCGATCGTAGAGAGTCGCCGCGTGAGCCGTACGTTCTCGAATCCATTGAAGATTGTTCGCGTCGAGCGACTCGAAATCGTAGGCCGGCAGACCCCAATCCTGGCCGTCCGCCGAGAACGCGTCGGGGGGCGCTCCGAGAGAGACGTCGAGCCGAAAGTCTTTTCGATTCACCCACACGTCCGCGCTCTCCGAGCCGACCACGAAAGGCAGGTCGCCCATGAGCTCCACGCCGATTTCACGGAGCGACGCGTGCGTCTTGCGCCACTCGCCTTCGAGCAAGAACTGGCGGTAGAGATGCTCGAGGACGGCACGTCCGAGGGGGTGCGACAGCTCGGGGGACTCGGCGTGACGGACGACCTCGGGGGCGCGGTCGCGCTCGGCTTCGGGCCACGTGGTCCAGCCGTAGCCGCCATGCGCGTCACGTAGCGCCACGTACAGAGAAAGATCCCGCGCCCACTTCGAGCGGGCCACGAAGGCGTCGAACTCGGCGGCCCTTGGGGTCTTGCGCGAAAGCTCACGATCGACGAAGCGCTCGAAGGCCATCGAAAGCGCTCGCTCTTTCAAGACGCGTACGCCCTCGAAGTCCACCCGCGGAAGGCCACGGAGGCGCAAAACTTCCGCTTTTGCGTCGTGGGAGAAGAACGCAGCGAGGGCGGCTTCGTCGAGCTCCGGGATCGCTTCGATCGTGAGATAGATGGGGTCGATGCCGAACGCCGTGCGCGCGCCATAGGGGCTCGTCTCGCCGTGGGCGAGCTCGTACGGCGGGAGGATTTGGACGAGCGCGTGGCCGGAGGTCTTCACGAGACGGGCGAACGGAAGCAGTGACGAGACCTGCCCCACCCCCCAATCGTCCCCCGTGCGAAGGGCTGAGAGAGGAACCGTGACGCCTGCGATTCGCGAAGAAGAGCTCATGACGAAGCCCCCCTCATGGCACCGTCTTCCCTCCATCGCAAGCAAAACGTGCCTCTTTCGTGAGGTGAGGTGGCCCGAGGTCTCGTCCCGTTTTTCCGGCGGCTCGGGAACCTCGCGGTTTCATGGGACACTGACGAAGTCCCTTGGACCGCGCCGCCATCACCGCCCTCGCCCTCGCTCTTTCGCTCTCGGCACACGCCGCCTCGGCGCTCGTCCTGCTTTTGCCATACCGCTTGCACGCGCACGAGGAAATCCCCGCCGCAGTCGATCCACGCGGGCTGAGCGGTCAGTCGTTCGAGGTCCCGGCGTTGGAGGCGACGGCCGACGAAGAGCCCGCATCGGGGTCTGCCCATCCGCAATCCGCTCTGCCCGCTTCGGGTCCGGCGGGAGTCTTGGTTCGCTCGGACGATGGTTTCAAGCCGAAGGCCCAACCTTCACCGGCTGGAAGACCAGCTCGCGAAAAGCCGACGGCAGCGCATGCCGATGCCCCAGGAACGGATACGAACGGAGTGGGGACCACGCTCTACGGAGCCGCGGGAGACCGCTCGGCGGTCGATCTTGCGACAGCCTTGACGCGCGGATTTCCCCAGGCCGCCAGCGCCGATCCGGCTTGGGCGCAGGCTCCGATGGGCCCCGCCGGCGACGTGACCGTCGTGCTCACGCTCGACGACGCCGGAAAGCTCGTGGCTTCCGACGTGGGCGGGGGGGCGAGCCCGGCCCTTCAGTCGGGCATTCGCCGCACGTTGGCGCTCGTCGGCGGCCGCGCGTTCACCTCCCGCGGAAAGGTCACGCGGCTCAGGCTCGTTGCGACGGTTTCGCCGGACACGGTGCACGATGGCCTTCACGGAGACGTTTTCGCCATAGGTGGAAGCTACACGGGAAACGAAGGGCAGGCTTTTTTCGCCCTCGCCATTGGTAGGCGCATCGATCTCAAAGTCTACCCGCGCTGAGCCGCCGACACCGCGGTCACGGCCGTCACCGTCGTGACCGCCGTCACCGTGAGCGCGTGGGCTCGGTTCGCTTCAGGATGACGAGCTTGCCTTCCTCGAACACCGGAACGTAGACGGGCGGCACGTTCGCGCGTGCCTCAGGTGTCGCTTCCCACAAGAGCACGTGATCGAAGCGCGGCGTGGCATCGGCCCAAAACTCCGCCCAGCGCTCGCGGTACTCGCCGACACAGTCGTCGGGACGCAAGTTGTTCTGGTGGAGAAAGTCGCACATCGATTCGGCCGAGCGCATACCCGGTGCGAAGCCCTCCAAGACGAGGTGGTTCCATCGGTCGGGCGGAGGCTCGCGGTACATCACCGGAAAGCTGCGTGAGTGCGAAAACAGCAGCGGCGCGCTCGTGTTCTTCGCGATGACGTAGAACCCCCACGCGTGCAGCAGGCTCCGAGAGTTCTCGCTCGTACCCTTCGCTCGAAAGAGGAGAGGCAAGAGGCGCGCACCATCCGACACGGCTGGAATTCCCGCAACGAAGGCAAGGCGGTCCTTCTCGAGACGGACGTAGTCCACGGCCATGGCCGCCGAGTTGAGAAGGCCGCTCGCCAACGCCCCCACGACGACTCCCCGTGGAAGACGCGTGGGGACGCGAGTGAGCGCGAAGAACCATAGGTATGCGAGAAACCGCGAGTTTACGTGGAACCAGTTCGTCGCGGCATACGGGGTCAGCGCAAAGGCGACGACGAGCAAAAGCCCCGCCCATCGGGAGAAAAAGGGCACGTCGTCGTTGCGGCCTCGAGCTGCAAAATAAACGAGGGCCGCAGTGGGCACGAGAGTGAGCGCCTCGAGCTTCGTGAAGCCCCAGAGCCACTCGGCCCATGCGTTGTAGAGAAGCTCCCAAACGGGCAGCGCACGGAAGATGTCCACGTGGCCGTTCATCGTCCCCTTCGGCTCGAAGAGGTGCGCGACCACCGACCACACGACGAGCAGCGCGGCGGGAGCAAGCGGCACCACCAAGAGCTTCAAGGCGCGGGGAATGCCTCCCAAGCCGCGCCGAAAAAGCTCAATTGTAATCAGTAGATAGGCAACGAGCAGGGCAAACCCGTGGGCGTACCAACACGCGATGCCCAAGATCGCCATGGCGATGCCCGTTCGGGCTCGGGGACTCTTCAAATGGAGGTGACACGTGGTCACGATGGCAAGCGAGAGGGGAACGCCGAGGGCGAAGTCGAGCATGCCCATCGAGACGAACCAGTTGTGCACCATCGGCCACGCGAAGAGCGCGGCGAGAACCCCACGTCGTTTTTCCCCGGTGAGCTCGATGACCGCCCACGGAAGGACGAACGCGGAGACCGCGCAGGTGAGCACGACGAAGAGTTTCGCGGCGACGAAAGTTCCCGTGACACTGCCCACGAGGTGGAGCCAGGCGAAGAGCGCACCGTTCGTCTTGAAGTGCCCGTTGAAGACGAATTCCGGGTACTTGTCCGCGTGCTCCACCACGTGGATCGACGCGAGGTGATTCGGCAGGTCCTGGAACGGCGGAACCGGAACGAAGAGAAGCGGAAACACCGCCAATAGAAAGAGCGGGAGCCCGAGCCGAAGCACCAGGCGACGCGTGGAGAGCGTCATCAGCGACGTGAGCCGGTCCGCAGGTGCCTTTTCGCCTTCGCCCATGTCAGTGTGCGGAGGCCCAGTCCGGCCCGAAAGCGGCGTCGACAACGAGCGGAACGCGGAGCTTGGCTACGCCCTCCATGATGGTTTTTGCGCGCGAGCACGCGGCTTCCGCTTCGCCCTTTGGTACCTCGAACACGATTTCGTCGTGCACCGTGAGCAGCATGCGTGCACCGGGCGAGACCGGCTCCCGATCGAGCGCGAGCATCGCCAGCTTCATGAGGTCCGCCGCGGAGCCTTGAATGGGCGTGTTCTTCGCGATGCGCTCGGCCTCGAAGCGCAGTCCGCGGTTCGCCGAGTGAAGGTTCGGCAAGAAGCGACGTCGACCGAGGAGGGTGTGCACGGCCTCGCCGCGTTTTGCATCTTCCACGGTTTGCGTGAGAAAGCGTTTTACGCCTTCGTAGCGCTCGAAATAGGCCGCGATGAATCGTGCCGCGTCGGCTCGTGGAATGCCGACTTGTTTTCCGAGGGCCGACTCGCCCATGCCATAGATCACGCCGAAGTTGATGGCCTTGGCCTGACGGCGCATGTCCTTCGTGACCTCGGCGAGCGGCACCTCGAACACGAGGGAGGCCGTGTAGGCGTGCACGTCCTCGCCGCTCGCGAAGGCCTCGCCTAGACGAGGATCCTCGGAGAGGTGCGCGAGCAATCGAAGCTCGATTTGGGAGTAGTCCGCCGAGACGAGCACGAAGCCTTCTTTTGCGATAAAACAGGCCCGAATCTCCTTCCCCACCGGGCTTCGGATGGGAATGTTCTGGAGGTTCGGATCCACGGACGAAAGCCTGCCCGTGGCGGCGACGGTCTGCTCGAAACGCGTGTGGATTCGCCCGGTCTTGGGGTTCACCACGCGCGGGAGCGCATCCACGTAGGTGCCCTTCAGTTTGTCGAGCTCGCGGTGCTCGACGATCACGTCGGGAAGCGGATGTTTTTCGGAGAGCTCTTCCAGCACGGCCGCGTCGGTGCTTCGTCCGCCTTTTGGAGTGCGCTTCACGACGGGAAGCTTCAGCTCGTCGAAGAGGATGTGCTCGAGCTGATCACGCGATCTCAGGGAGAAGTCATGCCCCGCGAGCTCCTTCGCGCGCGCCTCGAGGAGAACGAGCTCTTGGCCGATGCGCTCGCCCACGCGCTCGAGCCGAGCCGTGTCGACGAGAACGCCTTCGCGTTCGAGCTTGACGAGGACTCGTGCAAGCGGAAGCTCCACGTCGTCGAGCAGCTTCGCGAGCCCCTCTTGTGCGACCCGCACTTCGAGGAGCTGCCCGAGCGAGAGCGTGGCATCCGCGATGGCTCCGGCGTAAGCGAGCACGCTCTCGACGTCCATTTCGTCGAGCTCGCACCGTTCCTTCTTCTTGGCCGAGGCTCCGGGCACAACCAGCGTGACACCTAGCTCGCGGGTCGCCAGGTCGACGAGCGCGTGCGGGCTCTCGGGATCCAGGACGTAGCTCGCGAGCACGGGATCGAACACGCGTCCTCCGAGCGGAAGGCCATGGCGTTCGAGCACGTGCTCGACGAAGCGGCCGCTCGCGGCGTCCTTCACGATGGTCGGGTCGAGTAGCGCGGGCCCGAGAATGGCGACGACATCGCCGAGCGGCAGCTGCACCGGGGCCCCGAGCGTGCGGTGAACGAGAGGCAAGTACCTTCCGTCACCTTCGTTGACCGAGAGAGAGAGACCGACGAGCGCGGCGCGCATGGGATCTTCTCCCACGGCGAGGACGCCGATCGCGATGCGCTTCTTTTCTTTCGCTTCGCAGACGAGCGCCCGAAGCTCGTCTGCGGCGAGGACGACTTTCTGCGTGCGCACGAGCGAAGGCGACGCGGAGCGTTTGGGTGCATTCTGCACGGAAGAGCCACGCGTCGGCGGCGAAGGAGCGATTCCCATCTTGACGTCGAGCTGGTCGCGCAGACGAGTGAACTCGAGGTCGGAAAAGAGAGCGCGGAGACGTGGAACGTCCGCGCCGCCATACACGAGACCCTCGAGATCCCACTGGATCTTGGCATCTTTGTCGAGCGTCACGAGCTTCTGGGAGAGCCGCGCGTCGGCTTCGTTCGTGACGAGCGCCTCGCGGAGCTTCGGTCGCTTCACCTCGTCGAGGCGCGTGTAGATCGCCTCGAGCGTGCCGAACTGGTTCAGGAGGTCGGCCGCGGTCTTCGGGCCGACGCTTGGCACGCCGGGAACATTGTCGGACGAGTCCCCCGTGAGCGCCAGCAGATCCCGAAGCTTGCTCGGGACGACGCCGAACTTGGTCTCGACCTCTTTCGGACCGTAGACGCGGTCGCGCATCGAGTCCCACAAGACGACGCGAGAGTCGACGTCGTGGACGAGCTGCATGAGGTCCTTGTCGGCGCTGACCACGACCACCGAGAGCCCGGCGTCGAGGGCTCGGGCCGTGACGGCGGCGATGAGGTCGTCGGCCTCGAGGCCATCCTCTTGGTAGATTGGGATGGCGTACGCCTCCACCACTTCGCGGCAGCGGACCATCTGGGACCCAAGATCGGGCGGTGTGGGTGGACGAGTCGCTTTGTAACGAGGGTCGATGGTCTTTCGAAAGCTCGGCGTGCGCGAGTCCATCGCCACGGCGAAGAACTTGGGCTTCCGGTCGTTGACGACCTTCTGGAGCATGTTGACCGTACCCATCACGGCATGAGTCACTTCGCCCTTGGAGCTCGAGAGCGGCGCGATCGCATGGTACGCACGGTAGACGTACCCCGAGAGGTCGACGAGGTAGAGAGCCTTCGGATCGCCGGGGGACGGCAGGGCAGCGGTCACGGCTCCGCGCTATAGCGAAGATCTCCCCGGGAGCCCACGGTTCCCGCCACCAGAGGCCACATCGCGAAGGAACCTGCGCAATTTCAGGAGCCCCTTCGCGCACCGAGCCAGGACAAGGGCCTGGAACAATTGACGATTTCGAGGCGGAAGCGGTTCCTGCCACCGCCTTTACTCGGCCCCGTCTGCCTAGTACCCTAAGGAGTGGTCGCATTCGGGGCCGAGGGGTCTTCCAACGACGGCCCTTCACGGCGCGGGCTTTGCCTACGGAGGTGAGGTCTTGGTTTTCTTATCGCTCTTCGGGACTCCATGAGCCAAACGCTTCCGCCCACGTCTTCCGTGCTCGTCGCCGGCAAATACCAGCTCGTCCGACGCATCGGGCAGGGCGGCATGGGCTCGGTATGGGAGGGCCGCCACGCGTCCCTCGGCACGCGGGTCGCCATCAAGTTCATCGAGGCCGACTACGCCGAGAATGCGGAAGCGCGTTCACGGTTCGATCGTGAAGCCCGTGCGGCGGCTTCGATCCAGTCGAAGCACGCCATCCAGATTTTCGACCATGGCGTCACCGAGGACGGCAAGCCCTACATCGTCATGGAGATGCTGAGCGGGGAGCCGCTCGACAAGCGCATCCAGCGCCTGGGCCGCATGTCGCTCCAAGACACCGCCCGAGTCCTCCAGCAAGTCGGGCGTGCACTCGCACAGGCCCACGAAAAGGGCATCGTTCACCGCGACCTCAAGCCCGAAAATATCTTCCTCGTCGAGGACGAGGACGACGAAATCGCCAAGGTGCTCGACTTCGGCATCGCGAAGATCCAGGGAGCCGAGGGCGCCGGGCTCACCTCCAGCACGAAGACTGGCGCGGTCTTGGGTACTCCGTATTACATGTCGCCCGAGCAGGCCCGTGGCCTCCGCAACGTGGACCATCGTACGGACGTCTGGTCGATTGGCGTCATCGCCTTCCGCGCCGTCACCGGAGTGCTTCCGTTCGAAGGCGAGTCGGTCGGAGATCTTCTCGTGAAGATTTGCACGTCGCCGATACCCGTTCCCTCCCTGCAGCTTCCCGGTCTTCCCCCAGCATTCGACACCTGGTTTGCGCGCGCCCTCGACCGTGAGCCGAGTCGCCGATTCGCGACCATCGCCGAGGCCACGGAGGCACTCGCCTATGCTGCGGGCATCACCGTACGCGGGCGTGCATCGAGCCTCGGCGCACCGGCCTACGTTGCTCCGACGCTCCAAGACGCCAACCCGACCGCCCCGACGGCGGCTCTTGGCTCGCAAGGGACGGCAGCCCCGTTCACCGCGAACGCCATCGACGGACGGATCCCCACCCAAGGCGGCTCTCGAGGCCTCCTTCTCGGGGTCGTCGGAGGCGGCCTCGTGCTGACGGGGCTCCTCGTGGGTGGCATCTTCGCGATGAAGCACAAGAGCGAAGGGAGCACGAACGCCGTAGTGGCCACCGCCCCTCCGCCCGCCGAAACCCAGGTCGTTCCTACGACGTTGCCGTCGATTCAGCCCCTCGCTGCAACCACCGCCTCTGGAACCCAGCCGGACAAGCCCTCGGGTACCCCGAACAAGCTAGGCACCAAAGTTCCCACCACACCCGTGAAGCCGGCCAAGAGCGCAGACGTGCCGAAGCCTGGAACCCCGCCCTCACAGCAGCCGCCGCCCGTGTTGCCGGCTCCGCCGCCCACGACCAAGCCTGACAACCATAACGCGGGCTACTGAGGCCTCACCGGCTCTCCCGTAGAAGCACCAGTGCGCGCGGGAGAGAACACTGCGCGCGTTGCCCTGACTAGCCCACCGCTCGATTCATGACCGCGTCGAGGCTTTCGAGCGCCACGCGCGCCGTCAGGGCAAGCTCGATCGCGGAGAGGTGCCCTCGGGCGGCCACCTCGGGCTCTCGGGCGTTGATGCGCACCAGTGTGCCGCGGGTGGCGTGGGCAAGGCGCTCGGACAGCTCTCGGACCGTCGGGACCTGCGTCCCAGCGCCGCACTCGACGACCACGAGCTCCCCGGCGACCCCCTCGAGCTTCGACAACCACGCGTCGAACCGCGCTTCTTGGGCCCGGGTGCGGGTGTCGTCCCAGGAGCCGTCGCCGAACATCAAGATGGCCGGGCGCAAGAGGCCGCCGCATCCGTCGCAGGTAGGGAGGGGCTTTCGGGCGCGAAACGTCGTGGGATCGACGTCCACGGTGAGCGACCCCGCAGGCCGCAGTGGCGCGCCGCATTCACGTGTACACTGCACATGATGGATGCTCCCGTGGCACTCGACGATGCCATCTTCCGCGAAACCGGCGCGCTGGAACTGACCATCCACGTTCGACGTGAAGACGAAGGCGCCTCGTGCTGCGCGGCTCGCCCATCGCTTCAGAAGGGCAAAACCCTCGTGCGGTACGGTGGCGCGGTACAGGTGGAGCCGGTGTCCGTAGAAGCCCCACGCAAGCTCGGGATCTTTCGCGAACCAGCGCGGGTTCGCAAGGTCCGCGAAGGACAAGCCGAGCTTCGCGAACGGAGGATAGGCACGCCAGAATCCCTCGTTGCCGCGGAAATCCGGGAGCCCGGAATCGACCCCCATTCCGGCGCCGGCCGTGAAAACCAGGGCTCGGGCGCAAGCGATGGCAGCCGCAGCGGCGGAGAGGCGCTCCTTTTCCATGCCCATAGTGTAGGGTGGCGCTCGGGTACGGTCTTGCCAAAGCGGTTATATCCCATGCGCCTTTCGCCTTCGTTTGTTCCCTTGTTGGCCATGTTGTTCGCGTTCGGCGGAGCCACGGTCTCCGAAGGCTCTGCTGCAGCGGAGACGTCCCAACTCTCCGAGGCCGAGCGGAAGTCCGCAGCGCGAAGCCTCTTCCAGCAAGGGGTGAAAGAGCAGGACGCGGGGCACCACACCGAAGCGCTTTCGCTCTTCCAAAAGGCTCAAAAGCTGTTCGATGCTCCAACACACCTCTTGCACATCGCGCAGTGCCAGGTGCTTACGGGCAAGCTCGTGGAAGCCGCCGAGACGTACGAGACCCTCAAGCGAGTGTCCCTCGCTGCAGGTGCTCCCGACGTGTTCGTCCAAGCCAAGACACAAGCCGAAGCCGAGCTTCCAGGCGTGCGAGCCCGCATTCCGAACCTGAAGATCGACCTTTCGCCGAAGCCCGAGCAACTCCGCAATCTGCAGCTCGTCATCAACGACGTGGTGATCCCGATCGACCTCGTCGGCGTGGCGCGGCCCGTGAATCCGGGCGTGACGAAGATCGTCGCGCGGGCGGACGGGTATCAGGCCACCTCGCTCGAAGTGACGGTGAAGGAAAAAGAGACGCGATCCGTGGGTCTGTCTCTCACCCCAGGAGCTTCTGCACCGCTTGCGGCTCCTCCTCCCGTGGCCCAGCCCTACCCGCCGCAGTATCCGCCCCAGCAGCAGCAATACCCTCAGTATCCGCCGGGCCAGCAGCCCTATCCCTACGAGCTCCCACCACGTGACCCACCAAAGCCCACATCGAACACCGGGATCATTGCGGGTGTTCACGTCGGCGTGCTCGGGAGCCTGAAGACCGGCACCACATCGAACAGCGGATTTGCCGGCGGCGTCGATTTCTTGTTTCGTTTCGCCAAGGTGGCGCTCGTCGGCGCAACGTTGCAGGTGGCGGGCAACGACGCGGGAAACAGCTACTTCGGGGCGGCACGTTTCGGGTTCTTGACCCATCCCGAAAAGTTCGCGTTTACCGCGGGTGTGTTGGGCGGCGTGCGCGGTGGGGAAAGAGGAGATGGCGCGGGGACCTTCGGTGGCACGCTCGGGTTCAGCATTCCGATCGGAGCGCACGTTCGCCTCGATCCTCGCCTTGACCTCACCGCCACAAGCGTCAACGGCGAGCTATCCCCGTTCCTGTTTTTCGGTATGGGCGGCGCTTTCAACCACAACTTCGCCCCAAAGGCCGAGGTCCCCACGAAATAGGCGCGCTGCGCCAAGGCCGACGGGCGACTGACCCCTTGGCCCCTTGGCCCCTTGGCGGAACGGTATACGCAGGGGATTTAAAATCCTCGGCCCGTAAGGGCGTGCCGGTTCGAGTCCGGCAGGGGCTACCAAGTCGAATTGAGACGCGCCGGCCCTCGGCCGGTTCGACTATGCTCGCGGGCGCCGGTTGCCCATGAGAATTTCATCGTACGGTCTTGGCCCGCGTGCCCTCCTTGCGGGCGCGCGCACGCGCCCTTTTTTCACCATCAGCGCGCTCCTCGGGGCGTTGCTGCTTTCAAGCTCGGCACATGCTGCCGGGGCTTCGCCGGTGGCGTCCTCGCCCTCGCGCGACGCCACGACGGCTCCGCTCGCCACCACACTCGAAGAAGACGACGAAAAGAAGGTCCCCGACGACCTTCCCGATCTCGTCCTCAAGACAGGCCGCGTGCCGCGCAGGAAGCCCGAGTCGAAGGTTCTCTTCTTCGACATGCACGGCGAGTATCAGCTCCGCTACCAAGCGCAGCGCAGCGTGCTCATGGCGCCGACCGCGTCGGATATCGACAAAAGCCCGGGCCTTCTCGAGGACTCGACGGGTCAGAACCACTTCGTGAGCCACTGGCTCAGGCTCGAGCCGAGGCTCGTCGTCTCGGACAAGATCCAGGTCGTGAGCCAGTTCGACCTCCTGACGGGCCTCGTGATGGGTCAGCTCACCCATGGTGTTTCGGCCGACGATACCCCCCGGGACGAATACGACGGCTTCAAGAACGTGCAGCTCCGGTGGCTCTACGCGGAAGCCAAGCTGCCCATCGGCATCGTTCGCGTGGGTCAGCAGCCGAACCACTGGGGCCTCGGCATCCTCGCGAACGACGGAAACCATCCGACCCTCTTCGGAGACTACCGCTACGGCGCGATCAGCGAGCGTGTGCTCTTCGCGACCAAACCGGGCGGAGAAAACTCCGATTTCGTGATCGCCCTCGCCGGAGATCTCGTGTTTCGTGACCAGAACGCGAAGCTCTCCCGCGGAGACCAGGCGTTCCAGGGCGTGCTCGCGGCGTATTGGGAGCGCGGCCCGAACCAGCTCGGCCTCTTCAGCACGCTAAGGCGTCAGCGCACGGACCGGCAGAGCCTGCCTTTCTCCACCTACACCGACGACATCGACGCGGCGGCGGTGGACCTCTTCGCGAAGTTCGCCGTGCCGGTTCCAGGTCACGACGCGTATCTCTTCGGTGCGGCCGAGGGCGCGGCCATCTTCGGAACCACCAACGCCATCCGAACGCAAGACCAGGCGCGCGACGACGCCAAGACCACCCTTCGAAGCTACGGCGGCGCTGCGGTCTTCGGTGTCGCGCATCGCACTCGCGGCTGCGAAGCATGCAAAGCACACACGCCTGGCGGCAAAGGATTCTTTGGCGACCTCGTCGCCCAAGTGGAGCTGGGCTACGCCTCGGGGGATGCCGATCCGTACGATGGCACGCAGAAGCGTTTCCAGTTCGACGGCAACCACCGCATCGGGCTCGTCCTGTTCGACGAAGTGCTTCGTTTCCAGACCGCGCGGTCCTCGACTGCCGCCCGCGATCCGTTGCTCTCGAACGCCGAGCGTCCGACGCCCGGCGCAGACCGACTTCCCTCGAACGGCGGCATTTTCGGCGCGACGTACGTGAACCCGACGTTCCTTTTCAGGCCGCATCCTTCGTTCGACGTGAAGGCCGGGATGTTGCTCGCGCAGGCCACGGCCGACGTGGTGGATCCTTACCGCACGGCGACGAGCGGCAGCTACGTGAACGCGCGAGGGGGAAGTCCGAAGTCGAAGGACTACGGCCTGGAGCTCGACCTCGGCGTCGAGTGGCGAAAGCCGCTCGAGTTCGGGATGACGCTCGCCCTCGGCATGCAAGCCGGTGTGCTCTTTCCGGGCGACGCCCTCGCCGATGCGATGGGGAGCCGACTCAAGACGCCGTGGGTCACGGTGACCCGCGCCGGACTCTATTTCTGAATCTCTTTCGCCCGACCTCGGGCCTTGCCCCCAGCCCATGACCGCGAAGCTTTGCCTCATCACGCTCGTCGCCTCCACGGTGCTCGCCGCGAGCGCATGTACGATCGACTCCGTTCCGGAGCGTCTCGGTCCTGCCCCACGCAAGGGTGGTCCCGAGGTCGTCTACGATCCGACACGCCGGCCGCTGCCTGCCATTCCGCTCCCGAACGACGTCGCGACGTTCGCCGATCCGACGAGCCGGACCGGCCGCCGAATCAACGTGAGCTTGGTGGCCCCGACCGACCTCGAGGCGCGCGCGCGGAAGGACTTCTCCACCCTCGAGGGTTGGGGAACCACTGCGCCGATTTCCGTCCAGTTTTCGAGGGCTTCCGGCGATGATCCGCGACTGCCTGCGCTCGACCTCGACGACGTCGTGCGCCGCATGCAAGGGGACGATTTCGACTTCGCCAACGATCCTTTTTACGTGGTCGATCTCACCACGGGTGTGCCGGCCTTCGTCGACGTCGGGAGCGGCGCGTACCCCGTCACCGTGCGCGATCCGTTCAAGTACTTCCCGAACGATCCGAAGTCGGCCGAGCCGAACATCGTCTTCGAGACCGTGGAGGAAGGCGTGGGGCTCGGTCAGGCCGCCTACTCTCCTGCCCTCGACACCGACTTCGACGGTGTCCTCGACCACCCGAACACCCTCGCGACGCTCGGAGTTCCAGGCGCACAAAAGGCCGCGGTTGGCCTCCCGAAGGTCGACGATATTCTCACCTGGTACGAGCGCGAGACCGACACTCTGATCCTGCGGCCGCTCGTGCCGCTCGAGGAGAAACACGAATACGCCGTCGTCTTGACCGACCGGCTCCGTGGTCAGAACCGCAAGTCGGTGTCGTCGCCCTTCGAGGCCATTTTCCATCCGCAGCAGCGGTCGATGGTCACGCGGGTCGGCGACGTGCTCTCGGACCCACGCTTGGCGCGCTACTACGGGGACATCTCGGGTACCGGCCTCGAGCACGTCGCGTTCGTGTGGTCGTTCACGACTCAGCCCGTCGCCGAGGACATGCACATCCTTCGGAATGGCCTCTACGGGAAGGGTGTATTTTCCAGGTTCGCGACCGACTTCCCGCCGGATGCCCACATTTTCCCTGCGGGGGGCCTCTCCGAGGCTCCGAACGACGTCCCCGGCTGGCAAACCCAGAACGAAGCATGCAAGCTCCGCGCGAAAGCTCCCTTCGTCATCCGACCGAACGATCCGGACGTTCGCGCGACGTTCGAGGTCCTCTTCAAGGAGCTCTTTGGCTTCGAGAAGGGCCAAGTCAAAGCCCTTTTGGACGGCTACGCGTACGTCGACCACTTCGTGGTGGGAAGCTTCAAGTCGCCCTACTTGATGGGCGACCCACGCAGCCTCGACCCGGACACCCGCATGGACGCGAACTTCGTCACGGGCGATGCGACCGTCACGTCCGACGACGTGCCTTTCTACGTGGTCGTTCCGAAGCGCGGCCCTGGCTTGTCCCAGCCTTTCCCGGTGTCGCTGTGGGGTCACGGAGTCACGGGACATGCCGACGAGGTGCTTCTCTATGCTGGCGATTTTGCGCGGCAAGGCATCGCGATCGTCGCGTACGACAACCCCGAGCATGGCGCAGTGCTGTCCGCCTCTCAGCGGATCCTGGCGGGCGCGAAGCTGCGCGAGAACTGCCTCGTGCCTTGGCTCACGTCGTTCGAAAAAGGGCGCGCGCGCGACGTGAACGGAGATGGCGCAGCCGACTCCGGATTCTACTGGTGGACGTCGCACATCTTCCATACGCGCGACAACATCCGGCAGGGCCTCCTCGACGGCATGCAGTTCCTTCGCGTGCTTCGTGCGTTCGACGGCGTCAAGAAGAGCACCCAAGACTTCGACGCCAATGGCACGATCGATCTCGCGGGCGACTTCGACGGTGACGGTGTTCCAGACATCGGCGGACCGGGCGTCGCGTACTACGCCTCGGGC
>JAYUKI010000589.1:0-3994 GCA_043764595.1 Myxococcales bacterium | reverse complement strand
TCGATCGCCGTTGGGCTCGCCCCGAGCGCGCCAGCCAGGGCGGAGTCGGCGTACACCACCCCGAACGTGCGATCCACGACGACGCTCACCTCGCCCACACCCTCCGGCATGCGACGGAAGCCGAAGATGGACACCGCATTCCCACGAGGAACGGGCGCGACGAATGGCACGGGGAAAGAGGCGGGGCTCGACATACCCCGAGCCTACGCCTTAGGCGAACAAGCGAAACGGCCACCTCATGGCCCCCGCGTCGCGAGCACGCGTGTTGCCGGACGGTCGCGCTTGATGCGCTTGATGCGCTCGATCTTGACTGTCGCGACGACGAATCGCCCTCCCTCGGCAGATCGCCGACGCAATGGAGCGTGCGAGAGCGCTCGGCACTTGGTAGCTTGAAGACATGCGTCTACGGCTTGCTCTTTCCTCTCTCGGTGTCGTCTCGGTGGCGGTGGGCTTGTGGTGCTGCTCCGCTGCGGAATCGCCTTCCGGTCCCTCCACACCGGATGGAAGCCTCGTTGCACAAGACGCGAGCGGGACGGGCCCCGGAGCGGGATGCGTCGTGGCTCTCCCCCGGATCCACTCATGGTGACGGTCTCGGGCGCACGTACGGGGCAATACCCGTGCAAAGCGACGTCGAGTCAATCCGTGGCCGGAGACGCGGGCCAATGGCTCGTGGATACGCTCGCTATCGTCTCGGCCGATCTGCAGGTGCCTACGTCCGTCAGCAAGGTGACCGGCGTGCGTTGCCTCGCGCCCAGCGCACCGAAGGTCGGCACGATACCGAGCCCGTGCGAGTGCGGTTTCAGCGAGGTCGCGCAAGACGGAGGACCGGCGAGCCAATGGGGCGGCCAGGTCGCGACGATGCGCGTGGACTCCGTGTCCGTGAGCGGTCCACCCGAATTCTACGACGCGAGCGGGGTCACCGTGACGCCGCTCACCGTTCACGGGGCGGCCTCCTGCGACGCCCCGGACAAGTTCGGCAGCGGAGCGCCTCCGGTGCGAATCGAGGTTCGGTTTTAGGGGCGACGTACGGCGCCGGTGGAACGTAAATGCGACTCGAGCTTCCTCGTGTCGCGTCCGAAAGGCTCCACATCCGACCGCCGAGGCGTCCGTCGCTGGACAATCACGCCAATCGACGAATCCGCGCGAGGTGACACCGTACCCGCTCGAAGGGTTATGGGATCACCGAGATGGTCTGCCATGGCAACGTGGGCACATACGGCGTGCGGGCCACGTGCGCCATCCCATCGGAGTCGGTCGCTTCCGGGCCTGCGTTCCCCGTGACTCCGGTCTTTGTGGGAGAATGGGACATGTCGCGTGTTCGTCCGGTGCCCTTGCCCTCAAGCGATCCCATTGGGGAAGCGCTGCACCTGCTCAGACTGAACGGCACGCTCTACTGCCGCGCCGAGCTCACGGCCCCTTGGGGAATCGTGATGCCGCCCCTCGAGGGGCTGATGATGTTCCACGTCGTTACGGTTGGGCGGGCCTGGCTCGAGGTCGACGGGATGGCGCCGCGCCTGCTCGAACAAGGGAGCCTCACGCTCATTCCGCACGGAATGGGGCATACCATTCGCAGCCACACCAAAGCTCGCGCCGAGGCCTTGTTCGATATTCCCGTCGAGCTCGTGACCGAGCGGTACGAGATCCTGCGCTACGGCGGGGGCGGGGAGCTCACGCACGCAACGTGTGGCGTCGTTCGTTTCGACCACGTTGCGGGCCAGCGCCTCGTTGCGCTCTTGCCGAGCGTGTTGCACATCGACACCTCGGATGACGAAACGAACCAGTGGCTGCAAAGTACACTAAGCCTCATGGCCCGCGAAGCGAGCACCCTGCGGCCTGGTGGGGAAACCGTGATGACCCGTCTGGCCGACATTTTGGTGGTTCAGGCCATTCGCTCGTGGCTCGAGTTTGCGCCCGAAGCCAATCGGGGCTGGCTCGGAGCGCTCCGTGACCCACAAGTCGGGCGCGCAATCCTCTCGATCCACCGCAATCCCGAACGCGATTGGAGCGTGGCGTCTTTGGCGAGCGCGGTTGGGATGTCACGGTCGGCCTTTTCGGCCCGCTTCACCGAGCTCGTTGGCGAACCGGTCATGCACTATGTCACGGAATGGCGCATGCAGCTCGCGCGGTCCGAATTGCAACGAACCTCGGAGCCGCTTTCCCAGTTGATTCTGCGCCTTGGTTACCAATCGGAGGCGGCCTTCTGCAGGGCCTTCAAGCGAATGTTCGGCGTTGCGCCCGGAAGCCTTCGGCGAAACACCGAATCCGTGAACACAAGCGCGAGTGCTTCCAAGCTCCATCGCGCCGAGGGCGCTACGGATTGACCCTGCACGTCCGGAATCCGAGTGCGCCCAGCGGCGCGTGAATCAACCTCCGCCCTTTAGAATCCAGGCGCTCGCCAGAAGGCACACCGCCGAGCCCGCCGAAGCCACCACTCGCACGGTGTTCCAGAATACCCATTGGTCCAGGTAGACGGTCTGCCAGTACCTCGTCGCTTCAGGATCCGAATACGGCATGGACCCTAGGTGCTCGTTCATTGGAAGGTTGCGCGCAAACGACACAACGAGCACCCCCGCGACGTAAATCGCGCATGCGCACGCGATGAGCCCCAACGGCGCGTTTGAGAGGCGGGACAGAGCCGCCGCACTCGCAAGGAGCACGGAAAGGGCGAGCATGCTCCAGAGCAAGACGATCGTGATCGATCGCAAGACCTCACGATTGATGATTTGCATGATTTCCACGCCGGTCTCGGGTTTCGCTGCCTTCAGGGAGCGCATGAGAAAGTCCGAGAACGTCAGGAAGAAGCTCGTCACCATGCCAAATCCTAGAATCGCAATCGCGAGAAGCGCAAAAAACCAGGCCGGCGCGCTCATCGGGCCTCCAAAGTCTGGCGCACGGAGGGTGGGACCTTCGACATGGCGAAGGCCGTCAATGCACCTATCCCGAGCTCGAGCACCATGACCAGAATCAGTGTCCCCGAGGGTCTGCCATCCATTCCTATCGCGAGAGCACGTGAAAGTCCATACGATACATAAACAACGGTCGCGACGATGGCCGAGGTGCGCGTCAGGCTTTGCCAGAATGCTCCCGAAAGAATGAGCGCCCCAATGGCAACGAGCGACCCCCCGGTGGCCCTCATTTCGTTCAAGAGCTCCACCTGTGGGTCGAGATGAATTCCGCTGGTTCCGTGAAACCAGACGGGAGCCATGAGGCTGGCCGCACCAACGGCGACCCCGATCGCCCCGGAGAGGCCAAGCATGCAACGCACGAACAGTGGGGATTTCATGTCTCGTTGAAGTAGGCGTTCGGTTCGTTCGCCACCATGGCTGGCCGTCTCTAGGTTTGTGCCGTTCGTCCGAACCGCGCGTGGTCACTCGGCGAGACTCTCGAGGGCTTACGCGCCTTGGCGACCGGGGCGTTCATCGCGTCGGTGCCGCGCGAGTAAGCGGACCATGGTCTATTCTGGCGACCATGGCCCTCCCGTCCTCTGCATCCCGTGCCCGCCACGCTGCGGGATTCGCCCTTGCAACCTTCGCAACCCTTGCGTCATGCAAAGACCCGATCGTACCCGATCGTGCCCCCGGATCGTCCGACGCTGCGACCGTGGTCGTGCTCCCGAATGTTCCTTCCGCGGCCCCATTGGCGATGATGGACGCAACGCTGGAACTGGACGCATCGACCGACGCCGCCACGGACGTCGACGCCGCACCCTCGCCGCCGAGCTGCTCGTCGTCCGCAACGAACCAACGAAGCTCGCCGATGGCCAAGTGCTCCCGGGCCCGTGCGTGACCCCTTCGATGCACGCCGCGGCGAAGAGCACACTCGACGAGGACTTCCATTCCCTTACGACGCACGAGCTCGACGTGGACGGGGACGGGACGAAGGACTTTGTCTTGAATGGAGGGGCGGCAAGAACCACAACGACGCTCTTGCTCTATCTCCGTCGCGGCGACTGTGGTTACGACCTCGGGTCGATTGACGTCGAAGAGGACGAGCC
>JAYUKI010000588.1:0-3996 GCA_043764595.1 Myxococcales bacterium | reverse complement strand
TAGCGAAGCGGAGAAGTCGAGGACTCTCAGGCCCGCATCTCGCAGGAGCTCGAGGGGCTGCGCCCCTCGAACCAGAGAGTGGCTCAGGCTAGTCGGCCGGGCCGTCTTTTTCGCGAATGCCGGAAACCCTCGCCTCGGGATCGGACTCCGCGGGCTCCGCGTCGGTCCCTTCGGCGGGGGCTTCGGGCACGGGCTCTTTTCCGCGCAGGAGCAAGTAGGGAATGAACCCGAAAACGCACGGCGCGATTTGACCAAAGAAGAACAGGTTGAAGACGTCGGCCCCACGCATGAGCCCGACCGACGTGAAGAGCTTCTCGAAGGCGGCGTGTCCCACGCCCATGCCCGCGGCCGAGATGGGGAGCATCAGGCTCAAGAGGCCTATCGGATAGATCGTGGCAATGGCGCCAAAGGCCACGTCTTGTTTGCCCACGAGGCTCGCCATCATCGTGAAGAGGACCATGTTCACGGCGTGGATGGCCATACTGAGCACGAGCGCCTTGAGGAGTGACGTCGGCTTGGCGGACACGAGTCGGAAGCTCGACACCACTTTGGTGACGAGACCGGCGACCTTCGAGGGGCCACTGGCCATGGCTTCGATGCGCGCGCCGAAGCTGCGCATGATGAAGACGAACACGATGGGCCCGAGCACGAACCCTGCGCCGAGCAGGAGTATGGTCGACACGAGGGGGCGAAAGAGCGGATTTTCCCAGAGCGCGGGGCCGCGAACCATGACCACCAAGAGGGCCACCGAGACGAGCCCGGCGAGGCCGACGACACGCTCGACGAACGCGACGAGGAGCAGAGGAGTGCGCTTTTCCGGGCTCTCCTCCCTGGCGACGTAGAGGGCCTTGATGACGTCGCCGCCGACGTTGCCCGGAATGACCACGTTGAAAAAGAGTGACACGAACTGAAGGTGGATGGCGCGACGGAGGGGCACTTTGGCACCGGCGAGATCCAAGAGGGCACGCCACCTCATGGCCGCCATTCCCACCGAAGCGGACAGGAACACGACGACGTCGAGGACGAACAGCGACTTGTGCTCGAGGAAAAGGCCGAGTTGCCTCATGTCGAGCAGGCCCTTTTTGACGAGCCAGTACACGAGGGTCACCGTGATGACGAGCTTCGCCGCGAAAAGCAGACGCTGCTTGGCTTTCGGGCTCATCGAGAGCACCTCGCGATCGCTCGGCCTACGCAAGGCAGTCGCCTTCGGCTCGTTCGCATCACTACTCTTTCGGGCCTTCGTTGTAGCCCCTCGGTCTGTACTTCGGATCGACGCCATTGTGCGTCTCGCCATTGGCCACGATGTCGTTCGTGAGCCACTCGAGCCAGCTTCCAGGATGCTGGGCCGCGAGGGCTCGAAGCTCGGCGCGGCGCACGGGCTCGGGTGCGGGGGGCTCGCCGTTCTCCGCCTTTGGAAGCGGGCCGATGAATTTTTCGTCCCACATGCACTGGATGCCGAGGGAGAGGAGGTTCACGTCGTTCGACGCGAGACCGAATCCCTTCTTGTAGTACGGCCAAGCCTCTTCGGCGCGGTGCATGCGGCAGAGGGTGTCGCCGAGGTAGATGCTCGCCATGGGCCACTCGGGGGCGAGCTCCAAAGCGCGCAGGTTCGCCAGCCGACGGGACTCGAGGTCGCCTCGTGCCCCTTTCATGACCGAGTAGTTGAGGTGGGCTTTGGAGCTGTTCGGAACGGCCTTCCGTGTGGCATCCCAGAACGTGAGATCGGTCGTATAGTCGTTCGCGTGAAGACGCGCGGCCATGCACTGGTAAAGCGTGAAGAACACACACGTCGCGATGGCCAGATCGCGCCACTCGACCTTGCCGTTCGTGCCACTCGAGCGCAGCCCGCGCACGATGGTGACCACGCCATAAACCACGAGCCCGGTCGTGACCGCATAGTTTCCGACGCGTGACTCGGCATCCGCGAAGTACGTGACCAGAGTGAGCGCCGTTCCGATCGCAATGGCCACCACGCCTGCGGCGACCCGACTTACGCCGGCGCGTTCTGCCGACGCGGCGGCCCGGCCCTCGGCGCGCTCTACGAGCCAAATGAAGAACACGGCGAGAAGAATGCTCGTGCCGACGACTGGGAAGTACCAGAAGCGCTCCGCCCGCACCGTGGGGAGCAAAATGGGAATGTTCGAGACCGGAAAATACGACGCAATCACCCACAGAAGGCTCACGGCCACGAGGGGGCGAAGGTCCGTATTCTCGATCGGCGCGAGCGGTGCTGGCGCATGTGGAAGAGACGCTTCGGGTGCGTCGGGAAGAGGGTCGGCGCCGAGGTTCGGCTCCTCGGAAGGACCTTCGGAAACCGCGGCCGGGCTCGATTCGGCGACCCCTTCGGCGTCGGTCTCGGCCTTGGTGGGCTCGGTGATGGCGAAGGCTTCGGCGGCAGGAAGGGCCGCGGCCTTGGCCGGCTTCGAGCGACGCCCATCCAAAAAGGCCTTGAGACCGAGATACCCGGCGATGGGCACGGGAAGCACGAGACAGAGCGCGCCGAGCACGCTCTCCGGAAAGACCAGCGTCGCAGGAATGGGCTCTTGCGGCGAGGAATAGTCGCCCGACAGGGTCTTCGGGAAGATCACCTGCAGGAGCCCACGAAAGTACACGCGAAGCGCACCGGCGATGCGATGCGGGGTGTCGGTCATCGCGAGCGGATTGTTCAGCGGGTCCTTCGGGAGGACGGGCTGGGCGTACCAACGCATGATGGCCGCGAACACACGCTCGGCCGCGGGCTTGTGGAGGTCCTTCGCAAAATCGGGGGGTATCGGCGCGGGAAAGAGCCGCCGCCGCGACTCCACATAAAGGACGAAGGCGGCGGCGGCGGCCACGAACGCGACGAGCATGCGGGGAAAGCGCCGAGGCGTCTTCGGGAAGAGCGAGCTTGCCGACGCGAGCGCGAAGAGCGGCACCATGGGGACACAAATCATGGCGCTCTCTTTCGAGTAGAGCCCGAACGCCGTGCCCAGGAACACGAAGAGCCCCATGAAGGGCATGCGCAAGGTGAGCGCATAGAGTGCCAAGAGGCAGCCGAACGTACCGAACACGTCCGAAATGCCCACGACGCCACTCACGGCTTCGGTGAGCACGGCCGAGGCCACGAGGAACATGCCCGCGAGCCACGCCAGGCCTTTGCGCTTCGTGACGCGCCACACGATGAGCGTGAGGAGTGCGCCGTTCGCTCCGTGGAAGAGGACGTTCACCCAGTGGTGCAAAAAAGGATTGTGCTCGCGCGCGCCGCACCACCACAAAAAGCGCCAAACCAGGTTCGGAATGGGGCGGTACGAGCCGATGCTGCGCTCCGGTCCGAGCCCCCAAAAGTCGCGCTTGAACGCGTCGAGCCAATGGAACTTGGGATGGGCTTCCGTGACGCTGCGCACGTATGGGTTGGCGAGCAGGGCTTCTTGTTCGTCGAAGATGAAGTTGGTCTTGAAGGGATGCCGCGTGAAGAGCAGCATCGACAAGAAACAGAACGGCACGAGACCCGCGAGGAACTGCGGATCTTCGCCGAGGAAGTAGTCGCGAATCCACTGGAAGAGGACCTCGTGACGCTTCGGCTTCGGGCCCTCGGGCTCCGGCGGGGCTATTTTTGTTTCCTCTTCGGGGACGACCGCTTTTTCCGAGACGGGGCTCGCCGCGAACGGATCGGGCGAAGGGGCCTCGAAGGGATCGTGCTCGGGCACCGGCTCGGAGGTTTCGGCCTGAGTCGCGGGACTTGCCACGAGTGCCGGTGAGTCGGCGAGGCCTTCGGACGCGGGAGCATCTTGGGTGGCTTCGGAGCCGGGCGGATCTTTGGATTCGGGAGCTTCGGCGTCGGACGCCATGGATCAGGCCTTTTTCACGGGCTCGCTCTTGTCGCGCATGCTGGCAAACACCTTCGGCTCGGGCACTTCTTTGCCGTCCGAGATGATCCAGTTGTCGCCCCAAAGGTGCGCGCCGCCGTCGATGTACCAGGTCTCGCCGGTGACGAACCACGCGGCGTCGCTGGCGAGG
>JAYUKI010000587.1:0-1191 GCA_043764595.1 Myxococcales bacterium | reverse complement strand
TTCGCCAAGCCCGGCTACGTGGCCCCCGAGGTCGCACGGCAAGAGGTCGGCGACGGTCGCATCGACGTGTACGCCATGGGCGTCATGCTCTGGGAGCTGTGCGCTGGAAAGCGACTCCTGTCCGGCGACGCGCAGAAGCACCTCGAGGACGTGGCCCACGGACGCTTCGTGATTCCCGAGCTTGCCACCACGCGCGGAATTCCTCGCGAGCTCGACGCGGTCATCCAAAAGCTTACGGCGAACGATCCCGACGAGCGCTACCCGAACGCCACCATCGCCGCGAAAGAGCTCGTGAAAGTGCTCCAGCTCGCGCCGTCGAAAGAGGGCGAGCGGGGAATCCGCGGGCGCATCGCCGCGCTCATGAAGACGCTCTGGCCGAGCGAGCCCGCACGCTCGCGGGCCGAGTTCGCAAAGCTCCTCAAAGAGTCGCGTCACCTCCGCGCCGAGGCGACGACACCGTCGTCCTCGAAGGTCGCCGAGCTCGCGCAGCGCGACAACAGCGACGATCCGAACATGCTCGCGGGCACGCCCTACCGTCTCGGGAAGAAGATCGGCGAAGGCGAGAGCGGCCAGGTGTTCGAGGCCGAGCACGTCGAGCTCGGACGCAAGCTCGCCGTCAAGGTCCTGGCCCCGACGCACTCGTCCGCGGCAGGCTCGATCGATCGCTTCCGACGCGAAGCCCGCGTGGTCGCGAACCTCACGCACAAAAACCTCGTCCATCTCCACGACTTCGGCAAGTCGCTCGACGGTCGTGTGTTCTTGGCCATGGATCTTCTCGACGGCGAGACGCTGGACAAGTACGCGCGCCTCGGTGACGACGCCGACGACGCGGACGACGGCGCGCGCAAGGGGCTCGGCTACCGCGAGGCCGTCTCGCTCACCGTCCAGGTGACGCGTGCGCTCGAGGCCGCCCACGAGGCCGGGCTCGTGCATCGGGACATCAAGCCGCAGAACCTCTTCGTCACCAAAGAGGGTACGGTGAAGCTCCTCGACTTCGGCGTGGCCATGGCCGTGAGCGAAGTGGCCGGCGAAGACACGATTCGTCAGCGCGGCTTCGCGATCTTCGGAACGCCCGAGTACATGGCGCCCGAACAAGTGGCCGGCGAGCCGGTCGACGGACGCTGCGACATCTACGCGCTCGGCTGCGTGCTCTATCAGCTTCTTACCGGCTCCTGCCCCTTCGAGGGGACG
>JAYUKI010000586.1:0-4001 GCA_043764595.1 Myxococcales bacterium | reverse complement strand
TCGCTAGGAGCGACGACGACGGATACTCTCGTATCCGAGGAGGAGCGACAACGCGAGGCGACGCTAAACCGGCGAAAGCCGACGGGATTCAACCCGTTTGTCGCTCTAGCGCCTAGAGCTTCTTGGAGCCCGGGTAGATTCCTCGCTAGGGCCCGCCGTCTTGAAGACGAGTGCCGTTCTGGTGACCCATGCCGTCCTGAGGACCGAGACCATCGGCTTCGGCGACGAGCCTTCCCACGAGCTCTTCTTTCGAGCCTGAGCTCTTCTTCGAGACCCGAAGGCCCTTGCGCTCGCGGGGCTCGACCACCTCCGTCAAGAAGACCTCGAGCGCGCGGCCCGTGCGTTCGGCATCGCGCGTGGCAAGGAGATCGAGCATGAGCCCGCGGGTCACGGCGATCGTCAGGGTGGCCGTGGCTACGTCGCCTTCTTCGATGTTGTCTTGGAGGATGGCGATCCATCCCGCGATGACCGTGTCGAGGAAGTCGCCGTAGCGCTCCCGATCGTGCACGGCCAAAGCATAGAGCTCGAAGAACAGACGAATGTAGGGCTCGGCGTCGGGTCGACTGGCCAAAGACCAGAGCGTGCGGAGGCCGGTCGACAGCTTTTCGTCGGTCGCGGCCTGCGCGGTCAAGAAGAGCCGGAGTTGCTCTCGGATGGTGTCGATGATGAGCGCGAGCAGCTTCTCGCGCGACTCGAAGTGGTAGAGCAGCATGCGCGCGCTCGTGCCTACTCCTTTGGCCAAAGGCCGAAGGGATAGGCCCGTAAGCCCGTTTTTCAGCACGTACTCGACCACCGCCTCGAGCAGCTCTTGGCGACGTTCGGGATCCGGAGGACGTCCCACTTGGTCTTCGCTTACTTGCCGAGAACGAACTTCAGGAAGTAGTCGACCGCTTTGCCATAGGGAGGCCGCATGATGTCGGTCGCGTTCAGGCGGGCTTGGTAGAAGACGGGCTTCTTTTTGGTGAACGTGTCGAAGCCTTCTTTGCCATGGTAATGGCCCATGCCGCTCGGTCCAACACCACCAAAAGGCATGTCGTCTTGGGCAATGTGCAGCATGGTGTCGTTCACGGTGACGCCGCCCGAGATCGTCTCGGAGAGCACCTTTTCCACGGCCTCTTCGTCGTGGTCGAACACGTAGAGGGCGAGCGGGCGCGGGTGATCGTTCACGTAGGCGATGGCGTCGTCGAGGGTGTCGTAGGCCACGACGGGCAGGAGCGGTCCGAAGATCTCCTCGCCGAGGATCGCCATCGACTCCTTTGCATCCAAGACCAACGTGGGCTCGAGCTTGCTGGACCCCTCGAACGATTCTTTCGTCGCGTTGAGCGGCACGAGGCGCGCACCGTTCTCTTTCGCGTCGGCGAGATACCCCTCCAGGCGCTTTTTTTGTCGGTCGTTCACGATGCTCGTGTAGTCCGCGTTCCCGACGAGGGTCGGGTACATGCGTGCCACGGCGGCCTTGCATTCGCTGACGAACGCCTCGATTTCCTTGCGCTGCACGAGCGCGTAGTCCGGGGCAATGCAGGTTTGGCCGGCATTGAAGAGCTTGCCGCTCATGATGCGCTCGGCCGCCGTGGCGATCGAAAAGTCGCGCCCCACGATGGCGGGCGACTTGCCGCCGAGCTCGAGGGTGACCGGCACCAGGTTCTCCGCGGCGGCCCGCATGACGGCCTTGCCGACCCGCGTGGAGCCGGTGAAAACAAGGTGATCGAGCGGAAGCTTGGAGAACTCCTCGGACACGTCCACTCCGCCCAAATGGCACGTGACGTGGTCGTGGGCGAACGTCGAGTCGACCATCTTGGCGATGAGCGCGGACGTCTCGGGGACGAGCTCGGAGGGCTTCACCATCACACGGTTGCCCGCCGCGAGCGCGGCCACGAGCGGCGCGAACACGAGCTGAACCGGGTAGTTCCACGGGGCGATGATGCCCACGACGCCGAGCGGCTGATTGTGGACCTCGGCGCGGCCCGGCATGAACGTCCACGCCACTTCGCGCGGCTCGATCTCCATCCACTCGTGGAGGCGCTCTTTGGCGTAGTCGAGGCCCGCTACGGTGACAAAAACCTCCGCGACCAAGCTCTCGATGCGCGAGCGCCCGCCGAAGTCGGCCGAAATCGCCTTCGCGATGGCCTCCTTGTTGGCGATGAGCACGCGGCGAAGGGCGTCGAGGTGCTCGATGCGCTTGTCGTAGCTCGGCGGTCCCTGCTTTCTGTGGGCCGCGCGAAGCGCATCCAATGTGCCCTTCAGGCCGAGGGTCTCTTGGCCCTTCTTTTCGCTCGCTTTGGCTTCGCCTGCGGTTGCGGCGGCTTCTTCGCGCGGAGCGACTTTCTGGGTCCCGCTGTCGGACTGGGATTCCTGGGCAAGCGACATGACGACTCTCCTCGGGGGGCTCGAGCGACGACCGGATCGCCGGGCTCTTTCGCACCCGAAACGAGGAAGGCTCTGCCGTCCCCGCCGGGCGACCTCAAGGTAGCGAGACATTCTTCCCCGCGCACGCGCTTCGGAGATCCTTTGTTCGAAAAGGAGGCGTCGGACGTCGAGTCATTCCAAAACTCCTCGAGACGGCTCTATAAACGTCGTGCGTCGCGAGGTCGCGACGGCATGCACGACGAGGAGCGGAGGCGACCATGTGGGGCAAGGACTTTCGCGACGAGGCGTGGAAGAGGCTTTCGGATCCGTGGGATCTCGTCGTCGTCGGAGGTGGCATCACCGGAGCCGGGATCTTGTCCGAGGCCACCCGAGCCGGGTTTCGCACCCTCTTGGTCGAAGGAAACGACTTCGCCTCGGGCACGTCGAGCCGCTCCACCAAGCTCGTTCATGGCGGCCTACGCTACCTCCGGCAGGGCCAGTTCTTGGTCACCCGCAAGAGCGTCAAAGAACGCGAGCGCATGCTCGACGAAGGTCGCGGCCTGGTCGAAAACCTTCCCTTTTCGCTCGCGGCGTTCCCCGGCGACAAGATGCCCCGCTGGATGTTCGGCATCGGCCTCAGCATGTACGACGCGCTCGCGTGGAAGTGGAACCACGAGCGTCTGAACGAAGCCGAAATCCTTCGTACTTTCCCCATGTTGCACGATTCAGGAGTCCTCGGAGGCTACCGCTACCACGACGCCCAAACCGACGACGCGCGTCTCACTCTCCGCGTCGTGCGTGAAGGCGTGAAGCGCGGCGGAACGGCCCTCAACTACGTCCGCGCCATCGACCTTTTGCGCGATGCCTCGGGGCGCGTGCGCGGGGTCGTGTTGCGCGACCAAGCCGGGGCGCACAAGGGCCGCACCGCCGAAGTCTCGGCCAAAGCCGTCATCAACGCCACGGGAGCCTGGGCCGACGACCTGCGCGGCAAGATCGGCGAGAGAAAGCGCCTCCGAAAAATCCGAGGGAGCCACCTCGTGTTTGCACACTCCAAAATTCCCGTGTCCGAAGCCGTGAGCTTCATGCACCCCCGCGACCAACGCGGCGTCTTCGCGGTTCCGTGGGAAGGCGTCACTCTCGTGGGCACCACCGACGTCGACCACGGCGAGGATCTCGAGACCGAGCCCCGCATCTCGGAGAGCGAGGCCGAGTACATCCTCGAGGGGGCACGCAAAGTCTTCCCGACGCTGAACCTCACCGAATCCGACGTCGCGTGCACGTACGCGGGGGTTCGTCCCGTCATCGACACAGGTCACACGGATCCCTCCAAAGAGTCCCGCGAGCACGCGGTTTGGCAGGAAAACGGCCTCTACACGATCACGGGCGGGAAGCTCACCACGTGGGCGCTCATGGCCCGCGAGGCCCTCGAGGCCGCGCGCGAGGACCTCGGTCCTCTGCCCGACCGAGCCCGCATGTTCGAAGAATCCCCCGCAGAGACCGCGCTGCCGAGTGGCCTCTCGGAGCAGACCAAGCGGCGCCTTGTCGGAAGGCTCGGTGAGGATGCCCTCACGGTCGCCGACAGCCCGCACGATCGCGAAACCATCGGCGAAGGGGTCTCGGTCTACGGCGAGCTTCGCAAAGCGGCCCGCGACGAA
>JAYUKI010000585.1:0-14402 GCA_043764595.1 Myxococcales bacterium | reverse complement strand
GCTTGAACCGGTGGAAGCTCGACGTGCTCTCGAAAGGCTTCGCGGATCCGGCAACGAGCTTTCGGTTCGACGACGGCAGCTCGACGACGACGTCGACCGCCTCGGCGTGGTCGCTTTCGACCGTGAACGTGTGCTTCCACTCGGTGCGCGAATCCACGCGGAGGCAATCTCGTTGTAGTCGCAGTGCGCTCGTTACGTAGCTCGAACGCTCCGAGTGTTTGCAGCGCACGGCGAGGTCTTTTGCGAAGGAGAGCTTCACTTCGGTGCCCCGCGCGCTGTACGGGACCATCGACTCGCCGGCGTACACGTCGCCGTCGTAGATGACCGCAGCGCCTTCTTCGAGGACGGCTTCCGAGGTGTTCTTGAACGAGATGACGAGATCGGGCGCCGGCTGCGATCCCGTTCGCCAGATGCGTTCCTTCTGAGCGTCGAGCTTCACGGCGAGGAGCGGGACCATCGCCGAACCGCCCCGTTTCAGCGCGATGCGCGGCCCGACGCGGTACTCGAAAAACTCCCCCTTGTCGCCGAAGCTGGCGGCGTCGTCCGACGCCTCCATCATGCCGACCGCGCTGCGCAAGTCCTCGTCTTCATCGTCGGCGCGCATCATGGGAGCCATCGCCGCAGGTCGCGCCGGCGAGGCGGCGTACCCCGAGCCGAAAGGTGCAGGGGCCATCGCGCGCGCCATCATCGGCATCGGCGTGTGTGCGCGCTCGAAGCGCGTCGGACCGGCGGTGGCCCGCGACTCTTCCTCGACGACCGCGCGTGTCACACTTTTCGGATTGTAGAGGTCGATCACGAAGCTTACGGGCTGCCCCGTCGTGAGAACGAGCGCGAGGTCATCGAGGTCTTCTTCGACCGGGTTGTGCACGATGCCCCACGCCATTAGGTGGGTCGTGTCGCCTTCGCGGGCGATGCGGTACGAAACGCGCCATGCCGGAGCGGGCACGACGTACGACACGCGCATGTCCTCGCAAGAGCCCGTGACGTCGACGCGCACGATGCGGTTCTCTCCGGTGCTGGCAGCCCGGCTCCGGTCGACGAAGAACGCAAGGTCGGCCTTCGAGCTCTCCTCGAGGAGCTCCATTTTCGAGAGCCGTGCAAGGTCGAGGAGCGTGATGCCCGAGCCCTCGCGCAAGAGAAGCGTGCGACGTTCGCCGCCGTCGTGGTCCGGTGCCTGCTCCGTCCCCACAACCTCGCCTTCGATTCGCGCGCCATCCACCACCACGGCAACACGCCGACCACGCATCGACGAAAGAAGCGCGTAAAGCGTTCCTCCGGCAGGGAAATTCAGCTTCCGTCGAATGAGTGCTTCTTCGGGATCCTCCGGCTTCTCGAAGGCGACGGCCCCGACCTTCGCGTCCCCGTCCGCGACCCAAAGGGCCAGGGACTTCAGCACGTCGTTCATCTCGTCGCGCTTGAACGCGAGCTCGAACGGTCCGGACGCCGCACCCGCGCGCTCGATGTACGCGACCCCGTGCTTGAACATCACCATGCGGCGGACCTTCGGCGTTCCCATGCGAGCTCCTTCGGACCACGAGGCTACGCCCGGGTACCTTCCGCGGGGACGAAACGTTGCCGAAACGTGCGACGCATTCCGAGTGTCTCGGCCGTGTGCGTCATCGTGTGAAACCTTCTCGAAACGCGAGTCACCGTTTCTTGGAGGACGTGGGCGCCACGCCCGCACCTTTTCGCTCTGGAGCATCATCCCCATGCGCGCCGACACCGGAGACACGGCTTGGCTTCTCGTGAGCGCGGCTCTCGTCCTCTTCATGAGCCCCGGCCTCGCCCTCTTCTACGGCGGCATGGTTCGCCGGAAAAACGTGCTCTCCACGCTGATGCACTCGTTCTCGAGCATCCCCGTCGTGCTCGTGATTTGGCTCCTCTTCGGATACGGCCTCGCCTTCGGACCATCGCATCATGGGATCATCGGGTCCGTCGCGGACGTCGGGCTCGAAGGGCTCGCGACCCAGAACCGCGCCGGCACGAACGTCCCCGAGCTCTCGTTCGTCGCATTCCAAATGATGTTCGCGGGCATCGCTCCGGCGCTCATCTCCGGCGCCTTCGCCGAGCGCATGAAATTCACGGCGTACCTCGCGTTCGTCGCACTGTGGGCGACCCTCGTTTACGTGCCCATGGCGCATTGGGTGTGGGCCGACGGCGGCTGGCTCGCGAAGATGGGAGCTCTCGATTTCGCAGGTGGTGCCGTCATTCACGTTACGGCGGGCGTGTCGGCGCTCGTGTGCGCAAAGGTGCTCGGTGTACGTCTCAAGTACCCGCATGAGCGTCCGCTGCCGCATGATTTGACCATGACGATGACCGGAGCGGGCATCCTTTGGTTCGGGTGGTTCGGATTCAACGCCGGCAGTGCTCTGACGTCCGGGCACCTGTCCGCGCTCGCGTTCGTCACGACCCACCTTGGAGCTGCAGGGGGAGTGATTGGCTGGACCATCGTGGAGTGGCGGCATCGCGGCAAGCCCACGGCGCTCGGCGTCGCGTCCGGCCTCGTGGCGGGGCTCGTGGCCATCACGCCGGCGGCGGGCTTCGTCGCTCCTTGGGCGGCTCTGGTGATCGGCGCTGTGGCGGGCGTTGCCTGCTACCTGGGCGTCCTTGCAAAATACAAGTACGGCTACGACGACTCTCTCGACGCGTTTGGCGTCCATGGTGTCGGCGGAATCGTAGGTGCTCTCTTGACGGGCATTTTTGCCCGAGAGCGCACGTTCCCGGGCATGGACAAGCCGTTCGGGGCGAACGGCGTCCTCTACGGAAATCCGAAGCTCTTGGCCGTACAGCTTCTCACCACCGTCGTCGCCGCCGTTTTCTCCGGTGTCGTCACGTGGGTCATCTTGAAGATGGTCGATCGCGCGATTGGTCTTCGTGTGACGAAGTCGGACGAGCGCGAGGGGCTCGACACGACCCAGCACGGCGAGACGGGTTACGCGGGCTGACGCGAAACCCGCTGACGCGGGCGGGTGGGCGCGTAGGCTCGTACCCTCGATGGCGGCACGATCCTTCGGAACGCGCGCACGGTTCGTGCTCCTGGCGTGCGGCTTGGCTTACGGATGCTCGGCTCCGGCCGCGCAGCTGCGCGTGGTGGGCGTGGCATCACCACCCGCAAAACCGGTCGACGATGCACCCCCCTCGCCCCGTGATGAAGCGTTCACGTTCGTTCTGGCACGGATAGCGATCGGTCGAAGCGGCGGCGTCGCGACGGCTTGGCGCGACATCGAGGTCCAAGGTCCGTATCGTATCGCTCGTGAGACCTGCGAGTCGCTCGTTCGGCGCGAGCTTGCGGTTCGCTATCCGCCGGAAACTCGGCTCGAAAACCGTCGCGATCGACCGTGTTCTGCCGCGCCCCTCGCCGAGCCGCCCTTCGACGGCCCGTTCGTCCTCGCTCGAACGGATTGGCCAACCGGGCCCGCGCTCGTACTCGAAGGCGTCTCGGACGTGCCGGAATCATCGCCTTTGAAGATTCGGCGCCGGCACGCGAGCGCATTCGCGGACAAGGCCTCTTGCGACGCGGCGCTCCTTCGCATCGAGACGGCAAGTGCCGAAGCCCGAGCGCGCGCCAAGGAGTCGGTCGCCACGTTCTTGGATGCGGCGATCCACGCGCAGGAAGAGAGCGTTCGCTCGGCGTGCAAGGCCCAGGGATCGGTGGCGTGTGCGCAAGCCAATGCGCTCCTCGACGCGCTTCGCAACCGGGCGCGGCGAACGTCGTACGAGCCGCGACCGTCGGGCGAATCGGTCGAGCCGACGAGCGTGTGCTACAGGTTTTGAGCAACTTCGCGCCGCTTTTGTTCGCGTCTCAGAACACGAACCCGTTCGCGAGCCATCGTCCCTTTGGCAGCGCGTGGGCCGTGCTCGTGGCCGTAGGCTCGAAGCGCAGCGTGCTCTCGTTCGTCACCCAAAGCGTCACTCCGACGGCCACGAGGATTGCACCGACCGAGACCGCCGCGACTCCTCCGGCGAGGAGCCCGGTGCGAAAGCCTTCGCTTCCCAAGTCGTTCGCCGCGAGGATCGGTGACGTCACGAGGGCGCCCGTTCCGAGCACGAGCGCGCCGGCTCCGGCCAACGTGAGCAGCGCACCCGACACACGCCCCTTCGAAGAGCCGAGATCGGCGTCCAGGCGGAGTCGTGAGCCCGTGGGGAGAGCGAACGTCGAAGACGGCACGAGGCCATCTCCTGCGACGCGGTAGGTGGATCGCCTCGAAACGGGCATGGCACAAGGCGACGTGCACACCGGCTCCCATTCGGTCACTCCGCCGATGCCGAGGTCCGGGAGGCCGAGGCCACCGAGCGTGTGCATCGCGCGCCTACGCTCGAGCGTCGCTCGGCCGTCGTTCGCATGAAGCTCCACGGTGGTCTCGGTTTCGGTTGCTCGGGAGCTTGGCTCGGTCTGCGTGGGCGTCGAGGGGGCTGCCACGGTGGCGGGGACCGTGGCCTCCGTGGCCGCTCGTCCCGCAGGCTCTTCTGCCTGGGCAGCGCCCGCGAACGAAGCCAAGAACATTGCCGAAGTAACGGAAAGACCACGGAAAAACGACCGGCGCATACGCACTCCTTTTTCGAGAGAGTGTCCTCTCGATCAGGTTCGTGGACGTATGCGCCGTCGTTTATGAAGCTCGCGAAACCAATTTTCCCGATCGGACGTCAGGCGTATTGGTTCATTTGCAAGTCGCCACCTTGAAGTCCGGCTCGGAGCGGAGATCGACGGCGGTGTTCGACGAATAGCGTCCGCCTCCCGAGTACTGTTGCGATGCGGTCACCTCGAAGAGGCGGCAGAACGTTTCGCCCGCCACCTGGCCGAGCACCACGGAGTCGCGGATTCGGTGCGTCGGAAAGCCGAACTCGGTCTTGCGGATGTCCCAGTCCCCGAACGTCTGGCTCACCTTGAGGACCTTGACGTTTTTCGTCGCAAAGGCGGCTTTGACGGCGTTGGACACGGTGGCGTCGGCGAACTTTCCGGGCTTGTAGGCCACCTTGGCCTGAGAAGCGGCGATGGCGGCGGCGTAGCCCTTGGCGGCCGTGTCGATGGACGCGAAGAGCTCGGCGGGCATCGGCCTACCCATGGCCTGGAAGACCGCTTCGTAGGGGCCGCGCACGCTCTGCACGTATTCCGCGGGAGCCTTGAGACGCTTGAGCGTTCCCTCGTAGACCGTCTCACCGTTCTTGATGCGGTTCACGGTGGACTCCACGTCGGCACCGAGCTTTCGCGCGTTGGCCTGCGCACGGGCCTCGAGGAACGGGACGAGCACTGTCTTCCACTCCGCAGCGTTCTTGCAGTTTTCGACCTTTTCGCGGCCGTAGTAGCTCGTCGGCTCGACCGGCGCGAACTCCTTGTCGCACTTGGCCGCAAACGCCCCGAGCTTCTCGGCAGCCTTCCACTTCGAGAGCATCTGCGCGGCGTCGAGCGAGTACGAGTAGGTGCCCCGAGCGGCTTTCACGAACTCGAGCGCACCGGCGTTTTCGCGCACGTCGTTCTTGTAGGCCTCTTCGGCCTGGGCCTTGTTTTTCAGGCTCGTGGCGTTCTGCCCGCGCTCGCCCTGCCACTTCGTGAGCGTGCTCTCGAACGAGGCGACCCACTTCGCGTACTCTTCGTATTTCGGATCCTTGCGGTCGGCCGCGGGCACCTTCTCGAGGCGCTCTTTCACCGTCTTCAGCTTCGTCTCGTACTGGTAGAGCGCCTGGCTCACCGTCGAGTCCGAGTCTCCGTTTTGGAACGGCCGATTCTTGAGGTCGACCTGGTTCTTGTAAAAGTCGATCGAACGAAGCGTGTTTTGACCATCCTCGGACAGCGCGAGCGCGAGCGGCGCAGCAGTAAGCATCGAGAGGGCAAGGGCGGACGCGACGAAACGCTTCATGGGACGTATTCCTCCAGGGATTCGGACGAGCACCAGGAGCTCCGAGCTCTCTCGGGTCCGTGCAGGTTCGCGGAGGTGTTACGAAAACCGTCCCGTCGCTTCTTCCTCGGTTTGCTCCGCTTTCCCGAAGGAGACGCCGGCGAGACGTTCGCGTGCACTCGGTCAGTACCCTTTGTCGCCCTCCGGTTCCTTCTTCGGGCATCTTTTCGGCACCGAGTCGTCCACGGCATTTCCGACGCTTCGCCCAAGGTCAGGGCTCTTTCGAGCCGCCGCTTCCAGCGCTCGGTGCACACGCTCGAGGTCGGCCGTAGCCTTTTCGTCACAGAGGCGCGCCACGACGGCTTCGAGGGTCGTCGTTCGCGGCTCGTCGAGGACCTCGGGGGGGCTCGTCAAGAACCGGTCGAGCCCGCCAAGGAACGGTGAGACCCGCGCGCTGGGCTCGAGGGCCTTCCAAAAACGCGGCACCGATGCGAAGCCCCGAGCCGAGCCCTCGAGGAAAGCGACCACGGTTCGTTCGTCGATCCGTCCGCCCCACTCCTTCTCGAAGCGCTCGAAGTACCCGTCGGCATAGTGGCGGTGAAGCTTGCCCCGCGACTCGGCGAGCACGGTAAGCGTGGCGGCGCGAAGGTCGGGTTGGCCGGTGGTCCACACTCGCCGCGTTTCCTCCTCCAAGAGGCTCCTCGACTTGTCCCACACTCCGTAGACGAGTGCGCGAACGGCTTCCTTGTAGAGCGGAGGATGGCCTTCGAGCCCTCGCAGGTAAGCGCGTATGTCGTCGGCATTGGCGTAGCCGAGGGTCGCGGCAACCTCCGAGGCGAAACGTGGATCACGCGAGCTCGTGACGGCGTCGAGCAGCCTCTTTTTGCCTTCCGCCGTGGCGAGCGCATGTGCGGCGAACGACGCATTGCAGGCCTCGCGTGGCTTTCCGAGAGCGTCTCGATTGGAAGGACATACGACCCTCGCGACGAGCTCCGGGTGCGTGGCTTTCCGTGCGTCCCACCCGGCCGCTCTTGCTTCGGCGAGGAGCTTCATGCCCACGTCGAGGCGTTCGAGACCGGAAAGCGCCCGCGATCTTGCGCATGAAGCTTCGTCCCCACGGCACACGGCTCCGCGTGGAAAGAGCACTTCCGCGAACCGTACCGAGAGGGGCTCGGGCAGGTCCCAGAACCGTCGAGACGCCCACGCGTCGTAGGCCCGGTCCGCGCGGAAGACCGCCGAGTCGCGTGGCAAAAGAGCCAGCTTCTTCTCGTCGCGTCTCGCGTATTCGATCCGCGGGAGCTCGGCGACGAGCCATGCCTGCATCTTGGTGCGGAGCTCGGGATCGTCGACCCGTCCTTCGAGGTCGATCACCTTCGTACGCACGTCGGCAGAAGCCTCGCGTTCGACGGCTGCCCGGCTGTCTCCCGAGGCGTGAGCGCCCGCGCGATGTACGACCACCGATCCTCTGCCAGGGCGGGTCCGCGTGAGCCATGCGAACCGCTCTGCGACCTCGGTCTGCGTCTTCGGTGTCTCACCTGCGAGTTTCTTCTCCGTCGTGTCGTCGTACGCGTCGAGCAGTGCGTTCAGCACCGCGAAATAGGGGAGGAGCTCACGCGGACGTTGTCCGAGCTCCACGACGAGCCTCTTTCCGCCGGCGTCGAAGCGCGCACTGGGCTCTCTTGCGAGCGGTTCGTAGCGCGCGAAAATCTCCTCGAGCTTCTGCGTGCCGTTCGTGAAGGCGAGCGAGTCTTCGCGACGTGCCCCATCGAGGGTCTTTGCGAGCTCTACCATCGCGTTCGACAGAGTCTCTTCGAACTGCCTCGGATCGTTGGAGAGGAGCGCTGCGTCCACGTGAAGCACCACCGCGTGCCCGACGACCTTTTCGATCTCCCGCGCGGCCGCTCGGAGGCGCGCCGAGCGCGGATCGAATCCCGGTTTGTCGGGCGTCGGGTCCACCACGACGGGAGCACCCGCGTGCACGACCATTTTCGGGTCCGAAGGCCCGCATCCGAAAGCGAGCAGCACGGCGAAGAGTCCGACGTGGAGTGCAGGAAAGCTTCGGGATATCATGGTCTTACCAGTGGTAGAGCGGGCTTCTTGCGCGGAGCTTCGTCGGGTTCGAACGGCACCGGATGTGTTTTTCTCGTGGGGGGCCGAGGCTTGTCGGCGGGGCGTTTCTCGGTGGGGTCTTTCTTCGGACAACCGTCGGCGAAGATTTCGGTCAGCATCTCCCCAGGGTGCTTCTTTCGCCGCTCGGCGAAGGCACGCGCAAGCTCCGCGATGCCCGCGTCGTCGTCCTCGGCACAGAGCTTGTCGCGAAGGTCGGAGAAGGTGCGATCGGGGCCGCCGCGAGCTCGTCGTTCGTCCGCGTGATCGAGGTACGCGTCGAGTCGTGCCAGAAATACCCTCATTCGTGGGGCGCCCCGCGTGCGCTCGGCGAACGCGGGGATCACGGCGGGCGTAGCTTCCACCGCACTGTCTCCATAGGTCATGAAGCGTTCGAAGTCGCCGAGCTCCAGCCTCGCCCCGAACAGATCTCCGAAGCGCGTGAACGTCTCGTCCGAGCCTCGGTACATGAGCCCACGCGAGACGAGGTACGCGACGTCGCCTCGGTTTCCGGGGAGCGCCCTCACGAGGTTTCGGGCTTCCGAAACGAACACCGCATCTGCGGTGCCGGACGTGGACTCCGCCATGGCTTCGATGGCGACTGGAAAGAGCCGCGTTCCAGAAACCTCCCGCGCCGCGTCGAATGCGACCGCGATCTTTTCTCGATCGTGGGGGAGTCTCATGAAAAGGAGGCGCGTAAACACGGCATCGTCCGCGCGTTTTGCGTACCCCAATAGGGCCTTTCGCGCTCCCTCGTCTTCGCGCGCCAAACGATAGAGCTCTTCGCCGCAATAGCCGCTCCGCGAGGTCGAGACGCGCGCTCCATTCTTGACGCGTTCTTCCGGACACACGACCACGTGCACGGCCGGCTCGGCCGCCTCCATCGTTTGCCCGCGCCGCTTCCAGCCAGACAACGTTTCGATCGCGAAACCGACGCGGTCGAAGCTCGGCAGCACGTACCTCGACGGGGCGTCCGCGAGGTTCGCTCGAAGGAAGGCCGTGCGCGCGCCCGCGAGGGCCTCTTCTTCGGAAAAGACGGCCATCTCGCGTCGCAAGAACGCGGAGTACGCCACCTCGGCGCGTCGCACGCTCGAGTCCCGTGGCGCGGAATCGAAAAGGTCCGGATGGTGGAACGCCACGTCTTTGAGGACGTCCCCACCAGACGTGGCGAGGGTGTGCCTGACCTTGGTGGCGAGCGGGGCTTTTTCCTTCGATGCGAGGTCGTAAAGCTCGAGCAACGTCAAGGTGCGGTCGGCGAGGTACGCAAGTCGCGCGCGCTCGTCCCTCGGGGCGTCGTCGTGATCCTCGAGCGCACGAAAGTAGGCCTCGCGTTCGCCCTGCGGGACGTCCTTCGGACGCTTCGTCGCGTAGTGCGCCCGCCGTCGATCTTCCGCCCGCTTCCGAAAGAGGTACGAAAAATCCTCGCTCGTGAGGGGAAGCGAGCCTGCCCGCGAGGTGCCGCACACCAACGTCTTTCCATCGTCCGAGAGCTTCGCCATGGCTCGCCTGGCCAGAGGATCGAAGCGGAACGCGACTTCCGCCAGCGCCGAGGTCCCAGCTGCGAAGTCCTGAGCATCGCGGGTCTTCTCGGCGTCGAGCCCCCGCGCGAGCGCCTCGAGAGCGTCCGCGACGTAGGCCTCACGGGCCTCGGTCTCCTCGGGCAGGAGCGCCAGATCGATCGCGAGGGCGATAGGATGGAGAGCCACGCGGTCCACGGCTTCGCGCGCCCGTTTCGCACGAAGCGCATCCGGATCGAAAGGGAGACGTCGGCCTCGCGTGTCGACGAGCACCACGATCACCGCGCCCGGAACTACCGCCGGCGCGCGCGGGCCACAGCCTACGAACGTGCCGGAAAGGACGCCGGTGAAGACGGAAGCGCCCACGAGCCACGCGAGGCTCACCACGCCGAGCCGACTTTTTTTCGAGGAATCCGAGGAAGTGGCACGATTCTTTCGCACGATAGGTTTTTCCTTGTTCACGGGCGTCCAAAGCCCCGACACTCGGGCCGGTTCTTTCGGTTCTTCTGTGAAAGGCGTGACGGATGCGGCGCTCTCATTGGATCCTCGGTTTGTCCATTTCCGTTTTGGCGCTCGGCTGCCCGGGCCAGAAACCCGTGGAAAGCCCCGAGGGGCCGAAAGTTACGCAAAAAGAGGAAGAGGAGAAGGTCGTCTGGCGTGTTTCGAAGAGCGGGCTCGGCTTTCGCCTGAGTCAGGTGGACGGAGATGGACCCCAAAAGCGTACAAAAGAAGCGGCGACCACCCCGCTCGATGCCAAAGAAACCGCCGACCTCCTCGCCCGTGTCACTCCGATAAAGCCGGCCCCCGAAGACGTGGTGCCGTTCGCTTTGCGCGCGAAGTCGCTTCCTCCGCCCATCACTGGCGAGACGATCAAGGAGCCCTTTCCGCCGCCCGCCGGACCGCCGCCCGCGGAGGTCGTAGCAGGACCGCTCAAGGTCGAGCGCGCTCTTCCCAAAGGCGACGTCCCCATCGCGCCGCACCTTGCGGTCACGTTCTCGCATCCCATGGTCCCGCTCACGTCGCACGCCGAGCTCTCGAGGCTCCCGTCGCCCGTGAAGCTCTCGCCCGAGCCCAAAGGCGAGTGGCGCTGGCTCGGCACGCAGACCGTGCTTTTTCAGCCCGATCCGCGCTTTCCGATGGCCACCGAGTACACCGTGGATATCCCCGCGGGGACGAAGGCCATGAACGGAAAGCTGCTCGAGAAATCCGAGCACTTCACGTTCAAGACGCCACCTCCGAAGGTGCTCTCGGTGTCTCCGGACGGGTCGTGGAACACCGAGGATGCCCTCCTCTTCGTCGTGTTCGATCAGGCCGTCGATCCGGCCAAGGTGCTCTCCCACATCAAGCTTTCCGGCGGTGGTCAGGCGCAGATTCCGATGCACCTGGCGACCGATGCCGAGATCGAAAAAGACAAGGGCATCGCCTACCAGCTCGAGCACGCCGAAAAGGGGCGAGCGTTCGCCTTCAAGCCGGACCGGCCCCTACCTCTCGCGACCGGCTTCACCGTGAACGTCCCGAAGGGAACGCCTTCGGCCGAGGGGCCCTTGACGTCCGTCGCGGATCACGCGGAGAGCTTCTCGACGTATGGCCCGATGCTTCTCGCCGACAATTCGTGCAAGCCCAAGGAGCCGTGCGAGCCCGGGGACACGTTCTATTTGTCGTTCACGAACTCGATCGCCGCGGCCTCGTTCGAGCCCGCCAGCGTCGTGATCGATCCGCCCATCCCGCACGCGAAGATCGTCACGAGCGGTAGTGGAATCACCATCTCCGGAAGAAAAAAGGGCAAGACGAAATACCACGTCACGGTGAAAGCAGGCCTCAAGGACGCCTTCGGTCAGGCTCTCGCCCGCGACGCGAGTGCAGACCTTTTCGTGGGACGCGCAACTCCGGCGTTCTTCGAAGAGGACCGCGAGATGCGCGTTCAAGATCCCGGCGGAGTGGCCGAGTCGATCGCGTTCACCGTGAACCACAAGAGCCTCAAGGTCAGCCTTTATCAAGTCGGACCGCAGGATTTTGCCGCTTACGAAAAGTTCCGTCGCGACTGGGACTACTACCAGAAGAAGACGCCCGTTCCGGGCAAGCTCGTGCTCACGAAAGTGGTTGCGACGAAGAATGTCCCCGACGATCTCGTCGAGACCAAGATCGATCTCGGTCCTGCTCTGAAGAACGGCGTAGGCAACGTCATCGCGATCGTCGAGCCCACGGTTCAACCGAAGCGACCCGAGTACCACGAGTGGTCGCGCCAGTGGATCCAAGTGACGAAGCTCGGCATCACGTCGGTCCACGAGCCCGGCGAAGGCATCGCGTGGGTCACGGATCTTGCGACGGGTGCACCGGTCTCGGGCGCGAAGGTCCTTCTCGACGGCAAAGAAGCAGCCACGAGCGGTCCCGATGGTCTTGCGCACTTCCGTACCGAATCGATCCGCATGCTCGCGGTGCAGCGTGGCGACGACGTCTCGTTCCTCGGCGGACGCGAGAACGCGTTTTACTCGAGCTACTCGCCCTACCACGACGTACGGTGGTTCACGTTCGACGACCGCAAGCTCTACAAGCCGGGCGAGGACGTTCACGTGAAGGGCTGGCTTCGCGACGTGGACCTCGGCAAAAAGGGGGACGTTTCGTTCCCGCGCGAGCTCGCAGGCAAGGACGTCACGTTCGTGGCCTACGACGGTCGTGGAAACGAGATATCCAAGGGCAAAGCCGACCTCGATCCGGCCTATGGCTTCGACTTTTCCTTCAAGATTCCGGACAACGGCAACCTCGGCTACGGGCGCATTTCACTCCAGTGCGCAGGCGAGAGCTCGAGCCACGACTTCCGTATCGAAGAGTTCCGTCGACCCGAGTTCGAGGTCGCGATGACCACGGGCGAAGGGCCACACTCGGTCGGCAAGCACGCCATCGCGACGGTCTCGGCCAAGTACTTCGCCGGCGGTGGGCTTCCCAACGCAGAGACCACGTGGACCGTCCAGAGCAGCGAGGCCCACTTCACTCCGCCGAACCGCTCCGACTTCCTCTTCGGTCGCTCGCCAAGCTTCTTCTACGGCTACACGAGGCGAGGTCGTTACGGATTTGCGAGCCCGTACGGGCGAAGCACCGCTCCTTCGCACGAGACCTTGAAGGGCGCTACCGGACCCGACGGCGTGCACCGCGTACGCGTCGATTTCGACGGCGTCACGCCAAGCTTTCCCCGCTCCCTCTCGCTCGACGCCCGAATTGCCGACGTGAACCGCCAAGAGTGGTCCGCGCACGGCACGATGCTCGTGCATCCGTCGAACCTTTATGTCGGTCTAAAATTGCCCAAGACCTACCTCCGCGAAGGCGAGTCGATTCGGCTCCAGGCCATCGCGTCCGACCTCGACGGCAAAGCCGTGAAGGGCCGCAAAATCACGATCGAGAGCGCGCGTCTCGAGTCCGAGCAAAAGGGCGCCGAATGGGTCGACAAGGAGCTCGATCAGGCCTCCTGCGAGCTCGACTCGGCCGACGAGCCCGGGGCGTGCGAGCTCGCGACGAAACAAGCTGGCCTCTACCGCGTGCGAAGCACGATCACGGACGAGTTCGGTCGGAAAAACCAGACCGAAGTGGACGTCTATGTCTACGGCTCGGCCGACAAGGACCGCGATCTCAAGAGCGAGACGGTGACCCTCGTTCCGGACAAGAAAGAATACGCGCAGGGCGATACCGCCGAGCTCCTCGTCATGTCGCCCGTGGCACCCGCCGAGGCGCTGCTCACGGTCGAGCGCGCAGGTGTGGTTCGCGAGCGTCGCTACCGCATCCAGAAGGCCACCGAGACGATCTCGGTCAAGCTCGACGGCGACTTCCAACCGGGCGTCACGGTGACCGTTCACGTGGTCGGAAGCGCCGTTCGCGAGGATTCCCAGAACCGAGCCGATGCGTCGCTCCCGAGGCGTCCTGCGTTCGGCGCTGGCAGTGTGGCGCTCTCGATTCCGCCGAAGGACCGAAAAGTGACCGTCAAGGTGAAGCCGCGGCAAGACCGCGTCGATCCTGGCGGCCAAGTGGTTGCAGACGTCACGTTTGCACGCGAAAACGGCGAACCCTTGCCCGAAGCACGTGCGGCGATTGCCGTGGTCGACGAGTCGGTCCTGGCCCTCGCGGGGTACGAGCTGCCCGACCCCATGGGCGCTTTCTACCCTGCACGTGGAGCGGGAACGTCGAGCCACGAGCTCCGGTCGTTCGTACGTGTTGCCGAGCCCGGAAGTCTGAAATCGACCGCTGAGGACGAAGAGAAACCTGGCGCAAAGAGGCCGTCCCTGCGGATGGGCGGGATGCAGATGGGCGCGTCGAAGTCGGCAGAAGCCTACGGCCACGCGAGTCTTGCCAGAGCCGTCATGGCTCCTCCCTCCCCGACCTCGGCTCCCGTGGCCGCGAAGCCCGACTCCAAGAGGAAAGATTCCAACAAGAAGATTGCCCTCTCCGAGGTCACACTCGACGGTGCCGACGACGGTTCGGCGGATGCCAAGACGCCGATCCAACTTCGGAAAGACTTTCGCGCACTCGTCGCTTTCCTTCCGAAGGTCACCGCCGACGGTCGTGGGCATGCCGAGGTCGCGTTCAAGCTTCCGGACAGCCTCACCCGCTACCGCATCATGGTCGTGGCCGTGCACGGCGAGCGAGAGTTCGGAAAAGGGGAGGGAACGGTCACCGCGCGCCTGCCGCTCATGGTGCGTCCCTCCCCCCCTCGTTTCCTCAACTTCGGAGACACGTTCGAGCTTCCGATCGTGCTCCAAAACCAAACCGACAAGGCCATGACCGTCAAGCTGGCGGCGCGAGCCACCAACGCCACACTGGACGATCCGCGCGGCCGCAAGGTCGTGGTCCCGGCGAACGATCGCGTCGAAGTGCGCCTTCCCGCACGTGCCCAGAAGCCCGGTCGCGCGAGGTTCCAGTTCGCGACCTCGAGCGGCGACAAAGCCGACGCGAGCGAAGT
>JAYUKI010000584.1:0-1194 GCA_043764595.1 Myxococcales bacterium | reverse complement strand
GTGGACTTCGTGGTCTTCGGATCGCCCGCGCCGTCTTGCCCCGTCGAAACGAGGGTCGCGTAGACGGGCTTCTTTCCTTCCCAAAGGACGAGCACCTGATTCTCGATCGACACGTCGACCCACTTTTCGCCTTTGGCGGCGACCGGGGGAAGCTCGCCGGGCGCGCGAGCGACGTGCAAGTCCTTGGATTTCATCCAAGTTCCGCCTTCCAGCTCTCGCTCTTGCCACTCGTCTTTGCCGCGCGTCTGGCCCGTGAGCTTGACCGGCGAGCGGGCTTTTTTGGTGCCTTCGTCCTTGCGCAAGAAGGCCATCGGGAAGCCGAAGCCTTCGAGCTCGACGCCGTGAAAGCGCGACGCGGTGTCCGGCTTGACCTTCGTCGTGGGAATGAGGCGGAGGTCGACGGTGATGGCGAACGGGCGCTCGAGGTGGGCCTTGTCGGTGCGGAAATGGCCGACGAACGCGAGCCCCGAGTGGCGGATCACGCGGTTGGCAAAAATGGCGCTGTCCGGGACGGTGAAGCCCGAGACGTTCGGAATCTGCCGCTTGCCATCGAGCCAGAAAGGGATCGGATCCGAGTCGGTCTTGCCACCGAAGAGCTCGCCGGCGCTCATGGCCGTGGAGAGCTTCTCGGGTTTGTATCCGAAGACCTCGACGTCGTTCGCGCCGAGGACCACGGCGTTCATTTGGTCGCCCTTCTTTTCCCAGGTCGCGAGGTGCTCCTTTAGGCTCATCTCGCTCTTGAGCTGCATCTCTTTCGAGGGCACGCGAAGGTACTGGGGGGCGACCGCGCGGACGAAGCCATAGGCGTAAGGAAGCGCCTTTTTGGTGTCCGGTCGGACGCTGGACGCGCGCACGAGGGGCGCTTCGAGATCGAGCGTGGCTCCCTTTCCGACGCACACGTAGCCGCGGGGCTCCACCTTCACGAATCCGCCCGGCGCCGGGCACTCGCCGTTTGGCGATGGGTCGCCGACGCGCGGGACGATGGCTCCCATGCGCAAGTAGCCGACCTTCGGAGAGGCCGTCGAAGGCTTCTCGAAGATGTTCGTTTGCATCTCGAGCGCGGCCACGCACGTGCCTTTGCACGCGGGGTTCGGCTTGCTGGGAGCCGTGGCGGAGCTCAGCGCCGCCGCGCTCACCGAGGTGGCGTCGCCGTCGGGTCCGCCATCCGCGCCGGCTTGGGCTTTCGAGCAGCCG
>JAYUKI010000583.1:0-4007 GCA_043764595.1 Myxococcales bacterium | reverse complement strand
GCTTGCCAACCGTGCGAAATCCTCGGTCCGTCATCATGTTTGTCGCTCTAGCGGGTGCTTCGGCCCATTCCAAGGTTGGAAGCGGCAGCCTCTGACGTGGCTGCGGCCGAGCAGTCACGCGACAAGGCAAGGAAGGCCTACGGAGATCAACGCGCGACCTCGAAGGACCGCCAGAAGCAGCTCGACGCATACTGGGCCTCGGTGCCCACCCCGCGCCGCCAGCACCGCCTCGACCCAAGCCCCAAGAAGAAATGGCCGAGGTGGTGGACCTCCACCAGCGCATCGTCGATCGGCGGCTGAGGATGGCTCGCCGGTGCTCTAGGCCGTCGTTTGCGGGACGGTCGGGTCCACGAGAGCGAGCCAGGCATATCCGGCGGCCGGATCGACCCCCACCGTCGCGAGGCCGGGGAGCACCACCTCGCGCACGGCTTCGAGGGCGAGCGCGCAGGTGTTCGTGAGCGACGGGGCGCCATGGGCGGGCACTCCTTCGGGAGGCAGCGACGCATCCGGGCGAAACCACTGAGGCACGTTCGCCCGCAAGAGCCGGACGAGCCATAGGCCGAGCCCGCGCCGGGTCGCCTCCGATACGTGGCGGGACGCAAGGTGGGCCCAACCGAGACGCGCGTGGTCGATCTCTTCCCGGAAATGCACACGCGTCGCGGCACGGGCCAACGGCGCCGACGCCCCGTCGAGACAACCCTTTAGCCACGAGACGGCAATGGTCTCGTTGATGCACGATAGGCCCATGACATGGAGCGCGACACGGAGCTCGGGCGGGGCTCCCTCGAAGGCTGGAAGCGACTCGGGTGGAACGAGAGGCGCGAGCGCCGGGAGGCCCGAGTAGCGTTCGGAGAGACGGAGGCAGAGACCCGAATGCCTTTTTTCGTCCTCGATCGTACGCCGCACGAGATCGCGCACGACCTCGCTGACGCCCGTCGCCGCGAGCTCCTCTCCGAGGACGTGGAAAGCGTGCGAGACACGCAGCTCGGCCCTCGCACGATCCTGCCAATACACTCCGAGGCCCGCGCGTTCCTTTGGAGTCAGCGCCTCGACCGAGGGATCCTTCCAGGGAAGATTCCGACTCACCTCGATCTCGTCGGATAGCGGGCATTTCGTCGACCGCATCCGACTGGTCTCATCGGATAAGGGGCATTTCGTCGATCGCATCCGACGATGCGTCTGCCGCTCCAGCGTCCCCCGAGCCAGCTTCCCCAGGTCCTACGTCGGGGACCGTCGTCGCGTCTTTCGCCCCTGCCCCATCGGGCGCGTTCGCCGAAGCGTCCGCGGGCCCCTGTTCGCTGCCGCACGCGACGAGCGACACCCCGGCGGCGACGACGACCTGGAACATCCGTGAAGCCTTGGGGGGTCCCATACACGTCAGTATCGCACGCGAAGGTCGGCGGGCGCTACGCTCCTCGGCGCCAGCTGAAAATTCGTCCTCGGGGTTGTCGATCCTCGCGGGGCTGCTTCGTCGCTGGCTCGAGACGCAAGGATTGACGGGCCCGGTCGGGGCGCGGACCCTGCCTCACGGAAGGAGAACGACGATGAAGGTCATGGTGATGGTCAAGGCTACGAAGAACTCGGAAGCGGGCATCATGCCCAGCGAAAAGCTCCTCACGGAGATGGGCAAGTACAACGAAGAGCTGGTGAAGGCGGGCATTCTGCTCGCGGGGGAGGGGCTTCACCCGACCACGAAGGGCAAGCGCGTTCGGTTCGCGGGGGGAAAACGCGCAGTTGTGGACGGTCCGTTCGCAGAAACCAAAGAGCTCATTGCCGGCTTTTGGATGTGGCAAGTTCGCTCGATGGACGAGGCCCTGGAGTGGGCGCGTCGCTGCCCCGATCCGATGCCCGGCGAAGAGGCCGAGCTCGAGATTCGTCAGGTGTTCGCGGCCGAGGATTTCGGAGAAGAGCTCACTCCCGAGCTTCGCGCCAACGAAGAGCGACTGCGCGCCGAAGTCGAAAAACAGAAGTCGGCCGGCTCGACATCGAGCTCAAAACTGTAGTGCACCAGTCGGTGACGCGCGGCGACCTCTGCACGGTCGACGCGCGGATCCGCGGATTCGCGCGGGCTGGTCTCTCCGCTCCATTGGGAGGCGGTTCGCCACGGATGCGCAAGCCACACTACTGCCCGATATTCACACGGACGGTCTTGGAGAGCCGGACTCCGGACGCCTCGCGCACCGAAACATTCAGGTCCAATGTCTTGCCGTAGAGATTGGTCTTGCCGTCGGTCTCGTAACGAAGCCCGGTCACCTCACACCCCACGGCCGGTGGCGTCGCCGGTGCAAAAGGGACTACGAAAGACGTTAACCGCGCCTGTTCGCCCGTGACCGGTTCTACACCGCTGATAAGGATTGCAGTTCCATTGCCACGAACATTCTTCGTGCGAACCGAAAGGAGGATATGGGAGCCTCCTTGCGGACCTGCATAGACGGGCATGATCGTCCCATCGGGCAACTCTTCCAGGGTACTATCGCCGGTTCCAAGGATCATTTCGGGAGGGCCATTGACCGGGCACGGGTCGGGCTCATTGTTGGGCGCGTCGGCCAGTTGAAGGTCGTCGGCCGTGAACGTGTCTGGAACGCAGGAACCCGCCGAGCAGGTCTTGCCGGGCCCGCATACCGGAGCCCCCTTGTCGAGCTCGCACGCCGCGTCGAGCTTGATCACGAGTGTCGATTTTCCACGTGGAACCCGACCACGGGCCGTACGTTCGACGAGAACTGCAAGTCCGGACTCCTCGTCCATGCGTAGTCCGCTGTCCGTCGCCCCACCGTCTGCGCCGGCATCGGTTTGCGGGGTCGAGCTTTTGGAGCTCACCAAGCCGGAGACGTGCACCTCGACGTCCTCGTCTACGAGTGGAAAGGGTTGTGTTGACCCCAGAGCTCCCCTGACGGTTTGACGCCCGTCGACTGGACGACCCGCGGAGTCAGTCCCGCTTCGCACGACGACCGAGACTTGTTCCACCCGGCTGTACGAGCTCGAAGCGATCCGGACCGTGAGCTCACCGATCTCGGGCGCGTAGTGTTGCCCAGGATTGTCCTCGCAAGAGCCGAAACAACCGCTCAAAGCGACACAGGTGGCCCCGACGAAAGTACGCGCAAGAAAGCTCATCGATTCTCCCGAGCCTATCCGATGGACCGCTCGTAGGTGCGAGGGGTCAACGGCTGGCAAGCGATACGGGAGCAATTGGTGGGCCAAGCGACAAGTGCACAATTTCACGAGAGAGCGGACGTCGGGTTTGCGCCGACCATGTCCTGCAGGTCATGTTTTGGGAGCGAAACGCGCTCATGTCTCCCACGGCGCCGATGCGTCGGCATGGGCCCGGCAGCTTCCGCACGCACCACACGGGCACTCCCTTTCGAGAGGCTACCCAAGAAGCGATGTCCCGTGGTTTCAGAAGCCCACTGTGAGTGTGGCGACCCCTCCGCCCGCGAGCGGCGTGAAGGACGGGAGGAGCGAGACCCTTTCGCTCTCCTTCGCGCGCGCGATACGCACTTGCCCCGCCACCCAGAGCGGCACGCCCAACGCACTGATAAGAAAGCCGAGACCGGCCCCGGCACTGCCTACGACGACGGGTCCGAGCGCCGCCAGGCTGCCTTGTCCTTGTCCGGTCCCGAGGCTGACGAACATATAGGTGGTCGCCGCCGTCGCGACCGCCATTCCGGCCACGGTGGTCCGGATCCCGATCCCACGTTGGATCTCGCCGATGCGCCGCTCCTCGACGGGAGAGAGCGAGTCACTGCTTCTGGGCCTTCTCGCCGGAGCGTTGCTCTACGGCTTCCTGAGCACCCTGCAGCTGGAACGCCTCGGTGGCCACTACGTGTGGCTGACGGCCATCGCGTCCTTCGTGCCAACCTTCGGCGCGAGCTTTCGCATCGCTCCTCGCCTCGCCGACCGAATCGTTCGGCCGTATCCGTCCGGGATAGCGAGCCCATTGGCCCCTTCCGGCGGACCGGCAACGGTTCGACACTCGCGTGCGCATGGCAGACCGAGCGAGCAAGGCGATT
>JAYUKI010000582.1:0-14432 GCA_043764595.1 Myxococcales bacterium | reverse complement strand
TCCTCGCTCAGCCAGCGGTCTCCGCCAGCGCGGCGAATATGGCTCCCGCAACCGGAGCCGCTGTGGTCGCAGCAGCTCCGGCGGTTGCGGTGGCGCCTCCGGGCGCCGCTGCGGTCGCGGTGGCTCCTCCAGGCGTGGTCGCGGCCGCGACCCCTCCGGCCAAGCCTGCCGCGCCCGCCGCGGCTCCTGCGCCTGCCAAACCCGAGGTCCCGAAGGTCGTCAAGGTAGCGGCAGCGGAACCGAAAGTTGCCGCCACGCCCAAACCGCCCAAGCCCGCGACGCCCAAGCCCGAGGAAGGGCCGAAAAAGACAGCGTCCCCGGCAGACAAGGAAATGAAGGACGCGGCAGACGCGCTTGCTCGAGCTCAGCTCGAACAGTCTCTCTAGTCCCCGCATCACGCAGAACGAACGGTCCGTTCGCCGATCGGGAGAGCCGGCGGTGACGGACCGTTTCGTTTTCGGGTATGAAGGCAGAATGAAGGCGCTCGACGAGGAGGTGTTTCTCACGGGGCTGCCGTCGCTCGCCGCACGCAAGACCTGTGAGGCGCTGCTCGCGGCGCCGTCGCAGAACGTCGTGCACGCGCTTGTTCGTGAGAAGGACGAAGAGGCATTTTCGAGCTTCATCGAGGACCTTCCGGCGGGTTCGCGCGAGCGGATTCATCGACTCGTCGGCGAGCCATCCGCCATCGATCTCGGTCTCTCCGGTGCCGAGTGGCAGTCCGTGCGCGTGCGCATCCAGCGCATCCACCACGTGGCTGGGACGTCGCAGCTCGGCATGTCGCGCGAGCAAGCGCAGACGGAGCACGTGGCCGCCGCGCGTGAAGTCCTCGAGCTAGCGAGGCACTGCCCCAGCCTCCGCTGTCTCGTGCATCACTCCTCGGCAAGCGTTTCCGGCACGCGAACGGGGCTCGTTCTCGAAGACGAGCTCGTGAAGGGGCAATCGTTCCGCAACGTCGTCGAAGAGGCTCAGGCGCACGCCGAAAACCTCGTGCTTCGCGCTCGAAGTCGGCTCCCCGTCGTGGTGCTGCGTCCCACCCTCATCGCGGGCGATTCGCGGACGGGGGAGCTCGACCGATTCGAGGGACCGCATTTCCTCATGCTGCTTGTGGTCACTTCACCTCCGGACTTCGCACTCCCACTCCTCGGCCGCGGCAACCTTCCACTTCATCTCGTGCCCGCCGACCACGTCGCACGCGTCGCCGCGCTCATCGGCTCCGACTCACGGGCCATCGGAAAGACGTTCCACATCAAGGATCCGTCGCCTCCCACGGCTCGCCGTGTTTTCGAGCTCGTGGCAGAGGCAGGCGGCCGGCGCGCTCCAAGAGGCCATATCCCGGCGAACATCACGAAGGCGCTCCTGCGTGCTCCCGGCCTCGACCGCATCGCCCAGAGCCCCCGAGCGTTTCTCGATGCGCTGCTCACTCCGGTGGAGTACAGCGCCGCGAACACCGACGCGTTGCTCGCCGGAAGCGACGTGCATTGCCCACCCTTCGAGAGCTACGTCGAACGGCTGGTGGAAGGCATCCAAACGAAGCTCCGCGAGAAGCGCGATCGCCGCTCCTCCGACGCTCCGGAAACGCTCGCATGACATCCCAACCGCATAGGCAAGAGTCGTTCGGTGAGGGAATGATCGTTCGGCGGGTCGTCCTCCGCGCGAAAGACGTAGTTTTTTTGAAGGGGGTTCTCGAAGCGAGCGAAGGACTTGCCGCGGTCTATGCGCTGTCCGGAGGAGACCTCTCGATCGTGAGCCACGCATCGCGCGCGGAAGAGCTCGATGCGGCCCTTCGCGAGCTCGCTGCCGAAGTTCCGTTTTTGTCCGGACCGCACGCCGAGCCGCCGACATGACCACGAGCGACGTCGTCATCGTGGGAGGAGGTCCAGCTGGATCGAGCGTCGCGCTTCATCTGGTCCGAGACTGTCGCGTCGACCCGAAGTCCATAACCGTCCTCGATTCGGCGCACTTCCCGCGGGACAAACCCTGCGCCGGCGCCGTCAGCTCATGGGGCCTCGAGGCTCTACGCTCCTTGTCCGTCGAGGTGAAGGTTCCGCGAATTCCGATGCGCGGTCTGCGGATCCTGAGCGATGGCGGCGTGGGCAGCACGAAGGCGGCGCTGGGCATCGTCATTCGGCGTGATGCGTTCGACACCGCCCTCTTGCGAACGGCCCAGTCGGATGGTGTGGCGGTTCGTGAAGGCGAAGGCCTCGTCTCCGTAGAGCGGGACGGGCGGACGTTTCGCGTGACGACGACGAAGGGCGAGATTCGGGCGAAGCACGTCCTTGCGTGCGATGGCGCAGGCAGCAAGACGCGCAAGGTCCTCCTCCTGCGAGAGCCCGCACGCAAAGGTCACCTCTATGTGACCGATACCGAGCTCGTTGCAGGTGACAGCGGTCCGCGGTCCGAACTTTGTGACTTCGACCTCGACGTATGTGCCCACGGCCTCGAAGGCTACTACTGGGACTTTCCGACGCCCGACCCGACCGGCCAGGACACCGACCTCGTGGCCTCCCGGTACGTGAGCCGCGGCATCTACCATGCGAATCTGTCGCCCAACGCCAGCGTCAAGAGCGAGCTTTTTCGGTGCCTGCTCGCCCGCGGAGTGGCGCCCGAAACGGTTCGCTTGAAGCCCTTCCCTACGCGTCCTTTCGTGCCGGAAACAGTGCTCGAGCACGATGGCGTGCTGTTCGTCGGTGAAGCGGCGGGCATCGATCGCACGACCGGCGAAGGAATTGCTCAGTCCATCGTGATGGGCGGAATCGCAGCTCGCACCGTCGCCCGTGCCCTCCGTGTCGGTCGGCACGAGCCTGGCCACTACGGGCATGCCGTCAGGACTTCCCGCGTAGGGCGCCATCTTCTGCAGAGTGCCTGGCTGGCAGGACGTGTCTACGGTCTGCCGGGCGCCTCGTACCGGCACTTTCTCTGCACTTCCGAAGCAGCACGTCGAGCCGGGGCCGCCTGGTATGCGGGCGAACGGCTTCCAGCGACCACGAAGGCTCGGCTCGCGTTGTCGCTCGGCGTCGAAGGCATTCGCGCCGCTCTTTTGTAACGCATGCACTCGCCCAGAGGCGCTCTCAGAAGACGCTTCCGCGATCGTCGTCGTCGCCCGTCATGGCACCGCGCACCGAAGGCGCACCGATGTCCACTTCGAGGGCACTATCGACCGGCCCATCCGAATCCGGAGGGGGCGGGAAACTCGATTGTGGCCCGGAACCGAGGGCATGTTTCTGCTCGAGAAATCGTAGGGTCCCCGGGCCGCTCGTTCGCTCCAGTACCGCACGCAAGTCGCCGTGCAGCGGGCTCTCGAGGAGGAGTCTCGTGCCCGTCCTGGGATGCTCGAGCTCCACCCGAACGCCATGCACGAACGTGCGGTCCAGACCGTTTCGTTCCTCGAAAAACCGATTCGATGGGGGATGTCCGTAGCGCTCGTCGCCGAGCACGGGGTGGCCGATCGCAGCAAGGTGCCTGCGCACTTGGTGTGGACGTTCTTGCTCCGGGACGACACGGAGCACGCTATGGCCGCCAGCGATGGCTAGACGGCGGTAGCGCGTGCGCGCGGGATGGGTACGTCCGTCCTCGCGCAAGTCGCGTGCGATGGTGCCCTTTTGCGGAGTCACTCCGCGCACGTACGCCACGTAGACGCGACGTGTGGCCGGATTGGCAAACGCTCGGGTGAAAAGCTCGAAGGCTTCGTCGCTCTTCGCGAAGAAGACAATGCCACTCGTGCTGGTGTCGTCCCGGCCGACCGGGCGGAGGGTTCGAACGCCAGGCAGGCGCAACGCGCGCTCCTTGAGCGACGAGCCAGGTGCTCCTTCCGCCCGTGGGACGACGGCTTCGTGTGGAGCCTTGGCGACGACGAGAATGTCCGCGTCCTCGTAGAGGACCTGAGGAGTGGGCGACGCGCCGCGACGAAGGACAGTGACGGTCTCGACCTCGTCGGTCAGAGGGATCATGTCGAGGGGTCGCAGAGTCGTGGTGCCGTACCCAAGGCGAACGAAGTGGTCGAGGTCGCGCGCCAGCGTGTCCGGATCGCACGACACGTAGGCGATCGTGGAGACTTCGAGCCGAGCAAGACCTTCGCGCGCCACCGGCCCCATTCCCCGTCGAGACGGGTTCACGACCGCCGCGTCGAAGACTTCTTTTCGCGCGTGGCGTTGTTTCAAGCTCGCCCCGACGTCTTGGCATTCCGCATCGAGGGTGACGCCTTGCAGGGTCGCGGCGGCGAGGGCCTGGGCGACCGCGGGCGGAAACGATTCGACTAGGGTGACTCTGGCGCCGGCATTGGCGAGCGCGAGCGCTATCGAACCGGATCCCCCATAGAGGTCCAGAATGCGCAGCGGCTCGCTTCGCGGACGCTCGAGCCCGAGCCCTTCGATGAGAATTCCGTGAACGTTGGCCGCTTGCTCGCGGTGCGACTGGACGAACGAGCCGAAGGTGGCGAGGTGCATCGAGCGGCCCAGTTGATCGGGCTTCGACTCTTCGCCATCGAGCAGGCGCGTCTCGGTGCCGAGGACCTGCGGAGTGTCGCCATCGTGGAAGTTGGCGGCGATCCCGGCAAAGGCTGGATGTTCTGCGCGAAGTGCGCGAGCGCACGCCTCCAGCTGTTCCGTCGGAGCCGAGCGTGCGCGTGACAACACGAGCGTGAGGAGGATCGAGGGCGGGTCGTCGGGGCCTCCACCGCGCGTCTCTCGCAGGTCGATCGCGCGCAAGGCCCCCGTCTGCTCCATCATCGGAGCAAGAGGGCCCCCCTCGCTTTCGTGGACGCCGATCCGTGCGCGCAAGAATGCTGCGGCGGCAGATAGCGCCGGGGACAGGACCCGGCACCGCGGGATGTCGACGATGTGGTGCCCGCCACCCTTGGCGTAGAGACCCACCGTCGCGCCGCTGCCGACGATGAGCTTCGCTCGCGTTCGATAGCTCGTGATGGGGTCTGCAGGTACGAGCGGCTCGGTGTAGACGAGCTCGAGCGTCGGGTAGCGGCTCACCGACTGAACGACCCTGCCGCGCTTGACGAGGAGCTGCTCTCCGTATGGAAGCGACAAGATCGGACATCCGCCGCAGCGATCCGCGTGCTCGCATCGCACCACGGTCTCGTTCATGTCGCTCGCCGCAAGAGAACCCGTAAGCGCCATGCGAATCCGAACTTAGCAGAGATCGTTCCCAGCGATCCCACCGACGAACGCTCTACATCTACCTACAGTTGGACTCGATGGGCTCTATGCCGATCGATGGTTTGGTTGCCGCTTGGCAAGGTGTGGCGAAGTCGGTCGCTTGGTTGGCAACGCCTACACTTGAGGTAGACTCGAACCGTGCTCGACCCGCTGCCGCAGCCCGGACAAATCGTCGCTGGCAAGTACCGAATCACGAAAGTGCTCGGGGAAGGGGGCATGGGCGTGGTGTACGCCGCCGAGCATGTCCGCCTGGGCCAACGGGTTGCGCTGAAAATGCTTCTCCCAGAGTATCTTCATGTCGACGACCTCGTGAAGCGCTTCGATCGCGAGGCCCGCGCTGCGAGCCAATTGCGTAGTCGGCACACGGCTCGAGTCACGGACGTGGACATCACCTCCGAAGGTGTTCCCTTCATGGTGATGGAGCTCCTCGAGGGTCGCGACCTCGACGCCGAGCTCGGTGCACGGCACAAACTGCCCCTCGACGAGGCCGTGGACTACGTTCTGCAGGCGTGTGGCGCGATGGACGAAGCGCACGCGCTCGGAATCGTTCATCGCGATCTAAAGCCGTCGAACGTGTTTCTGTCCGAAGAGCGTGGTGGACGCATCGCCAAGATCCTCGACTTTGGCATCTCGAAGATTACGAACGACGGTGAGGCGAAGCTGACCTCCGCCGAGGCCGTCATGGGAACCGCGATGTACATGGCGCCGGAGCAAGTGCGCGCGTCGCACGCCGTCGACGCTCGCGCGGACATTTGGTCCCTGGGTGTCGTCCTCTACGAGCTCGTATCGGGCCGCGCACCGTTCGTCGGAACGCCCACGCAGGTGGCGGCAGCCATCGTTACGGAAGACCCTCCGCCGCTCTCGACTCTTCTCCCAGTGCCTGCCGGTGTGGCCACGGCGCTCGCGAGGTGTCTTGCGCGGAACCCGAACGATCGCTTCGCATCCGTGCGCGAGCTCATGGCCGCCCTCTTGCCGTTTGCGCCAAAAACCTCCCAAGGCGCCATCACCGCGCAGCAACTGCTCGGCACGCAACCCCATCTCGTCGAGTCCTCGACTCTCGACCCGTCTTCGGTCTCGACCGGGCACGCAAAGACCGTCGTCGCCTGGGGAGCTCGGGAGCCCAAAAGGACGAGCCGCACCATAGTCGTCGGCTTGGCCTCCATCGTAGCGGTGGTCTTGCTGCTTGGGTTCATTGGTTTTCGGCTGTCGAGCAGGCCTTCGCCGGGCGCCCCGTCCGCACCCGACCTGCGACCGGCCGTCGCCGCACCCGCGCGCATCGAAGCCCCGACGTCGACGCCTTCGGCGGTCACAAGTACCGTCGCCACTCTGACCAAACTGGCCGACGGCCCCCACCCATCTCCCCCGACCAGCGCCGCCCCAACCCCGACAAAACCTCAGAGCGGCCCGACTCCGAAGCCCGTACCCTCCAGTGACGTTCATCCGCCAGCTCCCCCGCTTCCGAGCCCTGCACCGTCCGCCGACCCTCCCCACATCTAAAAGCAATGCCAACGCCCCTATCTTCGCTCGCCCCCCCCCGTCGCCGGCACCGAATGTTCGTGTTCTTGGTGATGGCGTCCCTCGTGACGTGTCTCACTTCTCTGTCCTCGCGGGCCGTCGCGGACGAGCCAGCGGATGCTGCCTCGCGGTCGGCGGAGTTGAAGCGCCAGGGCGGGCTCGCGATGGACAAGCTCGAGTTCGCAGCCGCCGAAGAAGCGTACAAAAAGGCCCTGGAGCTTACGCCGAACGACGCAACCCTTCACTACAACCTCGGCAAGGTCCATCAAGCCCGTGACAACCACCCGGCCGCGATCGACGAGCTCGAGCGCTTCTTGCGCGATGCCTCGCCGGAGCTCCGCGCCAAGGTCCCGCGCATCCTCGAGACCATCGCCGAAGTCCGCCAGCACGTGGCCACGATTTCCCTCGTTTGTACGGAAACCGATCCCGATGCTCAAATTCTCCTCGGGGCGGCGCTGGTGGGGCGAGGCTGCTCCAAGGCACCTTCCACCTTCCGCGTTTCGATTCCGCATTCCCCGGAGACCACGCTCACGGTCGACTCGGTGAGCTTCCGCGCGCAGAAAGTTCCGGTGACGCTCAAGTCCGGCGGACCCATCCCGATTCGCGTCGATCTCGTTTCTCGGGCGTCGTCGGGGACGCTCCGCCTACGGACCGAACCCATGGGTGCAACGGTCTACGTCGACGGCCAGTTTCGGGGCAATCCGCCCTTCGAGATCTACTTGAGGCCCGGCTCGCACGAAGTGGTCGCGAAGCTGGACTCCTACAGAGACACCACGATTCCGGTCATCGTCGAGCTCGACAAGACGAAGGACCTTACCGTAACGATGTCGAAAGGCCCGCCCATCACTCGAACGTGGTGGTTCTGGACGGGCGTAGTGACGGTGGTCGCGGCGGCCGTCATCGTCCCGACGGCGATTGCCTACAGCACCGAAAAAGATCCGACCGCGGGCTCTTTGGGGGAAGTCGCCGCTCCGCTTCGGTTCTGAAAGGTGAACCCATTGCGCATTCTCATGGTCTCGGCCGAGGTCGAGTCGCTTGCCCGTACCGGCGGCCTCGGCGACGTCGTGTATGCGCTCGCACACGAGCTCGCGAGCCTCGGTGCCGAGATCCTGGTCGTCACTCCACTCTACGCGATCACCCGTTCTCGCTTGCCCATGGTGCCGTGGAACGACCCGATCGGCGTACGTGTGGGCTGGGGTCCCTCCGACGTGCGCTCGGTCCGCGTTCTCGAGCTTCCTCGGGTCACGCGACCCAGCGGTGGCTTCGTGCGCACATGTTTGCTCGACGACCCCGGGCTCTACGGAAGGAATGCCATCTACGGAGACGCGCACGGCGCGTTTGGCGACAACGACCTCCGTTTCGCGACCCTGTCACGCGGCGCGTTGGAGGTGTCGGCGAAGGTGTTCGGCGAGCCCGGCGATGGCCTCGGTCCGGACGTCGTGCACGGCCACGATTGGCATGCCGCACTCTCCGTGATCTACGCAAAGCTCGCGATGGGACCCGCTTGGGCGAAAAAGGCTTCCGTCTTCACGCTCCACAACATCGCGTTCCAGGGGGTCTTCGGCGAAGACGCACTCGATCGACTCGGCATCCCGCGCGAGGTGTTCGTTCCGAGCGTCGGGTACCACGAGGGGGGCTTGAATCTCGTGAAGGCCGCGACGTCGCTCGCGGATGCCATCACCACGGTGAGCCCGACCCACGCAAAAGAAATGCTCACCTTCGAAGGAGGATTTGGCCTCGACGGTCACCTCCGGGCGCACGCGAACAAGCTCACCGGCATCCTCAATGGCATCGACGACGCTCGCTTCGACCCGAGCATCGACGGAGAAATCGCTCGTCCCTACGATTTTGCTTCGTTCGTTCGCGGTCGAGCCGAGTGCAAGGCCCGCCTCACCGCGGAGCTCGGCGTCGGTGCCGGCGCAACCGAGCACGGCCCGCTCTTTGGGTTCGTGTCCAGGCTCTCCTGGCAAAAGGGAGTCGACCTCTTGCTAGGCGTCGTCGACGCGCTCGTCGATCGCGGAGGGAACGTAGCGCTTGTCGGCACGGGAGACCCAACCCTCGAAGAGGCCATGCTCGAAGCCGCAGCCCGTCATCCGGGGCGCGTGTCGGCGAAGGTCACGTTCGACGCAGCGCTCGCGAAACGGGTCTTTTCGGGCGCCGACTTTCTCGTCGTTCCTTCCCGGTTCGAGCCCTGTGGCCTCACCCAAATGTACGCGATGCGCTACGGCTCCCTTCCAATCGTGACGCCCGTGGGGGGGCTTACCGATTCCGTGGAGCCCATTTCGACGGCGCACGGACGTGGTATGGGCCTCGTGGCCGCGAGCCCGAGCCTGCACGAGCTTCTCGCCGCTTGCGACGATGCCTTCGTCCTCTACGGCGACAAGATGGGCTTCCGCGACGCCATCGAGCGCGCGATGACCCGCGACGCCTCCTGGACGACCTCGGCCCGAACGTACGAATCGCTCTACCGATCCATCGTGCGAGCCGAGCCCGTCCTGACCGAAGCCGTTCCAGTGCCCTGAGCCGTAGATCGAACCCGCGCGTGGTTCACGAAGGGCTTGGTCAGAAGGGCGCGGACTTTGGCGTGCGGGGGAACGGAATGACGTCGCGAATGTTGACCATGCCGGTGACGAACATCACGAGCCGCTCGAAACCAAGACCGAATCCCGCGTGAGGCACGGTCCCGTACCGGCGCAGATCGCGGTACCACCAGTAAGCGTCCTTCTCGAGCTTCATCTTTTCGATGCGTTGGTCGAGCCTATCGAGGCGCTCCTCCCGCTGCGAGCCGCCGATGATTTCGCCGATGCCCGCTGCGAGCACATCCATCGCCGCGACGGTCTTTCCGTCCTCGTTCTGGCGCATGTAGAAGGACTTGATGTCCTTCGGGTAGTTCATGACGATGACGGGCTGCTTGAAGGCTTCTTCCGTGAGGTAGCGCTCGTGCTCGGTTTGGAGATCTGCGCCCCATGTCGGCATGAACTCGAACTTCTTGCCCGATTTCGCCAGGACCTCGATGGCCTCGCCGTAGTCGATGCGCTTGAAGGGGGACTCGACGACGTGATTTAGCCTGGCGAGGAGCCCCGGCTGGATGCGCTCGTCGAAGAACTTCATGTCGTCGGCGCGCTCGACCAAGACTGCGCCGATCACGTACTTCAGGAACTCTTCAGCGATGGTTGCCAGGCGGGACAAGTCGCAGAAGGAGACCTCGGGCTCGACCATCCAGAACTCGGCCAGGTGGCGCGCGGTGTTCGAGTTCTCCGCGCGGAAGGTCGGACCGAACGTGTAGACCTTCGAGAGCGCCATGGCGTAGCTCTCGACGTTGAGTTGGCCAGAGACGGTGAGAAAAGCCTCACGACCGAAGAAGTCGTCTTGAGCGACGAGCTTCTTTCGCTCTTCTTCCGTGGAGTGCAAAAAATCCAAGGTCGAGACCCGGAACATCTGCCCGGCGCCTTCGCAGTCCGACGCCGTGATGATGGGCGTGTGAACCCAGTAGTAGCCGTGCTCGTGGAAGAAACGGTGGATGGCGTTGGCGAGAGCGTGGCGTGTCCGCGCGACGGCCCCGAACGTGTTGGTCCGCGGTCGCAAGTGGGCGACTTCACGCAAATATTCGAAACTGTGGCGTTTTTGGCTGATGGGATACGTGTCCGGATCGGCCACCCAGCCCACGACCTGAAGCTCCGTGACCTCGATCTCGACGGTCTGCCCCTTGCCCTCGCTCGCTTTCACCGTGCCGGTCGCCATGATCGAGCAACCCGAGGTGAGCTTCTGGACGTCGGCGTAGGTCGCGAGATCGTTGCGCGCCACGAGCTGGAGCGTGTCGAAACACGAGCCATCCGACAGCGCTACGAACGAAAGACCGGCCTTCGAGTCGCGTCGTGTACGGACCCAGCCGCCCACAGTCACGGTCTCACCCACATTGGCCGCAGGGCGACCCTTCAAGACGTCGTCGACGGAAACCAGCATGACGCGGACGGTAGATCGGGAAGCCTATCGACGTCGAGGGCCTGCTTTCGGTCGTGCTCTTCGGGCGCTCAGGCGTTCGAGAGAAGCCGGGCCTTGCGGCGCTCTTCGCCGGCGTGCTGGGAAGCCACGGCCTCCTCGGTCTCGAGCGAAAGCGGGGGGACCTCGACCGGCTTCCCGTGCGCGTCGATGGCGACGAAAGTGAGGCGAGCCTGTACGCAAGGCCACGTGCGACCGGAGCGTGAGTCCTCGCCTTGGACGTCGATTTCGATCTCGATCGACGTGCGAAACGCAGCCGAGATGCGGCCGGCGAGGCGAACCACCTCGCCCACCTTGACGGGGTTGTGAAACTTCAGGTCGTCGACGAACGCGGTGACGCACATCTCGCCGGTGTGGCGCTGCGCCGTGATGGCGCCACACAGGTCGATCCACGCCATAATCTGCCCGCCAAACACGTTTCCGAGGGCGTTCGCGTGCTGCGGAAGCACGTATTCGGTCATGTTGGTCACGGACACGGACTGAGGACGCGCGGGAAGCATGGCCCAAGCCTAACCCGATCGTTCATCGGGCGGACCAGGCATCCGCCACGGCGTACGGACTCTCGGTCACGGTGGGAGGACGCGGACGTCGAGGTTCCAGCTTCCGACCGCTCCCGCGTAGCCATCCAGCTGAACCCAGTAGGTTCCGGCGTCGAGCACCACGTCGAGGAAGCTTCGTGACGCTTTGAACCCGACGTGGCACGCATCCGGAACCTCGATTCCCGGGCACGCCGTTCCCTGGCGAATGTTCAAAATCGTCGAAAATCCGGACCCTTGGGTGTCGAAGATGACCCGCTTTCGTGCGGGCAGGACGAATCGCATCATCTGGTCGTTCGCGCCGTTCGGCGTGCCGCCGGGCGCGTCGCAGCTCGCGACGAAGTCGGCGCCCCGCGTGGTCGTGTCGCCCGTGAAAAAGCCTCCCTCGGCGGGCAGCGTCGGGGCGTCCATGCAGGTGTCGCCGGAGACGGGGATCGGAGCCACTGTGGGGCGCACGAACGCACCGAGCGACACGGTCTCACCGCGTTCGTCGTGGACGAGCACGCGGTACGTACCCGCCGGCACGTTGCGTTTGGACACACGGGCGGGAGTCGAGTCTTTCTGGCAGAGGAGCTCGTCCGCCTTCGTGCACGAAGGGAGGTTCATCGACACCGCGCCAAGCTCGTTCTGGGGAAAACGACCGACGAGCAGGACGTCGCTGGGTTGCGTGAGGACGAGGGAATAGGCCGCCGTGGGCCCGCCCGAGAGGCAGCCGGTGGGGATCTCGTCGTACGAAGAGAGGTTCTGCACGACGGTGGTGTCGTGGGCGAGGATTGGGGGCGCTGTGCACGAGCCGTTCGGTGGCGGCAGGGTCGGAGCGGACGTCTGCAAGACGATGTTGGCGTCGAGTGCCGCCGTTGCCGAGATGGCCACGACATGCGTCCCTGCGGGTAGGCTCCGGGCGAGCAGTGGAGGTGCGCTTCCGGTGCGGCAGCGGGTCTCGTTCACGCACCCCGGCTCACGGAACGACGCGACCACCAAGCCCGATCCGCGCAGTCTCGATGTGAAGACACGCACGTCGCGCGGCTCGGTGAGCGTGAATGCGTAGGTGAGCTCGCCCGTCTCGCTCGAGCACGCCGTCACGAGGTCCTTCTTCGCGTCGACGAGCTCCACGGTGAACGGCACGTCGGTCGCCACGGGCTTCGGTGCGGTGCAGTCCTCGTTGGTCGGCGGGCTCGTTCCGGGAGAAAGCGCCACTCCGAGATCGACCTGCGATTCGCCCTGCGTCGTGACCACGACGAAGTAGCTTCCGGGCCGGACGCTGCGGGCCCGGGCTCGCGCCTCGGCGCCAAGCTTGGTGTGGCCGCAAGCGAGCTCGTTTCCAGCCGCCGAGCACGCCGACAGGATCGCCACGGCCGTGTCGCCTGAGGGGGCGGTCGCGAAGACTTCCAGGTCCTGCGCTGGATCCCCAGCATTTCCCGGGATGTCCACGCGGACCACGACGTCGCGGGAAGCGCTCGGGGTGGCGACGCTGCACGTCGGCGAAAAATCCCGCTTCGCCGCCACCGTGGTGACCGTGAGCCGGGCCGGGGCGACCACGGTGCGCGCGGTCGCGCAGGTATCGTCTTGCGGCGAAGCACAGGGCTGCTCGTCGACGCGGCGGTTGCAGTTGTCGTCTTTGCCGTTCCCACAAATCTCGGCTCGAGTGGCTCCGACCAGGGGATCGATGTCGTCGCAGTCGCGTCCGCCTTCGCAGTGGTCGTCGGCCTCTCCATCCCCGTCGACGTCGCGCGGAGCACGAACGCAGCTCTTTGTCTCCTCGACACACGCGTCGATCGTGCAGGAGTTTCCGTCCTGGCAGGTCACGGGCTCGCCCGGCCGGCACCCGAGGCGTGGCACACAGCGTTCTTTGCCGTTGCAGTGCACCGTGTCCGCACATTGCGTGTCGTCCGGCGTGTTCCTACAACGGTTGATCGTCGTGTCGCAGCGGTCGAACGTGCACTCGATTCCGTCCCCGCACTGCGCATCGTCGGTGCATGGTCCTCCGAGGGTTGGATCGGTCGACGGTCCGTCGGGACCCGAGTCCGTGGGGCTCTTCGCGTCCGTAGCACCATCGCCACCATCGAAGCGGACCGTGGTGTCGAACACGGGCGTCTGTCCGCAGGCAGAGGCCACCGCGAACGTTCCGACTCCGAAGGCAAATAGCGCTTTTTTCCCCAGGCTCACGGAATGGGAGAGTAGCCCGGATCCTTCAGGTGCGCTCGAGCGAGCGCCTCGAAGCGCCAGAAATGGCGGCGCATGAGCTCCGATGCGTCCTTCCACTTCGCACGGACGCCGAGCACACGATCGCTCGAGAGGCCGTCAGCCCACGAACGTTGCGGTCCTCTAGGGCACGTCTTCGTCGCTCTTTTCGGATCGTATTGTTTGGCACGGCACTCGCACACGCTCGTTCGGCACCGTGGACATCGGCCTCCTCGATTGACGCGGCGAGCCGCAAGAAAGCGCGTGTCCTTCGCGTGACGGTCGCGAAGCACCTGGCGAAACTCTGTTCCCGGGGGCTTCTCGGCGCGCCTTTTGCGCCGCACGTCTTGTGGGCATGAAGCGATCGAAGGTCCGAGCGGGGTGGATGCGTTTTCGCCTCGCGCTACGTCAAAACCGTGCCGCGCTCGCGTTCGTCGCGGCATGGCTTGCCGGAAACACGGTCGTGCTCGTCCAGGCGTACGGCTTCTCGCGAACGAAGGCGCTCGCCACGGCTCTGTGCGTGAGCAAGGTGCACGAGGGCTGGCCGAGCCTGTACCAGTCGTTCACCGAGGTCGTCGTGTTCGGTCTCGTAGCGTCGATGATCGCCACCAACGTCACCCGGCGCTACCGCCCCGAGGAGACCTGCCGCGCCCTCGCCGCCGAGTCGACGGGCCACGTGGTCGTGGTCGGCCTGTCGAACCTCGGGCGTCGTGCGTTCGAGCTCGTGGCGGGGGAGGGGAAGCCGTGTGTGGTCGTCGAAGAAGACGCCGAGCTCGTCGCCGAGCTCGTTCGGGAAGAGTGGCCCGTCGTGGTCGGCAGCGGCCGTGATCGCGCCGTCCTCGAAGCCGCAGGTGTCGCGCACGCCAAGGTGGTCCTTCTGACGGCCGACGATCTCGAAACCGTCGCCGTCGCCTGCCGCCATGTGCGCGACCTCAATGCCTCGTGCGAGCTCGTCATTCGCTGCGCGGACGAAGACGTCGGTCAGGTTCTCGGCAAGACGTACCGCGCGCGCGTCGTGTCGACGTCGAAGCTCGCC
>JAYUKI010000581.1:0-4019 GCA_043764595.1 Myxococcales bacterium | reverse complement strand
GCCGAGATCCACTCGGCGTGGGAGCATAGGCGCTTCGACGAGGCCTGGCATGCGTCCTCGGCTTGGAGGGCGCTCACGTAGGTCTGAGGAAGATGGCCGGGAGCCGAGACCGCTCGGATGTCGTCCGTGTCCTCAGGGGTGTGGTTCGGCGGGTTCTTCGTGATTGTTCCGTCGTGCGCAACCGTGACCAGCGCGGCTTCCCAGCGGTCGATGCACAAGCTCGGGCCGAGCGCCGCCATGCCTTCCGGGCAGCGGCCTTGCGCCGCGAAAGGGGCACTTGCGAGCCGCGCCGCATCGGGACCGGAGTCGGCGTCGGCGTCGGAGTCGGCGTCCGAGTCGGAGTCGGCGTCGCCATCGGCGCTTGCATCGACCTCTGCCTCACGGGCGGCGTCGGATGGGACGTGGGCCGTAGGCGATTGCGCCGGCGTGCACGACGAGGCCGCGGCGAGCCCCACTCCGATGCTGGCGATCAGCCGGACGACGAGACCAAGCACACCGATCGAGCGTGCATGCGTCGGAGCTTTTGGATGCGAGGCTTCATCGGTCGACACGTCATTTCCCTTTGCGGCGCTTTTCGAGGTCCTCGAGTCGCACCTTCGGAAGCGGAAGAAACCAGAGATCGGCGTACGCCGAAGCCGAAAAGGCATGGCCTCGGGCGGACAGTCCGAGCGAAAGGTTCATTCGCCCCGACCACTCGATGCCTCGTTTGGTCGCTTCGGCCTTGATGAGGTAGCCCGGCGTGCGTGCGCCCGCCAGTGCAGCGGCGAAAGCCTCGGAGATCTCCTTCTTGTCGACGAGAAGGGACGCTTTCCAGAGCTCGGTCGTCGTCTTGGATGTCTCCGTTCCATCTTTTCCAAGCGCTCGAATCCGTTCGATATCTTTGGAGTATTTGTCGCTCGCGGCGAGGAGCGTGACCTCGAAGGGCCAGTCTTTCGGTCCCGCGTACGCTTCGAGCATTGCGCTGGCTTCGGCACGTTTGCCTTCGCGAAGGGCGAGCGTTGCCAACGCATTCACGATGCGAGCTCGGCTCGTTCCCGAAGCCCCTTCGAGCGCGCGTCGGTAAGCCACCGCGGCCTTTCGATAGCCTTCGGCTTGCGCGGTTCCTTTGGCCAGCGTGGCCGACACGAGCACGAAGTCGGCTTCGAGCGCTTCTTTCTCGGGATCGCGGGTGTTCGGATCGGAGCTTCGCGCGACGATCGCGTCGACGGACTTTCGGAGCTTCTCGACGTCGGCGGGGCTCGAAAGAACCGACGCGAGGGTGACCGATGCGCGTGCGCGATCGAGCGAGTACTCCCGGTTCTTTCGCCCGTCCGCGCTCGGTGCGGTCGTGAGCAGCTCGAGAGCGAGTGTGTGGTCCTTCGCGAACATCGTGAAGAAGGTCGTCGCCCGGTCGATGTCGATCTCGTCCGGGAAGCTTTTTTTCAAGCCTGCCGCTCGTGGCAAGAGCTCCGGCAACGTGGCCAGGAGACACTTGAAGTCGCCGGACATGAGGGGTTTTTCGCAGGTTCCGAGGACGTCCACGAAGATACGAAGGGCGCCTGCTCGGCCCGGGTTCCACTTCGCGAGCTCGTCTGTGAGAGTCACGAGACGCGGCCGAGCCGTGCCGAGCGCCTGCAGCACGGTTCCGTCCGCGAGTGCCGCGACGATGCGCGCTCCTTCGAGCCCGAGCTCTACTTGCGCGACGATTTCGTCGTGAGGCCCTTCTTTGGTATTTCGCATCTCGTCCGCGGCGGCCGAAAGTGCTTTCGTAAGCGCATCGTGCGAGGCGACGTCTTGGAACGCGACGAGCGCGAGCCTTGCGGAGGTCTTCGGCGAGCGCGGCCTCATGGGCTCGAACGCTTCGAGAAGGGCCCGAGCCTCGTCGCGACGGTCGAGGCTCATGAGCAGGTCGGCCCGCGCATGCACGTCCCCGTTCATGCCAAGGGTGGCGAGCTTCTTCGTGGTCTCGAGCTCTTTTTCGAGCCTCTCCATTCTTCGTTGTTCGTCTTCGTTCGGTGCCCGGCTCGAAGCGCCGCGAGCCCTCTCGAGGAACGTGGCTCCACCGGACGTGTCGTCGACCTCGATATGAAGCGAAGCGAGATCGAGCAGATCTCCGACACGAACGCGTGCCGCATCCGAGGCCACGAGAGCGTCGAATAGGCTCGCGAGTTTCTTCTTTTCTTCCGGAGACTTGCCCAGCACCTTCATTCCTTGTCGGGCGGCCGTCAGAAAGCACCCTTGGCCGCCGGACTTCGTACGCAGCGCTTTCGCGAGGTAGCGTTGCCGCATCCCTTCGGCGCGATCGAGCCACGGAAGATGCGCCTCCACGAGGCGCCGCACCTCGGGAGGCGTTCCCGTGCCTTCGGTCATCTTGGCGAACGCACGCGCGCGCGCCGCCGAGGAAAGAACGTCGTCCATCCTGCAAATCGCCTGGGCGCTTTCGGGGCCTGAAACGCCGAGCGCGACCGGCTCGAGCAGCACCAGTCCTTCGAAGATGTGGTCCACACTCGAGACGAGCGACTCTGGCGCGGTCGTCGAGTAGGCGATGCCTTCCCGTGGGAGGGAGTCGAACGTCTTCAGTCTCGCGGTGGCATCGAGGCGCGCGTGCGAAGCGACGACCCGGTCACGTACGTTCGCGTGAGCGAGCGTCACCAGAGGCTCGGGCTCCCGCGCTTCGAGCGCTGCGATGACGTCCGCCAAGGAGAGCTCGCGAACGACCGTGGGCAGAGCTCGTTCGACTTTCGTTGGCGCCGGTGGGGCAACCTTCGGAGTGGGCGTTGCTTCGCACCCCGAAAGGGCCACGCACGCCAAGGGCACGGCGATCGTCCGCGTTGCACGGGATAGCGAGGCCATGAGGCCCGCAGCGGAAAAATGGGCCTTCGATGGCATCGTGCCCAGTTTTTCCGAGTCTGGGTAGACTCGCAAGTTTCATCCGACCGCAGCGAAATGGGCGTCAGCGATTTCTGCGCGCGCGCGGGGCATCTTCACTCGGTGGTGGGGCTTCGCTTTCGGCGATCCCGTGGACACGCAAGACCTCGAAATCCTGACGAAGCGCGCGAGCATCCTCGTAGTGGGTCGAGAGGTCGAGCAAGAGGCATCGGCGCTCGGCGCGATACGCCCCGAAGAGCACGGGACAGACCTGGTTTTTTCCCTCCCAGAAGATGCCCGTTTCGTCCTTGTCGTGTCCGTGAGCCACGAACGTGAGCGGGAACGGAAGGTGGGCGGAGAGCTTGGTCAAGAGCTTCTCCGTGCGTGTTTCGGGCTGGCCGTAGCTTCGCAAGATCGACGCAAGCACCCGCTCGCCGTACGGGTCGTTCGTGCCGGTCGCGAGGGACAATGCGTCGAGATCCTCCAGTCGCTCGAGGGTGTCGTCCGGTGAGCCGTGGCAGACGAGGGCGCCGCAGGGCAGGGCAACGGCGAGGAGCGCTTCGCTGAACAAGGTGAAGAGTGCACGCTTTTCGGATGCCCCCAAGGTTGCATCGAGGGCGTGCACTTCGTCGGGAAAGAACTTCGACGTGTGCGGTCCGCCGATGTGGCCGTGGTCGTGGTTGCCCAGCAAGACGTGCACGTGCTCGGGGTGCTGCTTCTTCAGGTCGGAGACTTCGCGAATGAGCACCGCAGAGGCGTCGTCGTACCCATAAAGCGCGTGTCCCGCACGTCGTGACGTCTCGTCGGGGCCATGCACGAGATCGCCCGCCAAGATCCAGTGCGTGTCGTGGTCCTCGGACCGAAGCAAGCGAAACCGTGCGAGGAGCGCCTCGAAGTCGTCGCGATTGCCATGCAGATCCGTGCTGATCAAAACACGCCCGCGTGGGGGGAGGACGAGGTGTCGACGCATGTCCTTGGTGAGAATACGCGGGGAAGCGCCCTTGGAGAGAATCGCGCCTAATTCAGGTGTATTTTGCACGTTCGGCGCGTCTTGACGGAACATGCGTTCAGGTTCATGGTCCATGACAGACCGTGGGAAACCGAGTCCGCATCGACCCCTCTTCGCGCATGCCGCTTCCAGAAGAAGCGAAGGCCACGGCCGATCCCGAGGT
>JAYUKI010000580.1:0-4029 GCA_043764595.1 Myxococcales bacterium | reverse complement strand
TCCACGCTTCGACGCCGAAGAGCATGGCGGCACGGGCCGCGCCGTTCGCGAGGTCGAGGATGTCGTCGAGCTCCGAAGACAAGAGGTGGAGATCCTCGCGATCGATGGGCGTGACGAAGGTCTTGGCGAGAGACTCTTCCATCTCGTGGACGAGGCGGTCTCCCTGATGCTCGAACTCCTGCATCCGCTTGCCGGCGACGGTGATGTCTTCCTCGGCGATGAACGCGGCTACCCCCTCGCGAGCCGTGCTCGCCTGCTTCTCGAGAATGTCGAAAAAGCCTTCTTCTTTCGGAACGAGCCAGCGGATCGCGTCTTGGATTCCCATTCTTTTCGCGCCCACCGTGGCGACTCTACGGACGGGGGTCAAGCAGAACGCACCGAGTTTGCACGGCGTTCACACAACCGACCCGCCACCTTCGCAAAACGAGTGTGTCCTTCGCGCTTGGCCAGCTAGCTAGCTAGCGGTCGCGAGAGCCAACGTAGGCGCGGGCGGCAAGGACTCCGCGCTCTCGGAGCGGGACGATGCGCGGGGCGAGCTTGGCCCGGCGCAACGCCGCCACGAAGCTGTTTTCCTCGTACCCCGACCACACGGCCAGGATTCCACCCGGGGCGAGGGCTTCTCGCGCGGCCAAGAGCCCCGGCTCGGCGTAAAGACGCGCGTTTTTCCGGAAGCTCGCCCAGCCCGGACCGTTGTCGACATCGAGCAGAATGGCCGCCACGTCACGCTCGCGTGCGATGACGTCGACCACGTCGGCTCGCTCCAACGTGACGCGTGCATCCTGCAAACAGTCGCCGACGAGGTGCGCGGCGTGCGTTCGGGCAATGGAGATCACGGCTTCGAGTTTCTCGACCACGACGACTTTCGTTCCCTCGGGCACGACCGCCAACACGCCGCGCAAGGTGGCGCCGAATCCGAGGCCGCCGACGATCACTTTGCGCTCCGGCCCTGCATTCCCATCCACGGCGAGCCGACCGAACGCGTCTTCGGTGCCGAGCGCACGGCTGGTGAGCAGCGGGACACGTCCCATCACGAGATCGAGATCGCCGTCGCGCTCGCGCAAGGTCAGGGTCGCCCCCTCTTCTTCGTAGACTTGGACGATGCGCATGCCGGCTATCGATCGTTCACGACGGGCGGCGCCCCTGGACCGCTTCCAGGTCCGAGGGGGGGCGAAAGGAGAACGGGGCCGCTGGGGCGCGGGGGCTGTGGAGGGAGCGCGGACGGGACGACCGGAACCGGAACCGTGCCGCGCAAAGGCACCGAAGGGACTGTCTGGGTCGGCTTGGTCGCGGGCGGCGCGGGCGAACGCATGGCGAGGAACGCCGCGATGAAAAAGGCGAGAACGGCGAGAACCCCCGTGGCGATGACGAGCCCGTAGCGTGGGGCCTCGGCCGGCGGGTGCGTGTACATCGACGGCATCGACGGCATGGCGGACCGAGCCATGATTCCGGGCGAAGAAGCGGGTGGAGGGCCCGGTAGCTGCGCGCCCGCGACGCCGAGCGGCATGGGCGCGATGGGCGCCTGCGACATCGCGCGTGGAGGCGCGGGCGTATAGCTGAAGGCCGCGCCCAAGATGGCGGCGCGCTCGAGCGATGGAGCGTTTCCGTTGGGTGCGTAAGGAGCCAACGCACGGGCGAGCTCGGGGATGTCGGCGAAGCGCTTCAATCGATCACGCTCGAGGCACTTCGCGACGACTTCGCTGAAGCCGGGTGGGCAATCGGGGAGAAGCTCCCCCACCGTGGGAATTCGGTTCTTCATCACCTGCTGGACGAGCTCGCCGAGCGACTCGGCGGTGAACGGCCCGCGACCACAAACGAGCTTGAAGAGGATGACGCCGACCGACCAGATGTCGCTGCGGGTGTCCGCGGCGCTGGCGTTCAGCACCTGCTCGGGCGCCATGTAGCTCGGCGAACCGAGGAGATCGGTCACGCGCGTCACGACGCTGTCGTTGGCGCGAAGGGGGCGGCCGTCGCGCATGCGGCCGCCAGGATTGGTGTCGTCCCCCTGGGCGTCGAGATCCAGAATCTTCGACACGCCGAAGTCGAGCACCTTGATGGTCGGCGCGCCGCCTGGGCCTTGGGCGAGAAACAGGTTCGCCGGTTTGATGTCGCGGTGAACGATGCCGTACGAGTGCGCTTCGCCGATGGCCTCGCACGCCTGAAGGATGTACTCTACAGCTTCGTGGACGGGCAGCCGGCCGCGTTGCTTGAGCAGCTCGGAGAGGTCTTGCCCCTCGAGGTACTCCATCACGATGTACGGCATGCCGTCTTCGAAGGCACCGACGTCGATGACACGGGCGGCGTGCTGGCTCTTCAGCTTTACGCTGGCGCGGGCTTCCCGCATGAAGCGCTTCAGGTACGAGGGGCTCACGACCTCCGGACGCATGCACTTGAGCGCGACGGTTTGGCCGAGCTGAAGATGCGTCGCGGCCACGACGATGCCCATGCCTCCCTCACCGAGGACACGGTCCACGCGGAATTTGCCGCCGACGATGCCCCCTGGTTTCAGTGACACGATCGCTCCAGACCCGTACTTTTACCACGGCGGCGGTTTTCCGGGCGAGGAAGCGGACTGTCCAGGACAGCGACTTTTCCGTCCGTGGACACCGAGGAAGTCGGCTTTTGGTGCAAATCGCCCTGCAATTCGATGGCACGCCCCGTGAAGAAGCGTTTCGCATGCGACGACGCGAGCTTCCGATTTCTTTCCGAATCCACCCGACCGTCCTTTTCCTACACCTCGCCTGGGCGCTCACACTCCTGCCGGGGACCGTTCATGCCGAGCCGCATGCGAAAGGCGATGGGGCTTCCCTCTCGGACCGTTTCGCCGACGGGGACATCGATGCCTTCGACGCGCTCTCACTGTCACGAGGGGCTCCCCATCGTTTCGTCGCGGGTGGCTCGACCTACCGCGGGATGTTCCTGACGTTGGGGGGCAGCGTTGGCCGAAGCTCCGTTCGCGAGGAGAGTGGTGCGTTCGTCGTGCTCGGCCTGCCGTTCGATGCGTTGTTCGATCCGCGGCCGAAGCCGCCGATCCCCCCGGTGCAGCACGCGCTCTACGAAGAGGCAGGGCTGCCCACGAGGGTGAGCACCGCTTCCGTGGCAACACCTTCACTTCGTGCCCCGAACGTCACGGTGGTGACCGAGCCGAGCACCGAAGTCGCACCGCCAAGCCCGACCTACGCGCGAGCCGTCGTGGCGGCGGCGTACCGCGCGGCAAGCATCGGCGATGGCCTCGGGAGGCTCGACGACCTCGCCTCGCGAGCGAGAAAGAGCGCTCTTTTGCCCGAGGTTCGACTTCGTGCAACGAGGTACGTGGACGACCGCGCGAGCGTGGACGCGCTCGCCGATCAGAACCGGCTCACCGACTCGAGCTCGCAGAACCTCGGCTTGGAAGCACGGCTGACGTTCCGACTCGACCGGCTCGCGTTTGCCGACGAAGAGCCCGGTCTCGAACGTGCCCGCCTCGACGTGCAGTCCTTCCGCGCGAAGCTCGCTCAGAAGGTGCTCGAGCTGCTCTTCAAGCACCACCGGGCACGCGTGCTCTCGCGCGAACAAGGCCCCGAGCGCGAAGAAGCAGCAGTCGTGTCCGCCGAAATCGCCGCGGCCCTGGACGCTCTGACTGCGGGATGGTTCTCGCGAAACCCACCCTAAAACGCGGTGAAGGAGAGCAGCCTTTCGCTACTCCCTTCGCCACGCAGACTTGGGTTTTCGTGCGCTCAGTCGGCTTCGTCGAGTGCGCCGCCCTTTTTGAGGGTGCCGCCGGCCGCCGCAAGGAGGTAAGCCTCGATGAAGTCGTCCAAGTTGCCGTCGAGCACGCCGTCCACGTTTCCAGCCTCGTGCGCCGTGCGAAGGTCTTTCACCAGACGGTACGGAGCGAGCACGTAGCTGCGGATTTGATTGCCCCAGGCGATTTGGGTCTTCGTGGCCTGGTACGCGTCGTGGGCGTCTTCGCGCTTCTTCAGCTCGAGCTCGTAGAGCTTGGCTTTGAGCATCTTCAGGGCGAGGGCCCGGTTCTGGTGCTGCGATCGCTCG
>JAYUKI010000579.1:0-4031 GCA_043764595.1 Myxococcales bacterium | reverse complement strand
ACCGTGAACAACAGGACGAGAATTCCGAACGAATGCATGGGACCCTTCCGAGGGAGAGCCGTCTCCCTTCCAGTGTCGGGTCCTACGCACGTTCGCGGCGAGCCTTCCCTCCATACCCACAGAATCGTACCCGGCCCGGGAATACGGGCCGAAAGGGCTTCAAATCACGCCGCGTCGTTCCTGATCGCGCTCGATCGAGCGGAAGAGAGCCCCAAAGTTCCCCTCGCCGAACGAGAGGTGATTTTCCCTCTGAATGAGCTCGAAAAACACGGGCCCGATGCAGTTCTTGGTGAAAATCTGGAGGAGGTACCCCTCGGCGTCGCCGTCCACGAGCACGTTGTGCGCTCGGATGCGGGCCGGCTCTTCGCGCACGCCGGGGACACGGGTGAACACGTTTTCGTAGTAGGTGTCGTCGATGTCGAGCATGGGCACAAGGCCGTTCATGCGGTCGAGCGTGCCAAGCAGGTCCAGAGTCGTGAGCGCGATGTGCTGGATGCCCGCCCCACGGTACTCGCGCAAGTACTCGGCGATCTGGCCTGTCTGTCCCTTGTCCTCGTTGATCGGAATGCAGAACGTGCTGCACGGCGAGCGCAAGGCAAACGAATAGAGCCCGGTCTTCGCGCCGACGATGTCGAAGCTTCGCACCTCGGTGAAGCCGAAAATTTCCTCGTAGAAGCGCGCCCACCGGGAGAGCTCCCCTTTCTCGACGTTGTTCGTGAGGTGATCGATGCGCAAGAGGCCCACTTGCTCGGTCGGCATCGTCTCGACGAGGCGATTGCACGCACGGTCGAGCGCAGCGCCGCGATGCCCCTCTCCGTCGACGAAATAGATGAGGCTTCCGCCCACTCCGTAGATCGCCGGAGCGTCCACCGTGAGCGGATGGAGAGCGTGGTCCTCGTAGGGACGTGCGCCACGACGGACAGCTTCGGCGAACGCCGCGTTTGCATCCTCGAACAAGAACCCGAGAGCGCTCACCGAAGGTCCGTGGGCCTCCCGGAACGACGCCGCAAACGTGCCCGGCTCGGCATTCACGACGAAGGTGGCCTCCCCTTGAACGTACACGGTCACGTCGCGCGACGGGTGCTTCCGTGCCGGTGAAAACCCGAGCTTTCCGAGCAAACCACCAAGTACCGTTCGGTCTCCAGAGAGCTCCGCGAACGCAAGTCCGCGCATTCCGGTCGGGTTCTTCGGGGTCATCGTGAGATCTCCTCTTTCCAGCTCATGTGATACTCGGGAATCGAAGCGCGCTTGCCGGCGTCGGTCACGGCAAGAGGCCTTCGCGTGTCGATCATGACCGCTTGTTCGTTCGTGCGTTCTTTGGTGACGCTCGCACGCACGGCGGCCGGCTGCGGCCCATGGTGAATGCCTTGCGGGTGGAACGTGACCATTCCGGGCTTCATTCCGGCGCGGCTGAAGAAGTCCCCGTCGTGGTAAAAGAGCACTTCGTCGAAGTCGATGTTCGAGTGGTAAAAAGGCACCTTCAACGCACCGGGATCGCCCGTTTCCAGGGGGCGCGGCAAGAAGGTGCACACGATCACGTTCGGCATCACGAAGGTGGCGTGGGCGCTCGGCGGGAGGTGGTAGCGCTCGGACGTAATCGGGCGAATGTCGCGAGTGGCGAGCCGATAGGGGTAGAGGTCCCCTTTCCACCCCACCACGTCGAGGGGATTGAAAGGATACGTGATCTTGGAGATCTCGCCTTGGCGCTGGACGTCCACGCGCCACGACGTACGACCCGGCTCTTCGGCTTGAGGCGCGGGTGTTGGAACGTCCAAGACGTCTTCGTCGAACAGGGCATGACGCCCCAAGATGCCTTTGTCCGGGAACTTCACTTCGTCGGTCGACTCGATGACCAAAAACGACGAAGGCTCTTCGGGGAAGAGGCGGTACATCACGCCACGGGGCAAAACGACGTAGTCCCCACGCTCGTACGTCAAAGGCCCAAAATCGGTATGGCAGGTGCCGCGTCCACCGTGAACGAACAACACCTCGTCGGCGTCCGCATTGCGGAAGACGTTCTCCATCGGCGCATCGAGCCGGGCCATGTGCAAGACGACGTCGTCGTTCTCGAGGAACGCGACGCGAGCGCGCGGCCACTCCTTTTGCGACCCGAGTCCCGGGAGCTCCGTGGCGGCGATCGCACGCGGACGGATGTCGCCCTCGACGTCGGTCCAGCCAACGGGCGGGTGTGTGCGGTACAGGTGCGAAACTCTGCCGAAAAAGCCGACCCGACCGAGCTCCTCTTCCACCGTTCCCTCGGGGATGTCGACGTGCGCCTGGCGAGTCACGCGGCCTCGGACGTAGTGCATGCCCTCGGCGTACGGCGCAGCTAGCCCATGCGAAAGTAGAAGCTTTCGACCAACTTCATCGAAAAATCCGAACACGCACGAAAGCCGTGCAAAATGCGAGGCATGGTCGAAAAGGGCGCTCCGGCGCGCGTACCGTTCACGCTCGACGCCCTCGAGGTCCTCGATGCCATTGATCGCCACAAGAGCTTCGGGGCCGCAGCGACCGAGCTGCACCGCGCGCAGTCCGCGGTCTCGTATGCCGTAAAGCAGCTCGAAGAGAGCCTGGGCATCGCCCTCTTCGACCGGTCCGGTCATCGGGCCGTCCTGACCGAAGCAGGGAAGCTCGTGCTCGACGAGGGGCGGGCGCTGCTCGCTCGAGCCCGTCGCATCGAAGCACTCGCCACGCGCCTCCACGAGACGTGGGAGCCCCGCATCGAGATCGTCGTCGACGGAATCTTGCCCATGGATCCCGTGCTCGCCACGCTGCGCAGCCTGGTCGAGGACGCCGTTCCCACCCATATCGAAGTGCGTGTCGAGTTCCTCGGAGGCGTGCAAGATCGCTTCGAGCGCGATCGGGCCGACATGATGCTCGTCAAAGACTATTCACGAACCGAGTCCTTGGTGGAGCACCCGCTCGCCGAGGTCTCCGTGGTGCTCGCCGTTTCGCGGTCCCACGCGCTTGGCGCACTCGGGCAGCAAAACAGCGTATCTTTGGACGAGCTCCAGCGACACGTCGAGCTCACCGTCCACGACTCGAGCGAATCGAAGAGGCTCACGGACACCCGCATTTTTGGAGGCCCCCGGGTCTTTTACCTCAGCGACTTCTCGATGAAGAAGCGCGCGATCGCGCTCGGGCTCGGGTTTGGCTGGGTGCCCGTATCCCTCGTGGAAGACGAGCTTCGCTCGGGCGCGCTCGTCATCGTGCCTTATGAGGGCGGGAGTCACTATTCGTTCGTACCGGTGCTCGTACACCCCAAGGAAAAGCCCCTCGGACGCACAGGACGGCTCTTTTTGGACCGACTCAAAGCGGCTTGGCGATAGGCCACGACAGGGAATGCTCTCCCTCCGCGTCCTGGGAGCTTCGGGGCCAGTTTCGCGCGGTCCGAATCCGTTTCCGGAGCGCGAAATCCTCGCCCGTGGCATCGTGGGCGCCATGCTCGATTGGGAATCCAAAGACTTCGACGCACTCTCGCCGCGCGAGCTCTACGAAGCGCTCGCACTCCGGGCCAACGTGTTCGTCGTCGAACAAACGTGCGTCTACCTCGACTGCGACGGCAAAGACCTCCACGCGATGCACCTCTTCGGGCGCACCAAGGACGGCAAGCTCGTGGCGTATGCTCGCCTTCTCCCACCGGGCAAGAGCTTCGGCGAGACTTCCATTGGTCGGGTCGTGACGTGCCCTTCGGTGCGAAGGACGGGCCTCGGCGAGGAGCTCGTTCGGGAGGCCATTGCTCGCGCGAGCAAGGCCTATGGGGCCCCGATCCGCATCGGCGCGCAGCGGTACCTGGAGGCCTTCTACGCGAGGCTCGGATTCGAGGCCGAGGGCGAGCCCTACGACGAAGATGGCATTTCTCACGTGGAGATGGTGCTTCCGGCGCGCTAAAGCGACAAACAGGATGCCGGACCGAGGATTTCGCACGGTTAGCAAGCTGGCGCACCTGGTACGCGCGACGACGACGGATAGTCTTCTATCTTAGGAGGAGCAACGACGCGCAGCGCCGCCAAACGTGCGAAAGCCGACGG
>JAYUKI010000578.1:0-4034 GCA_043764595.1 Myxococcales bacterium | reverse complement strand
CCCGCTTGAGACGCTCGGTAGAGGGCCTCGATGACGTCCTCGTCCACGAGCGAGTTCATCTTGGCGATGATGCGCGAGGGCTTTCCGTGGCGGGCCTGCTCGGCCTCGCGCGCGATGAGACCCATCACGGCTTCGTGCAGACCGAGCGGCGCGACGATGAGCGAGTTCCACTTGGCGGGCGCGCTGTAGCCCGTCAGCAGATTGAAGAGCGACGAGGCGTCTTCGCCGGTGCTGGGGCGGCACGTGAGGAGCGATACGTCGGTGTAGTGACGTGCGGTGCCGGCGTTGTAGTTGCCAGTCGAGAGATGCACGTAACGACGTAGTCCGGCGCGCTCGCGTCGCACGATGAGTAGGCACTTCGCGTGGGTCTTGAGGCCCATGAGCCCGTAGACCACGTGCACGCCGCTTTGTTCGAGAGTGCGTGCCCACACGATGTTCGACTCTTCGTCGAAGCGGGCCTTGAGCTCGACGATCGCCGTGACCTGTTTGCCCGACTCGGCGGCTCGAGCGAGCGCCTTCACGATGGGAGAGTCGCCGCCCGCGCGGTAGAGCGTTTGTTTGATGGCGAGCACGTCCGGATCGTCGGCCGCGCGGCTCACGAGGTCGACGATGGGATCGAACGACTCGTACGGGTGGTGCAGGAGGATGTCGCCTTCGCGGATGGTCGCGAAGATGTCTTCGGCCTCGCGGAGGGGCGGAACTTGGAGCGGAGCGTAGGGCTCGTCCCGGAGGTTCCTGCGCTCTTCGCGCGAGAAGAGATGGAGCAAGTCCGGCACGTTGAGCACCGCGGTGGTGCGGTACACGTCGCGCTCCGGATCGAGCTTCAAGGCCTTCACGAGCTTCGAGAGGGACGCCTCGGTGTACTCGCCCGAGACCTCGAGGCGAACGGCGTTTCCTCGCTCGCGACGCCGCAGCTCTTGCTGGATCGTCTGGATGAGGTCCTCGCCCTCTTCTTCGTCGATCTCGATGTCGAAGTTGCGCGTGACCCGGAAGGCGTAGACGCCCTTCAGGCGCACGCCCGGGAAGATCATGTCGACGTGACGCGCGATGATGTCTTCGAGGAGCACGAACGCGTGCTGCGCGAGGGTCCCGTTCTTGAGGGGAACGGGCCCGACCATCATCAGGCGGGGGAGCATGGTCGGCACTTGCACCACGCCGAAGTTCACGTCGCCCGAGCCGTCGCGCGAGAACATGACGCCGAGGTTCAGGCTCTTGTTGCGGACGTGGGGGAAGGGGTGCCCCGGATCGATCGCGATGGGCGTGAGGACCGGGAAAACTTCCTTGTGAAAGCGCTCGTCGAGGGCGGCAAGCTCCTCTTCCGGGAGCTCGGCGGGCTTGAGCCACGCGTAGCCTTGCTCCGCCAGAGCCGGAAAAAGGTGGTTCTTCAGCGCTTCGCTTTGGCGCTGGGCCATGTCGTGGACGCGCTCGGAAATGCGCGCGAGCTGGTCCGACACGCTCATGCCGTCCGGATTTATCTCTCCCACTTCGCCGGAGACTTGCTGCTTCAGGCCCGCGACGCGAACCATGAAAAACTCGTCCAAGTTCGACGTGACGATCGCGTGGAATTTCAAGCGCTCGAGCAGCGGCACCGGATCGCTCTCGGCCTCGTCCAGCACACGCGCGTTGAACTCGAGCCACGACAGCTCGCGGTTCAAGTAGAGCTCGGCGGACCGGAGCTCGTCCATCGACTCACGCGTGGCCGACGGAACGATTGAGGTCGATGTCGACGTCGAGTGCGGTGTCGCCTCGATGGGGTCCATCCCCACCTTCTACAGGATAATCCCGGAGATGGCCAAACCTGCGACGGCCCATCCGTGCAGGAATCCTGAGGAATTTGCAGGTTTCACGCGCCCGAGGCTTACTTGTTTCACGGCGCCGGTGCGGGCTCTCGCTGCTCGAATCTCGGCGCGCCCTCGGCCAAGTCGTTCCGGAGGAACACGCGGAGCCCGTTGAAGTTGGCGGTAAGGGTGTATCTTGCAAAGACCCACGCGGCCGACTCGGGGCAGTGCTCTTTGAAGTCGCGCACGGCTTCTTGCCACGTGATGAGCGGAGCCTTGTCGTGGAACACGAACGCCGCCGGGGGCGCGGCCTTCAGCTTGGCGAAGAAGTCGCGTTCGTGTGCGTCACGAATGGCGAGGATTTTCTCGACCTCGCGAGGGTTCGGGTGGAGACCGACCGGCGCGGCCAGGTTGCCCCCCGCGAGCGCGGCGTCGGCGTTCAGATCGTACGCGTAGATGTACGGCGTGGCGCTCTTTCGCTGTGCGAGAAAGAGCACGTACGGATCCATTCCGTAGGTCTGCACGCGGTCTTCGGGCTTCGTGGTGAGGCGCAGGTACGAAGCGGCCTGGCGAAGCTCCCAGGGGAAGTAGTCGCTCGTCTTGAAGTAGACGAGATAATCGTGCCCCATGCGCTCGATCGGATCGCGCGCCTTCGTGGTGAGTAGCCAGAGGTTTTGCACGTACGGCGAGCCGGGCATCATCGTCGCCACACGAAGCGAAAGCGCGGCGGCCGCAGCCACCGGTACGAGGCGCTCGGCGCGACCACGCGGCAACCTTTGCCCGCGCTCGGAGAACCACACGACGAGCAAGAGCCACTGCAGGCTCAGCGACGCGCTCACCGGGTGGAAGTGATACGGAAAGCCCTTTCGCTGGGCCAAGACGCTCCCCAATCCACACAACGGGGCGAGGGCAATGGCGAGCGCACGGCGGGGCAAGCTGCCGAGCGCGACGAGGCCCAGCATGACCGCGCTCGTGGCGCCGGCCGCCGCCGCGAGCGTGGAGTATCCGTCGAGACCGAGGATTTCGTACGGCGTGCGCGGCCAGATGAACTTGTACATGGTCGGCACGTCGACCAAATAGATGCGCAAAAACGCGAGCGGATCGCCGAATACGACGAGGAACAGAAGCTGCGACGCGACGCCGAGCGTGCCCCCGAAGAAAAACCACGCGAGCCGCTTCTTGCGGGAAAAAGGCAGATCGTCGACGAGCAGCGTGGCGAGCTGCGCGAACGTGAAGAGCGCGTACGTCGGCTTTCCGAACCAGAGCAAGAGGGAGAACGCTCCGGCCCACGCGAGCATGGCGGTTCCCGGCGTGGGCGACGTCGTGGTGTCTTTTTCGTTCACCAGCGCCGAGCGCATGCGGTCTTGGGCCACGAGTTGGAGGCCCAGCGAAGCGAGCAAGAACCAGTCGCAGAAGCTCTCCCGCTGGGCGAGATCCCAAAAGATGTAGAGAAGGTACTGACCGCTCAAGACCACCCACGCGGCGAACGCCCAACCCAAGCGGCCGCTCACCTCGCGGACGATGCGCGCGGGCGTGCGGTGTCCCGACGGGTGCGCTTTGGCGAGGCGCCCAATGCCCGGCAGGCACGCCCCGACGAACGCGAACGCCACACCGCTGACAGCCAGATCGAGGATGTGGAAGATGTTCTCGTCGGCGCCGCCGAGCTTCAAAAACACCATGTGGATGAGGTGGGTGAGGGGACCGTTCACGTCGCGAATGTCGCGGTAGTCCCGGTCCCCCTTCAGGATCGCCCATGCGATGTATTGGAAGATCCCTTGGTCACGCCCGAGCGAGACGAGTGCGGCGCGTCGTGTGGCGTCGACCACCCAGTAAAGAGGGGGCAGGGCCACGACCAAGGCAGGCACGAGGACGCGCAAAGCGCGCTGGAACCCGAGGTAAAGGCGCTTTTTGGGGACGTTTGCCAGCATCGAACGACAGCGGCGCGTTCTTCCTACCAATCCTCCCAAGAAGCAAGCGTGCTCGCATTCTGCGGCGGTGGTGGAGGCCTCGGCCGATCCTATACCTGAACGGGTGACGCGCCCCATGCGAGAAGGGCTCGCCACGCGGGCAAAAAAAGGCGCACAATCGGACCACCACGATGAGCGAAGCCGTCCGGCGCTTGAACCTCACCCCCAATGGCCCCGCCGAGCGCGCACGCGCACTTGGAGAAGCTCTTGGAGCTGCGCGTGGAAAGCATCTGCTTATTTCCCTGCGTGGTCACCCCGATCCTGACGGAATTGCCTCCGCCCTCGCGCT
>JAYUKI010000577.1:0-4037 GCA_043764595.1 Myxococcales bacterium | reverse complement strand
GGCTCGCCGTCGACGTGCAATCGCATTTGCTCTTCGCGTCGCGGTACTTCTCGGAGCAGCTCGGTCTGCGTACGTGGTCCAAGTCGGGACGTGTCGATGCGTACGTCAACGTGACCACCGTCAATGGGCGCGACATGAGAGGCGACGGCCGCTTCGTACCGCCCGATTCTGCAGCAGCCCTCCCCGCCCTGTTCCTCGGACGCGGACTCACCTTCGACGAGCTGGACACGAAGAAATTCGCGGGCAACCAGACCTATGCGCTTTACCCCGCGGGCACGAGCCTGGATTTCGTCACGCACGAATACGCTCACGGTGTCATCGACTCCCTGCGAAGGATGAACTTCTCCGGTGAGGCGGGCGCGCTCCACGAGGCCCTCGCAGACGTGTTCGCCGCTCACGCCGAAGCGTTGAAACGCGGTAGCCCCGACGGACTGTTTGCCTTTGCAGACGACGTTCGCAGTGACGGACGGCCGCTGCGCCACTTTCTGCACCCGGCGAAGGGGGCCGACGTCGGCGGGACGGTGGATTACGAGGCCATCAAGCCGACGAAGCCAACCAACTTCACCGTCAAGGACTTGAACTGCCTCAATCCCGTCGATGCGAAGAGCGGGGCCGCGTGCGCGATAACCTGCGTGATGGACGCCAATAGACGCAGCGCGAACGACTGCGGCAACGTCCACTACAATTCCACAATCGTGTCGAACGCCTGGACCCTGTTGGCGGTAGGCGGCTTCAACGAGGCGACCAAAAAGGGCGTGCTGACCGAGGTCGGGCTGTCGAAGGCCTCACGCCTGTTCGTACTCTCGCTTCTGGGAGCTCCGACGAACGACACCTTCAAGCTCTTTGCAGAACGCATGATCTCGGCCCAAGTTGCGTCGTGGCTGAAGCACCCGCACAAGACGGATTTGGAGCCTCTCTGGGTGAAGCGCGCGATCGTGTGCGCCTGGAACGCAGTCAATGTCGTCACAGACGCAGAGGTGCCGTGGCACGGCGTGGGGCTGTCGTGCCCGAAGGCTGGCAACCTCACGAAGCGCTGCGACGGCAAGGCCGACGGCGTTTATTGCAGTCCGGAGCTCGCCCAACCGTACGATGCCTACGTCTGCCAGAAGGGGGCCACGCGATCCGGGCAGCAGTGCGCCTCCGGCACCTTCTGCCACCGCACCGGACTCAGCCCCGATTCCCCTGCGGTGACGAAAGCCAACGGTACGGTCGAGTGCTTCCCCGAGCCCATGCCCACGGATTGGTGAGATCGTGCCTAGTGTCGTTTACCTCCGTCACGTGTCCACCCTGTTTGCCGCGCTCCTCGCCGTGTCGGTCCTTTATGGGCTCGCTCGTGCGGCGGAGCGCGGGCTCTCTACGAATCGACGGGTATCGCGCGCGCTTTGGACCCCCGTGTTCTTCTTCGTGCTCTTCATGATTGCTGCTCACGCTGCGTCGTTCGCACCCGCTTCGTCCCGGTTCGCGATGGCGCTCGCCGTACTGTTGCCGGCGCACCGTGAGAAGGTGGCGCGTAAGCTTCGTCCGAGCGTGCTCGCCGAGACGAAGACCGACGCGCTCGTGCTTGGCCTCGTCGAGCTCGATCGCTTGGCATTGGGCTGCACCGAGGCACTCGCCGACGCGGCCGTCCTCCGCGCGGGCGCGGGCGCAGAAGGAGCGTGGGCACGTCTCGACGCGGTGTGTGGCCCTTCGGTCGGCTCGGCCATCGCGGCGTATCACCAAGGACGCCTCGCCGACGCGGTCGCTACGTTCACCGCCGCGCGTACTCGCTCGGCTTCGAGCGCAAAGGCGAGCGCCGCGGAGCTCTCGAGCCTCCTCCTCCTCGATCGCCGCCGCGAAGCTCTTGCGCTCGTGCGCAGCGAGACACGCGCTCCCGGTCCCGAGGCCGACGCGCTCGGATGCCTCGAGGACGCCCTCGCGCTCTATGCCGACGATCGTTCCGGGCCCGTTCGTCGCGCGCTCGAAGCGGCCTGCGGCGAGCTCGGGGCTACGTTCGCTGGCGAGCGTTCCGTACCCGAAGCCCCGAAGCCGCTCTGTACGCGGCATCCGCGGCCGCGCAGCGCTCCGCCGTGCGAGCACGGGTGCTTCGTGTCTCCGCTTCCCGATCCCATCGCTGCGCTCCGCGACGTCGCCGGGCCCCACGCCATCGGCCAAGAGCGACGCGCCAAGGCCGAGTGGCTCGTGCGTGCGGGGCGCGGCGGGGACGCATCGCCTCTCCTCGACGCCGAGCTCGTCGCCCTCGGCACGAGGGAGCCGCTCTACCCCGCCACGCTCGTCGCGGAGCGCGAGGCCTTCTTCAATCGTCTCGGCGAGGACGCGCCCGGTTCGGTCGTGATCGAGGAGGATTGCACCACCGCGGTGTCGCTCCCAGCCGGCGATGCGCGTGCGAAGGAAGCCCGCGCGTTCGCGGTTCGCTTCGACGAGCGCCGCGACAGAGCGGACCGCGGTCGCCTCGCCGTGCGAGACCAAGTGCTCGCCCGCGCTGCGACGGCCGCTTTGGACGCGGGAGACCTCGCGCGCGCCGAGGCCTACCTCGCGCAAAGGACGAGCGCTCCCACGCGTTCGAGCACTCTCGCGCTCCAGCACGCGTTCTCCAGCGACGAAGCACGCGCGGCTCTCTACGGACGAGAATACGAAGCCCACGCGTCGGCCGCCGCGGGCGATGGCGCCGCGATCGTAAACGCCCTGCGCGCGATAAGTGGCAGTGGCGTGGGAACGATCGACGTCGTCGGTGCGACCGTGCCGCGTGGTCGCGCCGATCTGCGTGCCTATTCACGTCACGAAGCGCGCCTCGTTTGTTGCGAAGGGATCGACACGGTCGACGACTGTGGACCCGGCGCTCTCGTCGTCGCACTCGCGGGTCGCGCCCGCGTCGCTCATGCCATAGGCGACGACCGCACCGCGAAAGAGTCGAACGAGGCCATCGACCTTCTCCTCGGCGCGCCAGTCCGCTGGGCAGACGAGCCCAGGGTCTTCGCCCTCACCCGCGCCGCGCAACGCATCTTGCGTGCGGAAGGGAGCGGCGTGGGGGGAGGACTGTAGTGCGGCGGGGCGGACCGATCGCGCTCGCCGAGAAGTCGGGGGGCTGAGGTGGTGGAAACGTCCCTTGCTTTCGTTTCGCCGCGTGCGGCGAGCGACCATCACCCTGACAATGCGATGTGCTTCGCAGGCGCCCTCGCCTAGACTCCTTTTGAATGGAGCCCTCCGATACCGACGACAAAGCGCGGGCTGCTCAACTCGCGGTTCTTCGACGCTTGGGGCCGGCGGAGCGGGTGCGGCTCGCGGCAGAGATGAGCGAGGACGTCCGGCGCATCGCGGTCGAAGCGGAGCAGCGGCGCCACCCCGAGCTCTCCGCCGTTGACGCGCGGCAGGCCGTCCTGGACCGGATCTGGGGCGCCGACCTCGCCGCGGCTGTACGCCGCACACGCCCGGAACGTTGATGGGCCTTGATTGCGTCGCGGTCTACCGTCCGCGATGCACGAACGGGCTTCCGTGTGGGCGTGTGGTACGTTTCACCCATGGCCCAGGCGCCAACGGCATACGTCAGCCTCGAAGACTATTTCGAGAGCGAGGTCTCCGCGGAGCGTGACGCGCCCAAGCACGAGTGGTTCGACGGCGTCGTGTATGCGATGTCGCGCGGAACGCCCGAGCATGCGCGGCTCGCCTTCCGCGCTGGATGGGCTCTCGCCAACGCGCTTCCTGCGACGTGTGAGGTGTATTCGGGCGACCTGATGTTGTTCGTCGAATCCGTCAACCTCTCCACCTACGCGGACGTGAGCGTGGTCTGTGGAGCGCTCGAGACCAAGACGGTTCGGAAGAACGGCAAGTCCCTCGGCACGGCCGTCCTTAACCCCGTCATCCTCGTCGAGATCCTCTCCGAGTCCACGGAGCGCTACGATCGCGACGGGAAGTTCCAGGCCTACAAGCGCATCGCCTCCCTAGAGGAGTACGTTCTCGTGTCCCAGGACGAGCGCAAGATCGAAATCTTTCGTCGCTCGACCGGTTTCCGCGGCGACACCGCCACGTCGGGCGAATCGTTC
>JAYUKI010000576.1:0-14533 GCA_043764595.1 Myxococcales bacterium | reverse complement strand
TGCGCACGAAGGTGACCCAGGAGCTGCTCGAGGCGAGCAAGCGCGTCCGCGAGGAACCGCAGCCGGACGGCAAGACCATCTACGATCACATCTTCGCGGACAAAAACTACGTCGCAGGGGAGCGCTGACATGGCGACCGTCGTTCAAGCCGTTCGCATGGCTCTTCACGTGGGCGAGGACCGCCTCGGTGTCACCGACATTTTCGGCGAGGACATCGGTCCGCCCCTCGGTGGCGCGTTCACCCAAACCCAAGGTCTCCGAACCGCGTGGAACTCTCCGCTCGACGAGCGCGGCATCATCGGGACCGCCATCGGTCTCGCGCTCGCTGGGCAGAAGCCCGTCTGCGAGATCCAGTTCTGCGACTACATCTTCAACACCATCGACCTCTTGAAGATCGCGGGCAACACGCTGTGGTCGTCGAACGGCCAGTGGAACGTGCCGATGGTGTGCATTACGCCGGTTGGGTCGGGGATTCGCGGGAGCATTTACCACTCGCATTCGTTCGACGCGACGGCCACCCACATCCCGGGTTGGAAGGTCGTGATGCCGTCGAACCCGCTCGACGCGTACGGCTTGCTTCTCTCGGCCATCGTCGATCCGAACCCCGTCATGTACCTTCTTCCGAAGGCGCTGATGCGCACGCGCGCTCTCCCGGAAGAGATGATTCCCGGCGAGCCTGGGGACGAAAAGGCCCTCTCGAAAATGATCGACGCGCCACTCGGCGATCGCACCCAGTGGCGTGCCGACTGGCCAGACACTCCGACTCTGTTCGTCCCCATCGGAAAGGCCAAGACCCTTCGCGAAGGCGAGCACGTGACGGTTCTCTCGTGCGGCCGCCTCGTTCGTGAAGCCATGCGTGCCTCGGACGAGCTCCGCGCCGAAGGCGTGTCGGTCGAGGTCATCGATCTGCGCTCGCTTTACCCGTACGACTGGGACGCCATTCGCGCGAGCGTCAAGAAGACGCACCGGGTGCTGGTCGTGAACGAGGACACCGAGATCACGAACTTCGGCGAGCACCTCATTCGCCGCATCGTCGAGGAGCTCTTCTACGAGCTCCATGCGCCGCCGCGTCTCCTCGCGGGGGCGTTCGTTCCGGGCATCGGCCTCGCCGACAACCTCGAGCACGCGAGCGTGCCTCAGCGGTCGGACATGGTGAAGCTCCTTCGCCAGCTTGCCGCCCACGAGCCGTGAGCGAGGTCCTCGCCGGGTCTTGCCACTGTGGTGGTGTGCGCTTTTCGGTGCGCACCGCCACGTTCGAGGCCCTCGACTGCAACTGCTCGATTTGCGCGAAGAAGGGGTACGTCCACCTCATCGTCCCGCGCGAGGACTTCGAGCTTCACTGCGGCGCCGAGCTTCTCACCACGTACACCTTCGGGACGGGCGTGGCGAAACACACCTTCTGCAAGGTGTGCGGAATTAGTGCATTCTACACGCCTCGCTCCCATCCAGAAGGCGTGGACGTCAATGTTCGCTGCCTCGACGGCGACGCGGCCCAGCGCTTCTCGGTGGCTTCGTTCGACGGCCAAAACTGGGAAAAAAGCGCTCCAAGCATCCAAGGAAAGAAGACATGAGCCAAGACTCGTTCCGTGCCGGCAGGTTCATGCTCATCGTGGATCGCGACGGCGTTACGGTTGCCGGAGCCGAGACGACCGAAATCGCCAAGCGCTTTCCACCGTCGGCGTTCGGAATTCCGGAGGGGGTCGATCTCGTCGAAGCTCTGGGCGATTTGCTGTCGAAGCTCACCGGGGCCGACCTCGACGACGCCGATGGCATCTTCGACTTCGCGGTCCACGACAGCGAGTCGTCGGGCCGCGTCGTTGGAGCGCTCGTGGTGTCGGTGTCGGACGACGAGGACGCCGTCGAGCTGTCGGGCGAGGTCGCTTCGGACGTTTCGGCCAAGGACCTGGTCGGGGCCTTCGTCGCCGCGCTCTGTGCCGCCTCGTCGGAGATGGGTGTAGAATAACAGCGTGTCGAGCGTCCTCCGCCAGTCGTCGTGGCTCGTACGTGCGGCCGTCGTGGCTGTCGTCGTGCTGTCCACGGCGCTCGGAGGCCTCCTTCCGGCGTTTGCGCGGCTCGCCGGCGGGCCGCCCGTTCACGCCTGCCACTGCGAGGTTCGCGGTGGCCATGCGACCTGCGCCTGCCCACGCTGCAACGCCGAGCTTCGGGAAGACGAGGACGCGGACGCCTATGGCGCCCTTCGCACCACCTGCGGCGACGACCAAGACGTGAGCCTCGGCAAGGCCCTGGTGAGCACGCTTCCCGCAACCGTTTCGGGGGTGGTCCGCATGGGCTCGCTCGTCCATTGGAGCGATTCGTTCGCCGAGGATCCTTCCACCGCCGGGCGTCCTCCCGACGGCCCGCCGCCGAGAGCCTCGAACGCCTGATCTTCGTGCGCACGGTTCCCTCGTGCGTCGACTGGATCGCCCACCCACGGAGCCCGCGAACGTCGGCTGCGTGGTGGTGGTGCGACCGAGGTGTGCCTGGTCGGTCGATCGAATGACCAAGGTTGGCGCGCGCGCTCGCACGTGCCCGAAGTGCCTTTTGCGATTGGTAACATGATGAAACTGTTTGCCTATTTTGCCTTTTCTGCCGTGCTGTTTCTTTCTGCTCCCGCCTGCTCGGACAGCCACTCCCACGACGTCGACGGTGGCCCCCACACGAGCTCCTTCGCTTCGTGTCAGGCCATTTTGGATGCATGCCACGAATTCGATACGGGCGAGGGGCCCGTCCACGATTGCCACGAGATCGCCCACGACGCGACGAGCGAAGAGACCTGCGCGCCGAAGAAGACCGCATGCCTCGCGACCTGTGCGGCTGCGGCGGACGCGGGTCCCAGCGATTCGGGCGCTTCGGACGCGACCGTGCACGATGCTGCAAGCGACGCCGCGCACGCTCACGACCACTGACTGCTGCGCCACGGAGAGTGCATGCCTTGCGCTCTCGAGGCTTTCCGCGGTAAGTGGCTCGCATCGGGCTCGCAACGGACTTTCCGCGGCGCGCTCGGTGCGTGACGTCGCGTGGGCCGGATTTTCCGGGCCACGCAGGGAAGCCGGTGAGAACCCGGCGCGGCACCCGCCACGGTGACTGGGGACGAACCCGAGCAAAACCACTGGACCGTTCGCGGATCTGGGAAGGGCTCGGGGGAGGGTGATCCAGACAGCCCGGAGACCGGACGTTACGCGTACTTGGCGCCGGAGGCTTGTCCGAAAGCGCCATTCGTACGGGTTTTTCGCCTCCGCGAACGCCCGGACCCGCGCGGGCTGCGCGGGAGGAGCCTCGATGAAATCCTGGAAAGTTCTTGGCGGGACCACCGTTTGTGGCCTCGTGTTTTCGAGTGCGTTCGCCGCATGCACGGGCGACGACACCGTCTTTGCGAGCGACTCGGGCAGCGACGCGACCTTCGACGTCTTCCGACCCGACGTGGCCGTGCCCGAGCCCGAACGAGATGGCGGAAGCGACGCGCGAATGGACTCCGCTCCTTCGAAGGACCCTCGGGTCCTCGTCACGATCAACAACCGTACGTCGAGCGAGCTCGTCGCGGTGAACCTTCGCACGCGCGCGGTCGATGGAAAGCTCGGCTTCCCGGGCTTCATCGGGGCCACGTATGCAGATGGCGAGGACCTTTGGCTCCTCCAGCAGGCCGTGGACGTCGTCGCGAAGCTCGATCGCGCCGAGCCCTGGAAAATCCGCGCCACGTACGACGTCGGCGAGCGCCGCGACGGCGGTGACACGTACACGGACCCCGTCGCCGTGGTGGCTTCGGCCGGTACGAAAGCGTACGTGCTCCGTTACACGCGCAACACCATTGCCGTGATTTCTCCGGCCGTCGAAGGCGACGCGTCCCTTCCAGTGAAGAACATCGATCTCTCGTCGCTCGTGGCACCGACCGACACGGACGGCCTCGTCGAGATGACCTCGGCGGTCTACGTGGCTGCGAAAAAGCGTCTCTACGTCACGCTCGCGAACGTCGACAAAAACGCCATTTTGCCGCCGAACTACGACCTCTTGTGCCCCGTTGCCGGACCCACGAGCACCGTGGTCGCCATCGACACGGACACGGACACGCTGGTCAACCTCGGCGGCGCGGGCCCTGGCGGAGGCATCGTTCTTTCGGGGTACAACGTCGGCTTCGGAGCGCGCTCGTTCTACGAGCCTGCTGGAGATCGGCTCCTCGTCGTGACGGCGGGCTGCGGTCCGTTCGGCGCGACGCAGAAGCGCGGCATCGACGAGGTGAAGCTCGCCACGGGGCAAGTGCGCACGCTCGTGGACCTCAACACGAAGGGATATCCCGGGGCGTTCGAGCGCTTCGGGACGAAGTATCTCATCGGCCTCGACACGGCCGTCACCCCCTGGGATTCCTCCAAGGCCAATCTCGACGCTCCGATTCCCAACGCTCCATCGTCGTTTGCGTTCGACGGCAAGGACAAGCTCGTGGGCGTTCGCAAGCGTCCTGGGGTCGATGGGGGTGCCGGGTCGATCGAGGTCGTCCGCGTGCCCGTCGAAGGCGATGCTGGCGTCGAGACACTGACGGTGAACCCATTCACCATCAACGACGGCTTCATCGGCAGCGTCGAAGTTTGGCCGCGCTGAGAAGGCTCGTCATCGGCATCGCGCCCGGGGTTGCTCCGCCCGTGGTGTGAGCAGAAGAGTCGCGATTTTCCCGTCCTTTTGGAGGCCGACCGAGAAAACCATCGGTCGGCCTCTCTCGCACTGCAGAGGGAATCGAGCGTCGTCCTCGCCGTTGCCGTCCCCCGCGCCGAGCGTGCAGCGGCCCCCGTCTTCGTGTTGGCCTTCGAGTGCGGCGCGGACCTTTGCGAGCTTCGTATCGCTCGAGAAGAGCTTCGTAGCTCGGGCTTGGTCCCAGTGGGACAGGAGCGCCAGCGCATCGTTGGCTGCACGCTGGACGTTCGGTTTCGTGGCGAAACCGGCAGAAGCGACGGTGAAGCCGCCGAGCACCGTGCCCTCGGCAAGTGCATGGAGTTGGAGGGCGCCTTTTTCGCATGTGGCACGAAACGAAGCCTCGTCGCGCGATTCCGCTCGCGTGTCGATCGGAGAGAGCTTGCAGGTCCCGTGACGTAGTCCGAGCTCTTTGCCGATCGCGCTCATTTTGGCGAGTGGAACGCGATCCCGGAAGGTCTTCGAGAAGGTGGAGTCGTACGACGCTTGCGAAGGGTTTTGGTAGCTCGCGAGCCAGCGTTCGACGAGGGCCGTGTGCGCGAAGACTGGCTCGCGCGGCAGGAGCGCGTGCTCCGCAGCGACGAGGTCGAGCACGCGATCGGCGATGCGCGAGGTGCCCGCAGCGAGGCTGTTCGAGAGGACCACGAGGCCGAAGCCGCGATCGGGCGCGAACGCAATCTGGGCGTGGAATCCGTCGATGGCGCCGCCGTGCTCGACGATGCTCGCGAAGTCGCACGTCTGTTTGACGTGCCAAGCGAGTCCGACCGACTCGGCGCTCACCTTGAGCCCTTCGTGGGATCTTTCGGCCGAAAAATCGGCGGGTACGCCAGGCACGTGGGACTCGCGCAAGGACGCGCGCTTCACGGGCCCCGTGTCGTCTCCGTCGCGTGCGGGCCACGCTTCTTCGTGGAACGCGACCCACTTGGCCATGTCGTCGAGCGACGCGTAGAGGCCACCGGCGCCCTCGGACGCGCCGAGGCGCCATGGGGTCGCGGGCGTGTCGGAGTCGTTGCTCGTGTATCCGGTCGCGAGCGGAGCGTCCTTGGGGGGCTCGAACGCCGTACGCAGCATTCCGAGCGGCAAAAAAAGCCTCTCGCGGAGTACGTCCCGGTACGCCTTTCCGGACGCTTTGGCCACGACGAGGCCGACGAGCGACATGCCGAAGTTCGAGTAGAGGTACTCGGTTCCCGGAGCCCGAGCGAGCGCCCCGTCGAGGGCTCCGAGCACGTCGGCTTCCGGCACGTCACGGTCGGCTCGCGTGTAGTCGAAACCTCCGAGGCGCGGCAGGCCCGACGTGTGCGTGACGAGCTGCCGGAGGGTGACTGGTCGTGCGTCGGTCGGCGAGTGGGAAACCTTCGCGAACTCGGGAAGGTGCGCGTCGACGCGGTCGTCGAGGTCGAGCTTGCCTTCGTCGCGGAGCATGAGCAGCGCCGTCGTCGTGAACGTCTTGGTGATCGAGCCGACCCGGTAGACCGTCTCGCGCGTGGCCTTCCGTTGGGTCTTCTTGTCGGCGACACCCCGCACCACCACGTGGGCGATTTTTCCGTCCACGACGAGCGCGACGGCAAGGCTCGGCGGCGCGTGCTCGGTCATCTCGCGGTCCACGATCGCATCGATCTTCGGTCCGAGCGCGGCCACCTTGGCTGCGCGCGACGGGTCCGAAAATCCGAGGTCCGCCGCACCACGAGGCGAGGTCAGCGGGGGCCCCGAAGGTCCTCCAAGTAGTCGTTTTGTCGAAGAAAATCGCTCATTCGGTACCGTGATGGTCAGGTTGTACTGCAGCACCTTGTACGCGCCGTTTTCGAGTACGAGCACGCCGCTCCCGCGTGACGGTCCGAGGTTCTTGGTCTCGAGCTCTTCGTCGAAGAGGGCCGTTTGGCCCCCTGGCGCGAAGGTCACGTTTCGCTTCTTCGCACGCATCACCCAACCGCGCTTTTTTTCGAACACGGGATGCGCATACGTGCGGAACGCTTGGGCGTCCCACCGCTCGGTCGCGTCGGTTCCCAGGAAGACACCGTCTTTCGCGAAGAGCGCGAAGTACGCTTCTTCGTCCGAGCGTGCCGCAGCGTCGTGGAAGGCGTCGAGCACGCGATCGACCTCCAAGCGCGTGGCCACGTGCATGGGGGTGGACGGAGCAGGAGTCGCTCCTGCGCAGCCCAACGACGTGAGGGGGAAGGTGCCGAAGGCGAGCGAGAAGAGAGCGAGACGGGCGTGCCGCATGGGTGCGAAGGCTCGCACGGGCGGCGGCGGTTCGCACGCGTGCGCTGCTCCTCGCTTCGAGGTCAGTCGAAGATCTTGCCGGGGTTCAAGATTCGCTTCGGATCGAAGACGGCCTTCAGGGCGCGCATGAGATCGATTTCCCCTTGGGTCCTCGAAAATCCGAGCGCGTGTTTCTTCAGGAGGCCAATGCCGTGCTCCGCCGAGACGCTGCCTCCGTGGGCCTTCACGAGCTCGAACATGTCGAGGTCGGCCTCTTTCGTCTTGGCGAGGAACGTGGCCTTGTCGAGGTCGTCGGGCTTCATCACGTTGACGTGGAGGTTGCCGTCGCCCACGTGCCCGAAGAGGCAGATCTCCCAGCCCGGATAGCGGGTCGCGAACACTTCCCCGAAGGCTGCGCAGAAAGATCCGAGGCTCGCGATGGGGAGGGCGATGTCGTTCTTGTGCGGGAGCCCCGTGGCGGAGAGGCTTTCGCTGATGCCTTCGCGGAGCTCCCAAAGCGCACGCGCTTCGCCTTCGTGTTGGGCGCGAACACCATCTTGCGCGACGCCCGCGTCGAAGAGCTCGCCGACGAAAGACTCGAGGGCTTCCTCTTCGGTGTGCTCGAGCTCTACGAGCACGTAATACGCGGAGCGTTCGGCGAACGGGACCCGGACCTTGCGGTGGCGCTCGAGTCGAGCGAGACATTCGGCGGTGAAAAACTCGTAGGCACAGAGCGTGAAAGGCCCGAGCTTGACCCTTTGGAAGAGGTCGAGCACGGCGGCAAGGTCGTGGACGGCAAAGAGCAAAACGGCGAGTTTCCCCGGCAGTTTCGCGAGCTTGAGCGTGGCTTCGGTCACGATGCCGAGAGTGCCTTCGGAGCCAATGAAGAGCTGCCGAAGATCGGTGCCGGTGTTGTTCTTCTCGAGGGCGCCGTTCAGCTCGAGGACCTCGCCCGAGGGGAGCACCACCTCGAGCCCGAGGACCCACTGGCGGGTGAGGCCATAGCGAATGACTTTTACGCCACCGGCGTTCGTCGCGATATTTCCGCCGACTTGGCTCGAGCCTTTGGAGGCGAAGTCCACGGGCCACGTGAGCCCGTGGGGCGCGCAGTGCTCGTGCACGGCTTGGGTGATCGCGCCCGCCTGGACACGAACCGTCCCGCCGAGCACGTCGACCGGGTCCATGCGACGCATGTGATCGAGCGAAAGGACCACCTCGCCATCTTTGGCCATGGCGCCACCGGCGAGGCCCGTGCGGCCGCCCGATGGCACCACCGCCACGCCGTGCTCGTTCGCCAGAGCCATGAAACGGCTCACGTCGCGTGTGGTCTTCGGAAACACGACGAGCGAAGCGCGTGGCTCGTAGACGCGGGTCCAGTCACGGCCGTAGGTCGCCAAATCGCCAGCCTCTTCGGACATCGAGAGCTCCGGGAGAGCCTCTCGGACCGCGCGGAGGAAGGAGCTCGAGAGAGGCGGCGGTGCGGACATGGACGAGGGATCTAGTTTACGCTGCCTGGTGGAGGCAAACTCGATGGACCACAGCCCGCGTTTTTTGAAGGTCGTGACCGAAGCTCGGCGCACGGTGAGAGAGTGCACGGTCGCCGACGTGGCCGCCCGCCTCGCGAATGGCGAGAATGTTGCGCTCGTCGACGTTCGAGAAGAGAGCGAGTTTGCCGCGGGGCGGCTGCCGGGCGCGAAGCACGTGGGCAAGGGCGTGCTCGAGCGTGACATCGAAAAGGCATTCCCGGACCCGCACGCCGAGATCGTTCTCTACTGTGGCGGTGGATTTCGGTCGGTTCTATCGGCCGAATCGCTCGGCAAGATGGGCTACACCAACGTCATCTCGATGGATGGTGGGGTTCGTGGCTGGAAAGAAGCGGGGCACGCACTGGAAAAGTAGAGCCCGCCAAGGCGTTAGGCGCCCGGTCGAAATGGGTGTGCCATCTCCCGCCGATCCTCTCGCTGCGGCAGGTGGCCTCGTCGCTCCGCTCCTCAGACTACGGGAGTAGGCTTGCGGTGCTCGCTGCTCGCTCCTCGGGCAAAAGCCTCGCGTCGGTCTCGACGGAAGCTGACACACCAACTTCGACCGGGCCTTGCTTCGAGTGCCCCGCATCGGAAGGTCGGTCTTGCACCCGATTGGATGCGGCCCAGTCACGCTGCCAGGGCGACGCGAGCCCACTTCCGCCCTTTCGTTGTTCCTCTGTCGAATCCTCGAGTAAGAGTCCTTCTCATGTCCGGACTGGAAGACACCCGCGCCTATTACGACGAGTTCTCGAAGCGCTACGAGGACAAGCGCCGTCCGAACGACGCGGACGGCTACCACGCCCTCATCGATGACCTCGAGATCCAGCTCTGCGAGCGTTACGCGCAAGGGCGGGACGTGCTCGAGGTGGGCTGCGGCACCGGCCTCATTCTGGAACGTATCCGCCGCTTCGCGAAGACCGCGAAAGGCATCGACCTCTCTCCGGGCATGCTCGAGCACGCCCGCGAGCGCGGCCTCGACGTCCACGAAGGCTCGGCCACCAAGCTCCCGTTCGAAGACGAGTCGTTCGACGTCACCTGCTCGTTCAAAGTGCTCGCTCACGTTCCGGACATCGGCAAAGCCCTGTCCGAGATGAGCCGAGTCACCCGCAAGGGCGGCGTCCTTCTGGCCGAGTTCTACAACCCGATGAGCTTCCGGGCGCTCGCCAAGGTTCTCGGCCCGGCCGGCAAAATCTCGGAAAAGACCAGGGAAAGCGCCGTGTACACGCGCTTCGACGCTCCGTGGACCCTCGGCAAGATCCTCCCTCCTGGCACTCGGGTCGAGGCCGTGCGTGGAGTGCGCATCGTGACTCCCGCGGCGGCGTTCATGCGGGTTCCGGTCCTCAAAGACGTCCTTCGTCGGGCCGAGCTCGCCCTCTGCGACGGCCCAGCGGCCATCTTTGGTGGGTTCTACGTGGCCGTCATTCGCAAGGCCTGAGCGGAACCGTCGGCAGGCGTCCGGTCGTCTTGGGCCTCGTTCCATCGGCACCGGCGCCGCCCGCAAGAGCTTCGCCAGTGCCTTTGTCGGTGCTCCTTCGGCCCCCGTGGGGCCAAAGCGTTACGTCTTCCCGGCGCGTCGTGCGTATACTTCCGGCAGATGTCCACTTGGCCCAAGGTCGTGAAGGGTTCCGCGCTGTTCGGCGCGTTCGGTATCGCTGCGGTGCTCGCGCTTCGGCTCCACGGTGGCGGTCTTTGGCATGGTCTCGCCCCCGCCAGCGCCGCGAGCTCCTCGCACACGGCACAGAACTACGATCTGACCCAGCTCAAGGTCGTGAACGAGGTCTTGAAGACCATTCGTGATCGCTACGTCGATCCGAAACGCGCCAAGCCGAAAGAGATGCTCCTGTCGGCATTGAACTACGTCCAGCGCGACGTGGCCCAGGTCATCGTCCTCTACGAAGACGGGGCGCCCACGGTCAAAGTTCGCGTCGACACCCAGGAAAAGGAGTTCCGCGTCGACAACGTGCAGGGGCCCTGGGATGTGTCGGCGCGCCTTCGCGACATCTTCGCTTTCGTGCAGGAAGGGCTTCGCGGCACCGAAGTCGACCTGCGCGAGGTCGAATACGCCGCGTGCAACGGCATGCTGCACACGCTCGATCCGCACTCGGTGCTGCTCTCGCCCGAGGCCTACAAAGAAATGAACCTGTCGACGAGCGGCCAGTTCGGCGGCCTCGGCATCGTCATTTCCATTCGCGATCAGCAGCTCACCGTCATGAACCCGATGCCCGGCACTCCCGCGGGTCGCGCGGGCGTGAAGCGCCACGATCGCATCGTCAAAATCGGCAACGAGTCGACGCTCAACATGGGACTCAACGAAGCCGTCCAGCACTTGCGTGGCGCGCCTGGCTCGAAGGTCTCCGTGTGGCTCCATCGGGACGGCGCGGACGGCTGGCCCGGGGCCAAAGAATACGTGCTCACCCGCGAGACCATCAAAGTGGCCAGCGTTGAGTCACGCATGCTCGAGGGCGGAATCGGCTACGTGCGGCTCAAGCAGTTCCAGGCGAACACCGCGGGCGACCTCGACAAGGCCCTTGCCGAAATGAAGAAATCGGGCGAGCTGAAGGGCTTGGTCCTCGACCTTCGAGGGAACCCCGGAGGGCTCCTGGACCAGTCGGCGCGCGTGGTCGACAAGTTCATCGCGCAAGGCCCCATCGTGGCCACGGTCGGGAACGCGCCGGAGGATCGCGAAGAGAAGGTCGCCCACGCGGACGGCACCGAGCCGAACTACCCCATCGCCATTTTGGTCAGCGGCTCCTCGGCGAGCGCGAGCGAGATCGTGGCCGGCGCCATGAAAAACCACGACCGCGCGGTGCTCATCGGCGAGACCACGTTCGGCAAGGGCAGCGTCCAGCTGGTTTTCCCGGACCTGCCGGACAAGGCGGCGCTCAAGCTCACGATCGCGCAGTACCTCACGGAGCCCGGAGATATCTCGATTCAAGGGACGGGCATCACGCCGGATATCGAGCTCGATCCGATGACGGCGGACCTCCAAGAAATGGACCTCACGGTCGACACTGGCGGCACCAAGGAACGAGACCTTGCGCGCAGCTTGTCGAGCTCGAGAACACGCGATGGCCAGAAGCCCAGCGAGACCGTGCGCTACTACCTACCCCAGAAAGAGCGCCAAGAGCTCCGTGAGCGCGGTGGAGATCCGGACGACACGTTCGCCGTGGATTTCCCGATCAAGTTCGCCCGCGAGGTCGTCTCCAAGATGCCCGTGGGCAAGCGACCCGAGCAGGTGCGCGCCGTAAAGGGCCTCATCGCCGACACGCGCGGAAACGAGATCGCCAGGGTGGCGCAAGACCTTCAAGCGCTCGGCATCGACTGGAGCGACGCACCCTCCACGGTGCTTCCGGTCGTGGCACCTGCGCCTCCGGCTCAGCTCGACGTGAAGATCGAGACGGACCGCCCGAACAATGAAGCGGTGCCGGGCGAGCCCACCATGCTCAAGCTCACCGTCACGAACAAGGGCAAAGAGCCCCTCTTCCGCCTCGCGGCGATGACGAAGAGCGACAACCCCATGTTCGACAACAAGGAGCTCGTGGTCGGAAAGCTCGAGCCAGGAAAGAGCCGCACGGTCACGGCTCCGCTTGGCTGGTGCGAGACCGAAGGCAAGAAGCTCGGCAGCACCGTGCCTCTCCCGAAAGACGCTCCGCGCGTATGTCGCATCCCGCGGGACGCCCTCTCTCGCCTCGACGGTGTGACGGTGAAGTTCGACGAAGCCCGCGGCCGTATTCCCGCCCCGGCCGAGATTCGGGTCGGAGTGAAGGCGCTCGAAAGACCCGTCTTTGCCTATAGTTATCAGATCGTCGACAACAAAAAGGGCAACGGCGACGGGCGCGTTCAAAAGGGCGAGGACGTCACCATGTACGTCACCGTGACCAACGTCGGCCGCGGCCGCGCGTTCGAGGCCCAGGCGAACCTTCGCAACTTGAGCGGCGATGGCATCCTTCTCCGCGAAGGCCGCTTCGACGTCTCGAACTTGAAGCCGGGGGAATCGAAGAAGCTCACGTTCACGTTCGAGGTCCGGCCCGAGCTCGTCGACTCCGAAGCGAAGGTCGAGCTCTCGGTCGCGGACCGTGATCTTCGCGAGACGATCGTGGAAAAGGTTCGCATCCCGATCGCCCCTGCCGGCACGGTCGTGTCGGCTACCGGCGCGGTGAAAGCCAAGGGAACGGGCGCTTCGCTCCTCGAGTCTCCTGATGCGGGCGCGCGCGTCATCGGCAAGCTCCCCGCCGGAATGGCGGCGCAAGTTACGGGCGCCATAGGCGAGTGGAAGCGCGTCACGCTCTCCGAAGGGCGCTATGCGTTCGTCCGGACGGCCGACGTGGACGCCGGAGGCAGTCCGGGCCCGCAGGTAGCGTTCGAGGACGTGCTGACCCGCTTCCCTCCGTCGATCGAAATTACGAGTGCCGTGCTCTCGACGCGAGAAAACCACGTGGTGCTCAAGGCGACCGCCAGCGATACCGAACGCCTCCTCGACGCGTACGTCGTGGTGGGCTCGAAGAAGGTCTTTTACCGCTCGAACCGCAACGGCCAAGATCCGAAGAAGATGTCGTTCGAGGCCGACGTCCCGCTCCGTCCTGGTGTGAACATCGTCTCGGTGATTGCGCGTGAGAATCCCGACTCGGTCGGCCGCAAGCTCTTCGTGATTCGGCGCGACGGCCCGAATGGCGAGCTGCTCGCCACGCCCAAGACCGAAGAAGACGATGGCGGGGGCGACGACGACTGAGGCTTGGGCGTAGCGCGTCAAATGTCGGACGACGACAGGCTAGAAAAGACGGGGTCTTCGCGATGCGGAGACCCCGCTTTACTTTTGGCGGCGCATTCCTCACCATTCGCGCCGTGCAGCTTCCGTCCGAGGCCAAAGGCCTGAAAAAAGCCGTCCGTCTTCACATCAACATCGACCATGTGGCCACGCTGCGAAATGCTCGTGGCACGGCATACCCCGATCCGGTGCTCGCGGCCCGGCATTGCCTGGAAGCGGGCGCCCACGGCATCACCGCACACCTTCGCGAAGACCGGCGCCACATTCGGGACGAGGATGTCGACCGTCTGCGGAGCGAGCTTCGAACCACCCTGAACCTCGAGATGGCCGCGACCGACGAGATGCTCGCGATCGCGCTCCGCGTGAGGCCGGACGTCGTGACGTTGGTGCCCGAGCGACGCGAAGAGCGTACGACCGAGGGAGGTCTCGACGTCGTTGGACAGATGAAGAAGCTCACGCGAATGTGCGCAACGCTCGACGAAGCGTCGATCAAGACGAGCCTCTTCGTGGCCCCCGATGCCGCACAAATCGCCGCGTCGATCGCGCTCGGAGTCGCCCAAATCGAGCTTCACACGGGCGCGTACGCCCACGCTGCGACTCCCGAAGAACGGGCCACGCGTCTCGTAGAGCTTGGGAACGCGGCGTCTCTAGCGCATGCCGCTCGGCTCGAGGTCGCGGCGGGCCATGGTCTCACGACCGCCAACGTGGTGGCGTTGATGAGCATTCCGGAAATCGAAGAGCTCAACGTCGGCCACGCGGTCATCGCCGACGCGATTTTCTCGGGCCTCGGAGGTGCCGTGGCTGCGCTTCGAGCCGCGGTCGATCGCGGCCTCGAGGCGCGCAAATGAACGCCCCATGATCGTCGGGATGGGAGTCGACGTGTGCTCGATCGAGCGCATGAAGCGCGCGCTCGATCGCTTCGGGGACCGGTTCTTTTCCAAGGTATGCAGTCCCGAGGAGCGCGAGGACCTCGAAGGCCGAGAGCCGTCGTTCGCGCTCGCGGGGCGATTTGCGGCCAAAGAAGCGTTCGCGAAGGCCCTCGACGGTGCGCGCGGGGTGGCGTGGCACGACTGCCGTGTGCGTCGCACCAAGTCGGGCCGCCCGCGTCTCGAGCTCTGCAACACGGCCCTTCTGGCGGCCACGGCGTTCGGCGCCGACACCTGGCACGTGAGCCTTTCGCACGACGCAGGGGTGGCCGTGGCGGTGGTGATTCTCGAAAAGACCGTATTCGAGCCTCGGTAGGTTGGTAGGCCGGTATCCTCCGTCAATAGACCACGACGCGATTCCCAGGAGACCGGCGAAAGTGAAACCTCTCTACACGCCCGAAGCGATGCGCGCGTTCGACGACTACGCCGCAGCCCGAGGCACA
>JAYUKI010000575.1:0-1206 GCA_043764595.1 Myxococcales bacterium | reverse complement strand
TCTCATCATTGATCACTTTTTTCTCGAGCAATCCAGCCGAGTTCGAGAAGTAAGAGGTCGTGGTAGCCGCGTGCGAGCACCTGCCATCCGGGCTGGCCGTTGTTCTTGATGTGCCCTCCGAGCGCAGCGATGGCGAGGAGCGCCTGCTTGGCGGTTGGCTGAGCAGGGAGGGGTTGCTTGGCTACCGCGCGGAGGACCTCGAGCTGTGTCGGCGTCAGCGCAAGGTCCGCCGGGACGTCGGCTTCTTGTCGCGAAAGCGAGCGAAGTAGGAGCAAGCGCCACGCAATCGGAAGGAAGATGGCGAGGGCATTTTTCAGCGCATGCAGACTCTCGAGCTGTCGTTCCTCGAATGAGCAGCCCGTCTTGAGTGCCTTGAAGAATTCCTCGATGGTCCAGCGAGCGCGATAGATGTCGACGACGCGGAGAATGTCCTCAGGCGTCTCGACGGACTCGCTCGTGAAGAGCACCCACTCGACCGGTTTTTCGCCGGAGGGCGCGTCGAGCTCGAGGACGTGCACGACGTTGAGCGAGACCTCTTTCGGAAGCGATTTGTCGGCGTAGCGAGGCCGCTCGAAGTCCACTCGCGACGCTGAAAACGCAAGCCGCGCGACGCGCGTGTGGCGCGGTGGATGAATCACGCGACCGCGCGGCATCTTGCTTCCGATTCGCCGCGCCAGCGGGACCTCGCGCTCGCATCGGTGCTTGAGCGATTCGAGCGCGTCGGAAAGGAGCGGCTGCGCTCCGAGCAGCCGGCGATCGTGCGCCGAACGGACTACGAAACCAAGACGACTTGTGTGCAGTCGCGAGAGCGTCTCGTACGCGTCGCCCTCGCGGTCCATCACGTGAATGGCGTGCACGTGGGGAGCCATGCGGTCTTCCACTTCTTGCACCTGCTCGAACCATCGCTTCGACTCGCGGTCGGGTTGCAAGCTGCGCTTTTCGGCGCGCATCTTCGGCTTTCTGCCCGACCTCGCCCACGTATTCGCCGCGATCACGCCGAGCGGAAGTCGCTCCTCGTCCGCCGACACGACGAGCGAAACATGGGCGAAAAAGCCTTGCCGTCTGCCATTCGAGATCGGCCCCAAGCCCGAACGCGTCGACTCCCCCTCGAACCCGAACGCGGTCGTGTCGTGCGCAACGAGAACCGTTCCGAGCCCTGCGCAACGCTCCATCGTGGCGCGCTGGTGCGGTGCCAAGATCTGCGAC
>JAYUKI010000574.1:0-4046 GCA_043764595.1 Myxococcales bacterium | reverse complement strand
CCGACGTGACCTGGCCGCTCGGCGCGAACACGACGCTTGCGCTGCCCTTCCCGTTCGGACCGTCAGGAGTCTTGCAGACGACCAAGACCCCGTTCGCGTGATCGAGCTTGGTGCGCGCCAGCGACGCGTCGAACACGTTCGGATCGCTGGGAGGCGAGGGTGGCTGTGGCGTGTTGGGCTTCGGAGCCGTGGGCGACGGCTGAGGTGACGGTGTCGATGGTGGTGGGGTCGGGACGGGGGAAGGCGGAACCGAAGGCGTGACGGCCACCTCTGCAGACGCCGAAACGACCGGCGCGACCGATGCCGTGGGCACCGAGGAAGGGGCTTCCGTAGCCGACGAACCGGTGGTTTGGATCGCCCACGCCGTGCTGCTCGGTGCGGTGCTCGCGTCCGGTTTTGGCGTGTCCCCGCTGCGAGAACGAACGACTGTGATGACGAAGACGACCAGCAAGACGACGACGATCACCCCCACGGCAATCACGACGCCGACGAGCCCCTTCCTTGACGTGGGCGGCTCCGGTGCCGAATCGTCCGCGGCAAATGCCGGAGCGGCGCCTGCGCGTGGCGCGTTCGGCTCGGGAACGTTCGGCAGAAGGCCAGGAACCTCCGAAACACGATCGTGTGCGCGGGGCTCCGGATACGTCATGTATCCGTGCGGTTGCGCGGGCGGCGTTTGCGCCGGGGGATGCGCAGGAGGCGACGCGGCCAGCGCGACGGTGCGCCGCTCCGGAGGAACGTACGAGACGCGCTCCGGTGGAGTGTGCGAGCGCTCGTTTCCGAGTGGATGGCGGCGTGGAGCCTCGGCCATGGCCATCGTGGCCGAAAGGCCCGCGGCCGGGGGTGGCGCCACGGGCACGCTGGACGCGCGCTCCTCTCCTGGCAGACTCGGTCGCACGGACATCGCCAGCGTCACGAGCTGCGAGCGATCTCCCTTTTTGACGACGCTAGGCGCGGCAGGCGCGGCAGGCGCGGCAGATGGAGAGAGCGCCACGGTGGCGGCCAACGCGTCGCGCGGAGACGGAGCTTCGATGGCGGGGGAAGAAGGCGCGCGCGCTCGCGTCAAAAGAGAAGCGCCGAGGCGAGCCGTGGCGGGAGCAGGTTCTTCTGGGAGCTCTCCCGGTACCGTGGCCTCGTCGACAGCCTGCGCCGCGCTCTCGCGGGGCGACGATCCACGAGTCCCGTCGAGCGGCATGGTGGCCAAGAGCATCGTGGCGTTGCCGCCCTCGTCTTCGGACCGCTGGTTCGGAAGCCGGGCGGCGAGGCGCAAGGCGGCCCAAAAGTCTTTCACTTTCGGCCAGCGATCTTGAGGTCGCAACGCAAGAGCTCGCGCAAAAACCGCCTCGACCTCGGGCGCCAAGCTGAGCCCGACCGACTTGGGCGACGGCCGGTTCGCCGGATCCAGAGCCGCCATGGCGAAGTCGCCGAGGTGCTCCCCCATCATCACGGTCTTTCCAGCCAGGGTCTCGAGGAGCACGAGCGCCAGCGTGTAGACGTCCGTGTAAGGGCCTATCGGGCCGAGCTTGTCGTCGAACTGCTCTGGCGCGCCATACGCGGGCGCGAAGATGCGAATTTTCCCGACCGTTTGCACGCGAGGCCCGACTTCGAGACGCGACTCGTCCAAAACCTTCGCCACGCCAAAATCGAGCACTTTGAGGCGCTTGCCCGCGACCGTGTTCGTAAGAAAGAAGTTTCCTGGGTTTAGGTCGCGATGCACGACGCCCTGCTCCTGAGCGAACGAGAGAGCATCCACCGCCGTCTCGAAGAGCTCGATGACCTGGGCGAGCGGACGCTTCTCGTGGGACCGCTCGAGCTCGGCGGCCATCGAGTGGCCATCGAGCCACTCGAGCACCATGTACGGCACGAGGGCGTGCGTCACGGGCGACACGGTCGTCCCGGCCGCCATGGTACGTGCAATATGCAAGTTTCCTTGCGACAGCTTGTAGTGGAGGCGGCTCTCGTCGCGGAAGCGCTGCACGAACGTCTCGACCAGCGCCGAGCTGAGCTGCGTGGGCAGCTTCATGCACTTCAGCGCGATGGGCTCGCTCAGGCCAAGGTGAAGCCCAGCGTAAACGACGCTGAAGCCGCCTTCGCCAATGAAGCGATCGACGCGAAATTGCCCGTCGAGGACTTGGCCGACGAGGCCGAACGGATCGGACGAGGACACGCCGCCTAGCCTATCAGGCTTGGCACGCGCGGGGTCGTACCTGAAACGGCTTTCTTTTCCGTCACTTACGCACGACCGGCCGACCCGACACGCGTCGGCGTGCATTGGCCCCCGAAACGAGAGGGAGCGTTCGCTATTGCGCGAGCACCTGCACTTCGGTCGGAGCCTTCAGGCCGCCCCCGGCAGGGGTTATCTGGCTGAACTCGTTCGAGCCCCAGCAAAGGATCCGTCCACCGGCGAGCTGCGCGCACGACTGCTTGACACCGGCGTAGACCTCCGCGGCACCCACAATTCCCACGTCTGTTGGCGTTGTGAACCGCGCAGCCGCAGTCCCGTTGACCTGCCCGCTGGAGTTGTCGCCCCAACAGAAGGTCTTGTTCGCCGACAACCCGCACGCGTGGTCCCCTCCCGCCGACAGCTTGGTGAATCCGAAGAGCTTCTCCGACGCACCCAAAGGCTGGTTGTCCGCCGCGGGACGGCTGTCGGTCAGTGGGTAGGCCCCGTTGGCCCCCCATCCGAAGACCTTTCCGTCGGCCATCGTTGCGAGCGAAAAGTGCGGGCCACAGTGAGCGGAGCGGGACACGATTCCCAACGACAAAAGGTTGGCTCCGGCAGGTCCCGCGTCGGTGCCCCCCGGAAAGGCCCTCGAGCCCGAGGCCCAATTCCCCACCACCCCGCTCGTCATCAAACCGAGCACGTAGTCCGATCCGACACAGAAGTTCTGGAGACCCGGGATCGGAATCGAAAAGTCGCCCACGATGCCCTGTCCGACGCAATGCAACGTTTGACCTGCGGCGTAGCAACTCGCTCGCTCTCCTGCGCCAATCGCACTCACGCCGGACCACAAACGCGTCGGACCGACGGGGCTGGCCCCGCCGTCGCCCAACGCCCCTTGCCCGTTGTACCCCCAGCCGTACACATGGCCCGCGTCCGACAGCGCAATCACGTGCGTCTTGGCGGCCCGAAGGGAGACGATCTTCTCGGGCACCTGCACGGGTATCTGCACCAGCGATGGGAGAAGCACAGTGCCGGCAGTCGCTTGTCCGGTTTGGCCAAAGTTGTTCTTTCCCCAACAGAAAACCGAACCGTCGCGCTTCCGAAGCACGCACGAAAAGTCTTCGCCAAGCGACACGTCGAACGGCAACGACGTTCCGCCATCGGGCGGCGCAGCGTCGGGCGCTTCGCTTCCGTCGGTGGCGTCGAAGACGGTTGAAGCATCGCCCGCATCGCCCAATGCGGGTGGCGGATTGCAGGTTCCGTCGTCCTCGCAGCGGACCGACACGCAGCGTCCGCGCGAGCACGTCTCGTCCGCGCCACAAGGCACACCACGGCAGGCGTCGTTCATCGTGATGGGCAAGACGAGCTTCGTGTCTGCAACGTATTTGCGCACGCGGCGCGCCGTGATGCAGCGCTTGTCCGTGGGGCTCGTACACTCTTCGGGGGGAATGCCCACTCCGACCACGACCTTGATGGCCACTTCCCCGGTTTTGTCCCCACTCGGCACGACGACGAGCGAGCCAATGAAGCCATCGCCCGGCGAGGCCTGGGTACAATCCGTGGTTTGCACGGCTGCCGGACGCGAGGCGAGCGACTCGTTCGTTTGCGGGAGAGTGCCGACAACGACCGCCGTCGTCAAACGAGCACTGCACGCGAGGTCGGTCCGGAGCTCCACCGTGATTTGGGTGGGCTCGCGGCACGCGTTGGTCGCCAATGAGGCGACGAGGAGGCCCCCGACGAGGACGGCAAAAGCTCTCTTGGACGGGCGCATCAAAACCTCACCAGTGGACCGCTCACTTGACCGAGCGTGCCCGAATCGGGCGAAGCCGAGCTATTGGCCACGAGAATGGCGGCCACGGTGCCGGAGACCACGGCCGCCGTTACG
>JAYUKI010000573.1:0-1208 GCA_043764595.1 Myxococcales bacterium | reverse complement strand
CATCACTTTGCGGAACGTGGGTAGCGAGCGCGCCACGCCTGGAGTCTCCGCCCAACCCGGATGCATGGAGTGAACGACGATGCCGCGAGGCGCGAGCGCTTCGGCCAGGATTTCGGTCAACGTGACTTGGGCTCGTTTTGCACGGGCGTAGGCCACCACGCCGTCGTAACCACGCGCGGGCATTTCCAGTCGGGCGACATCGAGGGGCTCCGAGTACATGCCTCCGGACGACACCCAAAGAGCTCGAGACGATCGCCCGGTGGTGCGCGCCGATTGCTCGAGCGCGGGCAAGAGCCGCGAGGTGAGCACGAATGGACCCACCAACTGGCTCGCGATGGTCGTCTCGAGGCCCTCTGGGGACTCGGAGCGTGTGGCGTCCAAGGAGCCCGCATTGTGGATCAGCACGTCAATAGCGGAGTGTGCTCGCGTGAGCTCGTCGGCGACGCGTCGCATGTCGGCGAGATGTCCTGTGTCGCCGCGTCGTATTTCGATGTGGGCGCCAGGAAGCTCCTCGAGAATCGCGCGACGAGCGCGCTCGGCCTTCTCGGGATTGCGCGCCACCATCTCGACTTTGGCTCCACGTGCGGCCAAGCTTTTCGCCGCCGAGAGTCCCAGCCCCGACGTGGCTCCCGTGATCACCATCACTCGACCCTCGAGGGACGGAAGCGTCCCTTCGTCCCAGTGGTCGAGCGAGCGTCGCGCAGCCGAACCGAACCTCGTGAAGCTGCCCACCACACTCGCCTCGAGCAACGAATCCACAGCGTCGGCGAGCTTGCCCATCAGACGACCTCCTGGGAGCGCAAGGCACGACGGAGCCCGCGCGAGGCCTTGTCTCCGAGGCGCCGGAAGATGACGCCAAGAGCGACGTCGAAGACGTGGAGAGGGTCCTTCCGGCGGAGCTCCCCATCGTAGGTCACCACCGAGCCGCCGTCTGGACCAGGTTCGAGCGACATCTCATCCACCGGACGCTCCAGGTTTGCCATGCAGTCAAAGCCTTGGGAGGGAGCGATCGTTGCAACGTAGCGGGCCATTGGGGCTCAGTCTGGGGCCGCCGAAGCACGGTGACCAGGCTCGCCCACGAAGTCACGGACGAACCGTCTCCTCTCACGGACGACGCGCGTCCGCTCGGGCGGCCCGCACCTTTGGCGAGACGAGCTGAACCAGGGTCTCTTCGAGCTTGCCGGTGACGCCCCGGACGCTGAGCTCGA
>JAYUKI010000572.1:0-1209 GCA_043764595.1 Myxococcales bacterium | reverse complement strand
TCGGCTCATGACTTGGCCCGTAGCGACTTGGTGCGGTGTAGCTTGTAGCCCTTGTAGAGCAGACCAGCCGCGATCCATGCGAATGCGCAGACGACCGGATATGCCAAGAGCCGCGGAAAGAACCCGAACACGATCGCCAGGACGAGCAACACCACTCCGCCCGTCAACGTCAGCTGCGCTTCGGCCGATTCGGGCAGACGCCGGTTCGTGAAGGCCGCGCCGACGGCGTTTCCGATACGGACCGCTCCTGCAGCGGCGCGGCCCGTGCTGCCACCCCCGCGTGGTGACCGCGGTCGCCTGCGGGACTCATTTGGCACCTGAACCTTGTTCCGTGTATCCAACACGAGCTCGGTCGCATTCTCCAGGTCGTGGAGATAGGTCGCTTCCATCTGGCGTGCAAAGGCCGCGTCTTCGACCATCACATCCAGCTCGCAGTTGCCGAACCAACTGGCGATGTTCAAGTTCGTCGAGCCGACACGTGCCCATCGGGAATCGGCGACGGACGTCTTCGCGTGGATCATCGGCCCGTTCCACTCGAAGATGCGGACGCCCGCGTCCAACAAGGGGCGATACCCCGCTCTCGACAGGGACTTTAGAAGCGGAATGTCGGTTGCGTTCGGCACGAGCAAGCGAACGTCGACACCATCTTTCGCTGCCGCGCACAAGGACTCGATGTATCCGGTCGTGCCGGCGAAGTAAGCGTCCGTCAGCCAAAGGCGACTCTTCGCGAGGGCCGCCACGAGCTCGTTTACGCGAAGTAGGCCCGCCGTCGCGGGTACGCTTGCCACGACACGGAGCGCAGCGCCGCCAGCCGTCACGAGCGCGGGCTCGCCGACGGGCTGGGCGTGCAGGATCGGATCACCGAGCGTCGCCCAGATGGCGGCGAAGGCCTCCTCGATCGCGACGACGGACGGTCCGCGCACCTCCACCCCGGTATCACGCCATGGTTCGGCCTTCCTTTCGGGCGCACCGATCCACGCACGCCCGACACACAAGCCGGAGACGAAGCCAACCTCGCCATCGACCGAGAGCGTCTTGCGATGGTCGCGACTGAGCCAGCCGAGGGGCGAATGCCAGCGCATGCGATTGAAGCATCGTACTTCGACGCCCCCGTCACGCAGACGGTTCCAGAAACCACGCGAGGCCTTTCCCAGGCAGCCGAACCAGTCGTAGACAAGGCGCACGGTCACGCCTTCCATCGCCTTCGCG
>JAYUKI010000571.1:0-1209 GCA_043764595.1 Myxococcales bacterium | reverse complement strand
GTAAACTACGATGGCGTCGTGGACTTCGAAAAGGCGATCGCGGCGTTCGTGTCGTACTTGCGCTCCGAGCGCAACGCATCGCCGAACACGATTTCGGCCTACGGACGAGACCTTCGCGCGCTCCTTTCCTTTTTGCGCGAGCGAAAAGGCCTCGCCGAGGATGCTCCGGTTCCGCTCGGCGCGTGCGATCTCTACGCGTTGCGTGGGCATTTGGGCCTGCTCGCGCGGACCCACGCGCCTCCGTCGATCGCGCGAAAAATGGCGGCGATCCGAGCGTTTTTTCGGTTTCTCGTCGACCGTGGGCATGCTTCCCACAGCCCCGCCGACGAGCTCGCGAACCCGAAGGTTCGTCGGCCTTTGCCGACGTTCTTGTCGGTGGATGCCGCCAAAGAAGTGGTCGAAGCTCCGGACACCACGAAAGCCCACCCGGCCGTGCAAAAGCGCGACAAAGCGGCGCTCGAGCTGCTCTATGGCGCCGGCGTTCGTGTCAGCGAGCTCGTAGGCCTGGACCTCGAGGACGTGGATCTTGCCGGCCAGCGCGCGAGGGTCCTCGGCAAGGGCCGCAAAGAGCGCATGGTGCCGTTCGGCCAAGCCGCCGCCGAGGCGCTCGCGTCGTACCTTGCCTTGCGAACCGCGTTCCGCCACCCACGAACCGGCGCGCTCGATCCAAAGGCGCTCTTCGTTTCGGTTCGCGGTCGACGCTTGCCCGTGCGCGCGGTGCAGCTCTTCGTGCGCTCGTACGGAGCCCTTGGCGCAGGCCGCGCCGACCTCCACCCGCACGCGCTTCGCCACACCTGCGCGACGCACCTCCTCGACGGCGGAGCCGATCTCCGTGCGATCCAAGAGGTTTTGGGACACGCGTCGCTCTCGACCACCCAAAAGTACACCCACGTCTCGGTCGAGCACTTGCTCGCCGTGTACGACAAATCCCATCCGCTCGCGAAGGGGCGAATGCCCGAGCCCGCGGGAGTCTTGGCGCCTTCCGGGGTCCTCGACGACACGGACGTCGGCTAGCAGGCTCGAGGCTTCGAGATGCGTCGGTGGTGAGCGGGATTGGAACGAACGCACCGAGACGTGATGCACTAGCCCGGATTCTTCATGGTTCCGGATGGCGAATGGCCCGATGCATCGGGAAATCTCGGCGTACGGCGGTTCTCGACCCTGCGAAGGGACGAAAGCCCGTCTCGGGTCTGCGATCCGGCGTGCGCC
>JAYUKI010000570.1:0-1210 GCA_043764595.1 Myxococcales bacterium | reverse complement strand
AAGGTCTCGAGGGCTCGCGACTCGCGGCGTCGCAGAAGGCGGACGTGGTCGCGGTCGTGACGACGAACCGCCAGCTCTTCGTGTCCCGTGCAGGAGGGTTCTTTTCGATGCTCGGGAGCACGGGAGGACCAGCCTCCGTCTATGTGTCCGACGACGGAAAGTGGATCTCGCTCGACGTACAGGATGGAAAGTTTCGGCGCGCGATGGGCGTGCGCAATGCCACCACCGGAGAGCCCTTCCGCGTCTTCGAGACCTTCGTGACGTTCGACCCTACGTCGCGTTTCGTCGCGTCCAACGACCGCATCACGCCGCTCTACGGCGGCCCCGACTACGAGCTCCACGGCGTGAGCTTCGCCGGCTGGGTCGGTGACCGCGCCGCCCTGATCGAGCCGAAGGTGGTGCGTCTCTACGATCCGCGAACGGGCGACACGAAGCGTTTTCCCGTCTGCGCGGCCGAGACCAACATCGACACGGAGGGCGCCCGCGCGATATCGCAATGCGATGGTCAGCGCACCATCGAGGTCGTCTCACTGGTCGATGGAACACGGGAAAAGCTGGCGGTCCCCTTGAGTGCAGGCGAGAGCACGGTCGGCGTTGCGCTGTCGCGGTCGGGAAAGGACATCCTCGTTCGCGTAGGTCGCGTGAATAGGGGCTACGAGGTCCACGACCAGCGCTTGCTCGCGCTCACGCCTGGCGCACACACGTTCCACGAGGTCCCCGCGACCACGCCTTGGCGCGAGCTCCGCTACGATCCCAAGCTCGAAGACGCGGATAAGGTCAAGGCGCCGCAAGGTCGTCGCATGCTGTCCAACCGCGCGGCGTGGCCGCTCCGCGTCGACGCCGAGGATGGCAAAGAGGTCGCACATTGGGGCCCCGGAGATCAGCACGAGGGCACGGTCGCCGTTCGGGTACGTGAGCGTGGCCTCGACGTGATGCGCCTTCCTGGCTCGCTTGGGAATCCCCCGGAGACGATGCGAATTCGCATCGGAAGCGGACAGGTCGAGACCTTCGACGCCGGCGTCGATCCGATGGGACAGCGGCGTCCTCTTCCGAGCTTTGACGGGGGCTCCGACCAAACGGCGCCGCCGATGTTTCCGGTGCGCGGCGCGTGGACGCTCGAAGCCGCAGGCGCTCACGCGCGGCTCTACTCCCCGCCGCCGTATCGATGGTTCACGAACGAGCTCACCACGTTCGACGTTGCCACGGGTCG
>JAYUKI010000569.1:0-4063 GCA_043764595.1 Myxococcales bacterium | reverse complement strand
ACCACAACGTCGGCGGGCTGCCCGAGCGCATGCACCTTTCGCTGGTCGAGCCCTTGCGTGAGCTCTTCAAGGACGAGGTCCGAGCGGCGGGGCGCGAGCTTGGCATCGACGCCGAGCTCGTCGAGCGTCAGCCCTTCCCCGGACCGGGCCTCGCGATCCGCGTGCTGGGCGAGGTGACCCGAGAGCGCCTGGCCACCCTGCGCGCCGCCGACGCCATCGTGACCGAGGAAGTGCGAAAAGCCGGCCTCGAGCGCGTGATCTGGCAGAGCTTCTGTGTACTGCTTCCGGTGCGTTCGGTGGGCGTCCAGGGCGACTTCCGCAGCTACGAAGAGACCTGCGCCGTCCGCGCAGTCACCTCGACCGACGGCATGACCGCCGAGTGGGCCGAGCTCCCGTATTCTCTCCTCCGAACCCTTTCGTCCCGCATCGTCAACGAGGTCCCGGGCATCAATCGGGTCGTGTACGACGTCTCGTCGAAGCCCCCCGCGACGATCGAATGGGAGTAGGCTTCCACGCGATGGATCGCGCAGTGGTTCCTAGGATTCGCACGGTCGTCACGGCCTTCGCATGGTCGCTCGTCGTTCTTGCGTGTACCCCCCCCGCGAAGAGCCCGACCGTGAGCCTGCGGCTTCGTGGAGGCCCGAAGGACGCTTCCGTTACTGTCGACGACATCCCGGTTGGCTCGCTCGAGGTCGTGCGTTCCCGTGGGGTCGCGCTGCCTCCGGGCGTCCACCACGTGACCATCGTGGCGCCGGGCTATCTCCCATTCGACCGTCGCGTCGAGGCGGTGGTCGACGGTGCCGGAGCGCCCGTACTGCTCGAAGTGAAGATGATTGAGGTCCCTGATTGACTCGTCTCGCACGCTTCTCGCTTGACACGCTGAGTCTACCGGGTACGGTGCCGGGCGTTGTCTTGGGCGGAAAACCCGCCTGGTTTAGGGAGTACGGAAAAAAAGTCATGGCAAATCGCGCAATTTGGAGTGTCCGCAAGCGTCACGAGTGGCTCGCCACTCCGCTCAAGAAGAAGCGCATCAAGCGCGCAGCCCGCATCCGCTGCGGCCTTCAGGACGCTCTCGACCGCAAGGCCACGCAAGAGCCCGTCAAAGTCGAAGCCTGAGCTTCGGTTCCTCGAGCACTGGCTCGAAGGCCCAAACGAGCGTGTCTCCCTGCGAGATGCGCTCGTTTTCGTTGGTGCCTAGTCGGCGGGCGGGTAGGGCAACCAATCGCGCCAGCCGGCCCGACTAGACCCCCGCTTCTTCGAGGTCGTCCGTAACCACCGCGTACCCCATCGTGCCCGTGTTCCGAGCCAAGCTCGCGGTGCCGTCCCGAGAGACCAATACGAGGCCGCCTTGTGCGGCGAGGCGCTGGGCGAGGTAGTCGATGGTGTCCCGTGCGGCGTGCTCGGCGGCGGGGCCTAGGAGGGCGCGGCAGGCGTGGCGCGCCAGGACGAGTCGAATGAAAGCTTCCCCGTCGCCCGTTGCCGAAGTCGCGCCTTCGGTGTCATCCGCGTAGGTACCTGCGCCGATGAGTGGGCTGTCCCCCACCCGCCCGAAGCGCTTGTTCGTCTTGCCTCCCGTGCTCGTTGCGGCGGCCACGTGCCCTTGCCGATCCCGCGCGACCGCACCGACCGTACCGCCTGCAAACCCAGCGCTTTCGCCCTTCAAGCGCGCGTCTTCGAGCCTACGCCGGGCAAGCTCGGTGATCATCGTTTTTTCGTCGGCCGGCACGAAGCCCTCGCTGAGGGCGAACAGACGCGCGCCTTCCGCGGCCAACAACACGGGCCCGCCGACGTCGAGCAATCTGCGTGCAATTTGCACGGGATTGGCGAACGCCGGAAGGCACGCCAGCGCCCCCGCTCGCAGCGTGTCGCCGTCCATGACGGCCGCGTCGAGCGCAAGGTGCCCGGTTTCGTCGAGGCACGCGCCCGTGCCTGCGTTGAACGACGGATTGTCCTCCAAAAGGCGCACGGATTCGCACACCGCATCGAGTGCCGCCCCACCTTTTTTGAGGACTTCGGCGCCCGCGCGAGCCGCCCGCAAGCATCCGTCGGCGTGGGCTCTCCGGGACGCTTCCGGCACGAACCCCGCGCCACCGTGGACGAGGACGACGTTCTGGGATGGACGAAACGTGCGCTCGAACGTGGGGCTCATGCGGGGCGAAGATACGCCCGTAGCTCGAACGCCAAAAGAGCCAACGCAGGCACGAGCGAAGCGAACGCGGAGGTCCTCCCGGCCGCAGCAAGCTGGAACGAAACGATCACCGCCGCGGCGCAGACGAGCGCCGGAACGAGGTCGAGGAGCGCCTTCTTTTCGCGGGCGAACGCGAGCGAGAGGGCCACGCCCACGAGAAACGTCGTGAGCCCCGCGGCCACGCGCGCGTGGTTTGGCAAGCCGAGTCGAACCGTACGCCTCTCGTGCGGCGCCTTGGCCACATAAAGCGTGATCGCGCCATCGTCGGCGATCGCGACGGCGAGGTCGTCCGAAACGAAGCGCCCGTCCGAGGCGTGAATCTCCGGGGCCGACGGTGGCGGCGGATAGAACCCCTCGACGTCCACGCGGCCGAACGTGATTGCCATGGCGGCCACCGCGGGCGCTACCAACGCGCCGAGCGCACACGCGAGCGCCAGAGACCTTGGCGGCACGCCGAGCGCACCAAGCGCGCGTTCTTCGCCCCGCGACCGCACGCCCGACATGACCGCGTACGCCGCGACGGCAGCAACGAGGGGTACGAGCGGAGCCACACGACCGAGCCGAACCGCGAGCGTGAGGCCGCCTTCGTCGGTGGCGACCGATACCGCGAACGCAAGCGCGAAGACGGCGATCTCGGCCATGACCACCCGAAAGAAAAGCCACCTTCGGTAGGGACCACGAATCTGTGGCACGCCGGAAACTTGCCCGAGCCAGCGCCGATTGGATAGCCGAAAGACATGCGGAGTCGTTCGGCCGTCCTCATCGCCCTCACGGGGCTCGTCCTCGGGGCATGTGCGGGCAACCGAGACCTTCGCGAGCCAGGAGAAAAGCTCGGGACCTTCACGGTGACCGGGAAGCTCGTCGGCACCTCGTGTGGAAAGGCCGATCCCACGTTTCGCTACGACGTCCGCCTGTCTCGCGAGGGGGATCGGCTCTACTGGGTGCAAGGCACAGTGCCGGTCTCAGGCACCATCGATGCGACTTCGACGGTTCGTTTGGTCGCGTCGACCGAAGCGCGCGTCGTGGCCCCCGACGAAGCCACGGGCTCTCCGGGCTGCACGATGGCGCGCGTGGACACGCTCGCGGCAACCTTGAGCGGCGCTCCGGTCACCGGCTTCTCGGGGGCCATCGTCTACAGGTTCGACGTGAAGTCCGGAGACTGCGCCAGCGAGCTTGCGGCTGCGGGTGGCGACTACACCTCCCTGCCCTGCACGATGACCTACGAAGTCGAGGCCACCCAGAAGGACCGGCCCTAGGAGGCTGGTGCTTTTCGCCAATACCTTCGCCCGGCCGTCGTCGGACGTCCTCGCCGGAGGCTGGTGCTTTTCGCCAATACCTTCGCCCGGCCGTCGTCGGACGTTCTCGCCGGAGGCTGGTGCTTTTCGCCAATACCTTCGCCCGGCCGTCGTCGGACGTCCTCGCCGACGGGAGTCGGCTCCGGGCGATCCTCCTAGGCCTGGCTCGGTCTTGACGAAAATCATCCAGCCTCCTCCTTGAGAGACGGGGCTTACGGAAGCTCGGATCGACTCGGCAACGTGCTCCCAAGGAGGCTTGCTCGTTCGCGCGAAATTCTTTCGTCGCCCACTTCCGGAGTTGGGGAACGATGCTACTTTTGAAGGGTGGCGTCTGCGGAGGGGTCTCTCTCCCGAAATGGTTCGGCGCAGATTTTCTGCGGCAAACGTCTCGCAAACGAAGGATTTCCTTCACCCACACGAAACGCCATGGCCGTGTGTCCTGCGGCTCTCGGAAAACCACACGATGGCTCCGTTTGCCCCCGCGCTCGAACCCAGGTGCCGGCACGCCGGAGGAGGTACCACCATCATGCAGAGTACAACGAAGTCCCACACGTCGGGGCGCACGTCGTAGCGTTGGACC
>JAYUKI010000568.1:0-4071 GCA_043764595.1 Myxococcales bacterium | reverse complement strand
GACGTGTTCGCACGGTACGGCGGCGAGGAGTTCGCGATCTTGGCTCGAGGCACGTCGCTTGCCAAAGCGGCCACGCTTGCCGAGCGAATCCGCGCTCGTGTCGAAGAGACGCACTTCGCCTACGAGAGCGCACGGATTCCCGTGACGATCAGCGTCGGAGTGGCGGGCCTCCCCGAAACACGGTGCGACGACGCCACGCAGCTCGTCGCCGGCGCCGATACGGCCCTCTACGACTCGAAGCGCACGGGCCGCAACAAGGTCTCGCTCAAAGACGTCCCGATCTGAGCCTCGAGCTGCGGACGCGGACCTCTCGCGATACGTCGCGAATGGTGGACACGGGGTCGGCCAAGGGGTGTCGCCGCTCGCCGCTTCCCACTCACTCGCGGATCGCCTCAGCGCGCGTACGCACAGCGCAGCCCGACTTTTCCATACTTGTTCAGCAAGTGCGACATGAAGAGCCCGCCCACTGTGTGGCCCTCGAAAGAGCCATTCCGTGACCACGACACGTGGGTACTCCACGGGCTCGGCCCAATGCCGTCGACGATGGTCCCGGTGAGCTCCATGAGGCCATCGTTCAGAGAATGCCCCGAAGGGCCGCGTCCTCGCAGACGACCCGGAGCAGGAATGAATACCGCGTAGTCCGTGGCGACCAGGTTCGGATATTCGTAGCTGTAGTGAAATGCGGCGAGCTCGATGCTCTGGTTCGGTCCCGGCGCAAACGGGCTCGAGGAAGAACGCAGGCTCGTGTCGGTGGCCGTCGGATAGCGATTGCCAAAATACGTACCGCTCCCAGGCCCATACGGGACGGGAGAAGCTCCCCACGGATAGAGCTCCGGTCCCCAGGCCGCGTCATACTCCGCGCGCGACTGGAGTCGGCCGCCGTCCCATACGCAAAACGCCTGGGCCACGAGGTAGTCGATGCAGTTTGCGCCTTTCGTATCGAGAATGTCGCGCGAGACCTCGTGCGGGGCGTCACCGAATTCCACGTCGACCGAATCCGGGACAAAAATCGTGTGGGTTCCCGGGGACCGATTCATACATCCGGTCACCGGTTGGTCGTTGTCTCGGAAGATGAAAGCGCCCGTATGCCGATATACGCTCGTATAAATTCCGGGAATCGGAGTCGGATCTCCGAGCCCGCGCTCCGATAGCTCGGACAGGGCAGTGTTGCCATCGAAGCTCGTCGGCAAGTAGGCATCCCACGCCGAATCGAGGGTTGCGTCAGCCGGTATCTTGCCCGTACTACGAGCCGTACGAACGAAGCCACGAACGTCGCCGTTCACGGACTCGAGAAACGTGCGCACGCGCCCGGCGGTCACTCCATACTTTCCTAGCCGTACGCCTGAAATTCCAGGCACGGGCGCCGTCGCGCAGCAGCTCTCGTGCAAGGCGGTCGGACTCCCGACTTCGCCTCGACCACACGTGTCACCGCCGAAGTGCGACACGCAACTTCGGCTCTCCGCACAATGTCCGTCGTAGGCACATCCGAACGAGGTGCAGTCGGAATGGCGCGTGCAAGCCTTGCCGCCCGCGCAGGTCGGATTCCCGCGACCACCGCAATCGACGTCGGTCTCGGTCCCGTTCTTTTGGCCATCGAGCGGCGAAGGCCCCACGCAGCGCCCACCACCACACGACGACGATTGGCAATCGGACGGCACGACGCACCGTTTGCCGAGTACACAGGGCGGAGCGAACGGTCCGCCGCAATCGACGTCGGTCTCGGTCCCGTTCTTTTGCCAATCGAGCCCAGGGGCCTGGCACGTGCCCGACGTGCACACGCGGCTCGCGCAGTCGCGCAAGGTTCCGCATCGCCGACCTTCCGAGCACGAGGGGGCGAGGGTCCCGCCACAGTCGATGTCGCTCTCGTCCCCGTTGCGGACGAGGTCGTCCGACCGCGCGGCTTGGCAGAGGAGCACGGAACCGCCCGTGGCAGTACAAACTTCCGAGAGGCAATCGCGCCGCGTGAGGCAGTTTTGGCCCACGTCGCATCCTTTGCCTTGGATTCCCCCACAGTCGACGTCGGTCTCGTCATCGTTCATCACACCATCGCTCAAGGTCGCGCGGGCACACGTTCCGGACGCAAGACATACGCGGGACGAACACTGGCTGCCACGAACGCAGACGCGCACCATTGGACTCTCGAAGGTTCCGCCCCCGGGAGCTCGTGGGTCGGGAAGGGCCAAGGGCTTCGAGGGCGGCGGCGCGTCGTCGAGAGGGGCCCGAGAGCCGCAGCCGAAGAGCCCGACGAGCACGAACAACTTCGCCGCGAGCGTAGTCTTGCGCGAGACACGAAGGTGGCGGACGCGGACGTGCACGTGAGGAGTACGCGTGCTCGAACGGTCCGTCGCGCGGCGGGACACCCTTTTTTCGAGCAGCTACATCCTCAACCGAATCGGGCACTTGAAGCCACTACTGGGCGCTCCTTGGGCTTACCCCAAGAACTTCGCGAGCCCCGACAAGACCTCTTCGGAGAGCCCATGCCCGCCGACGAACCGCACGAACGTGACCTTCGCCCCTGCACCAACGAGACCGTCCCGCAGGCGTTCGGCCAGGCCGTAGGGCAAGATGTCGTCCTCGGTCCCGTGGCTCTGGAAGATCGGAACGCTGGCGAGCGTCGCGAAGAGCGCGGTCCATTCATCCTCGCAGAGCAGGGTACCGGAGAGGAGCACGAGGCCCGCGAGCGAGCGCCCCTCACGAAGCGCCGTGTCGCACGCCAGCATGGCCCCTTGCGAGAATCCACCCAAGACGATTTTCGCGGCCGGATACTCCCGCTCGACCGCGTCCAGCATGCCCACCACCAAAGACCTTGCGGCGTCGAGCCCGTCGGGGCGCTCTTGGGTGAGGTCGCGGATGCCGCCGTTTCGCCGTGCGCGCTCGATGCGCTCGAGATCGAGCTTCCACCACGCGCGGGCATCGACGAATGGCGGCGCGCCGTAGAGCTCCGCGAACGAGTGCGGAGCTTTCGGATACAAGAAGGCCGTTCCGTCCGAGACCCGTAGGTCCCGCTCGAGGCCGACGAGGTCCTCGCCAGGAGCCCCGAAGCCGTGCATCAACACGACGATTCGCTCCACCTTCCCCGAGCGCGAAGGGACCCACACACAGTCGAGCTCGCCGAGCTTTTGCGTCTTCATCGCGCGCAAGGATGCTCCGAGAGCACGGCGGATCGGTAACGAAAAAGCCACCGTTCGAAAACCGCGCTCGCGCTACCGTGCGGAGGCGATGTCCCCCACGATCCGTGGCTACCCGAGGTGGTCGAGCCTGTTCCTCTTGGCGCTCGTGTCGACGGGCTGCGCGAACGCACCTGCGGTCGCACCCGCAGCACCCAGTACCGGGATCGCCCAGCCCACCGCACCCGAGAGTCCCATGCCCAAGTTGCCCCCCATCGTGCAAACCGGCGACCTCGTATTGCGAGCGCGCGCGGAAGAGGTTCCTGCCGAAAAAATTCGCGAAAAACCGTTTCGCGAGCTCGTGTCGACCATGATCACCGTGATGCGAAAAGCGCCCGGTGTCGGCCTTGCCGCACCCCAGATCGGCGTGGGTCTGCGGGTGATCGTGCTCGAGGACCGCGAGGAGCTCATTCGCAAACTTTCGGACGACGAGCGCCAAGAACGAAAACGTGAAGCCTTTCCTACGCGGGTGTTCGTGAACCCGATCCTCACGCGAATTGGCGACGAAAAGGCTACGTTTTTCGAGGGATGCTTGAGCGTGCATGGGTACGTCGCGCTCGTGGAGCGCCACATCGAGGTCGAGGTCACGGGCCTCGACGAAGAGGGAGTCGCACAAACGTGGCGCGTTCGGGGATGGCCGGCACGCATCCTCCAACACGAAGTCGATCACCTCGACGGAACGCTCTACATCGATCGAATGCGCAGCCGAAGCTTCTCCACGCAAGAGCACGCCAAAGCGCTGTACGGCGGGAAGCCCATCGGCGAAGTGCTTCGCATCGTGCCCTAAGGCGCCCGGTCGAAATGGGTGTGTCAGCTTCCGTCGAGACCGACGCGAGGCTTTTGCGCGATGAGCGAGCAGCGAGCACCGGAAGCCTACTCCCGTAGTCCGAGGAGCGGAGCGACG
>JAYUKI010000567.1:0-4079 GCA_043764595.1 Myxococcales bacterium | reverse complement strand
TCGAGGCGGCCAAGGTCCTCGCCGGACTGGCGCTCGCGTCCTCACGGGCCGCACGTGTGGTGCTCACGGCCTGCGAAAGCGACGACGAGGGTGCCTCTTCGGTCTCGCACGCCGTCTCGTACCTCGCGAAGCGCGGGGCCGCGGTCCTGTCGTTCGGGCGAGCGGCCTGGATGGAACGACCTCTGTCTCGCCTCGACGTGAGCGTCGCACGCCTCCTTGCGGGCGGGTTGCCCGAGGGCGAGGAGCTTCGTGCGCGCGCGGCGATGGAGGGAGCTCGCGAAGGCTTCTTCTTGTCCGAGCGGCGCCCTCTGTCGGCCATGGTCGGCGTGATGTCGAGCGAGGCGCATCTCCGTGTACTCGAGGAGGAAACGGGACGTGGAAAGCCGCTCGCGGCGACCGGGCTCGAGCGCCTGGCCGAGTGTCCGTTTCGAGGCTTCTCGCACGTCGTGCTCGGAGCCCGCGAGCCCCAAGAAGAGTCGGAGCTGCCCAGCGCCCGAGACGAAGGCACAAGGCTTCATGGGGCTCTCGCGGCCGCCCTCACCGCCGTGCGCGACAAGCTGCGCGCGCGCCCACGCGACGCCGAAGCCATCCAACGCGAGGGCGAGCTCGGCGCGATGGCCTACCTCGCCGACATCGCGACACGCGGGCCGCTCGAGCCCGTCCTCGAAGCCCGCGTGATGCACGTGGTCCGCGCCGTCTTGCTCGACTCCATTCGTGACGAGACGTGGGAGTTCGAGGCCGCCGAACGCGCCTTCGGAGAGTCCGAGCCTTCGTCGTGGCCTCCGCTGGTGCTCGGGGACGACGAGCTAAGGCTTCGCGGGCGCATCGATCGCGTGGACCTCGGTCGCCTCCGAGCGTCCGCCCGCGTCGTCGACTACAAACGAGGCAGCCTCACCGAAACCGTGAAGAAGATTGGGAAAACGGCGCTCCAGGTGCCGCTCTACGCGATGGCCACCCAGGGACCCACTGGGGTTTCCGAGGTCAGAGGGATCTACTTCTCCCTTCGCGACGACGAGCTCGCACGCCCGAACGAAAAGAGCCGTGGCGAAGAAGCCGTGAGCGAGGCGATCGAGAGTGGCGACATCGTCGAGACGTCGCTCGGTGCCGTGCGGCGCGTGAGGCTAGGAGATCTCGCTCCCCGCCCCGACAATGAAATGCGTTGCAGGACCTGTGGGCTCGCGGGCGGATGCCGTAGGCCCCGTTTTGCGATGCCAGCGGAAGAGGACGAAGCGGGGGGGGGCGCGTGAGCGTTCTCGCCTTCGAGCGGAATGCCGTCGTTGTGGCGAGCGCCGGCACGGGAAAGACGCACACGCTCGTCGGAGTGCTCGTTCATCTTCTTTTGGGCGAAGGTCATCGAGAAGAGCCCGTCGTGCCTTCGCGGATCGTGGCGACCACGTTTTCGCGAAGGGCCGCTCGAGAAATTCGCGAGCGGCTTGCGCGCGAGCTCGAAGCGTTGGCGGAGGCTCCCGAGGCTTCCCGCTACTTCGGCGCCATCGAGGACACACGGCGGACCTTGGGGCGTGCTCCGGTCGTTCCGCGCGAGCTCTCGAAGCGCGCGGCGCGAGCCCTGGCCTACGTGGACGACGTGGTCGTCGGCACGCTGCACGGGTTCTCTCTCGGGCTCCTTCGTTCGTTCGCCGTCGAGGCCGGAATGCCTTATGGCGTGGAGGTGTCCGATGCCGCGGATGTGCGCGCCCGCGCCCACACGGCGATCGTGCGCGCCCTCGAGACCCGGATGCGCGAGGGAGACGCGGCCTGCGTTCGCGCGCTCGTTGGCCTCGCAGGAGGCATAGAGGGGCTCGTAGGAAAGCTACGAGGCCACTTCGACGCGAACGAAGAGCTTGGCCTACGCACGCAGGATCTTGGCGTGTCCCCCGAGGACGTGCAAGTCGTCGAGCGTCGCTGGCAGGACCTAAAAAAGCGCGTCCGCGCCGTCGCCTCGCTCGACCGCTACGACGCAGCGGCGCGCGCGTTCGAGTCCGCGTTTCGTCCTGGAGAGCAGGTTCCATACGAAGTCGCCGAGGCCGCGATTTCCGCCATCACGGCCGTGCGTAAGTCACCAAAGGCCAAGTCCGACGAGCTCGAGCTGCACGCCTTCTTGGATACGTTGCCGCGCCCGTCCGACAAAAAGAAGACGAAAGTCGAGCGGCTCTATTGCGCGTACGAGCTCCGGGACGAAATCGCCGGACATACCGAGCAGCTCCGCGGAATCCTTGCCGCGTGCGAGACCGAGCTCGTTGCCGCCCGACGCGAGGCCGGAGGCCTGGGCTTTGGTGAGGTCTTGGGCAAAGTGCACGACCTTCTCGAGACGCGCCCGGACGTGGCCATCGAGATTGGCCGTCGATTCGACGTCCTGCTCGTGGACGAGTTCCAAGACACGTCGTGGCTGCAAAAACGCATCGTCGAGCTTCTCTGGGCCGAGCCTTCTGCCCACGGAACGGGCAAGCGCGTGGGGCTCTCCGACGTGCGCAAGAGTGGGCTCTTCGTGGTCGGAGATCGCAAGCAGTCGATCTACGGATTTCGAGGCGCAGACGTCTCGGTGTTCGCGGAGCTTTGTGTGGGCCTCGCAGGACGCGAAGCGCGTGAGAAGCTTCGGGTCGACGCAGGCGTCGTGTACGAGCCACCGAAGCCGGTCGCGGACTTCTTTCCGCTCCGCGTGAACCGGCGTAGCGAGCCCGAAATCCTCGCCTTCGTGAACGCCTTCTCGGAGCGGTGTTTCGCGTCCTCCGAGGAGAAACGCGAGCTCTTCGAGCTCTGTTATTCGGCGGAAATCGAAGATCTTTTGGCCCCGGAGCCTTCGCGAAGCGTGTCGGCGTCGCCTTCGCGCGTCGTGTGGGTGCGACCCAAGCTTCGTGAGGTGCGCTCGTCGGGAGACAAGGCTCCACGGCTCGCCCTGTCCACGACTCGTCGCGACGAGGCTCGGGCGACGACGAACGTGATCCGAGCGTTGGTCTCCGGCGAGCGTCCCGTCGCGCTCGCAAACGGTCGCACCGTCGCGAGCTACAAGGATTGCGCCGTTTTGGCTCTCACGAACGAGATGCTCGACGAGATGGCGTATGCGCTCGCCGAAGCCGACGTTCCCTACGTGCTCGCGGGCAAGAGCTTTTACAGGGCGCGCGAGGTTCTGGACCTCACCGCGTTGCTCTCGCTGCTCGTCGATCCGGGCGACCGCCTCGCCGCGCTGACCGTGCTGCGTGGCCCGTTCGCTTCGGTGAGCGACACCACTCTGGTGGCGCTCACCGATCCGGGGCGCGGGCTGCGCCGGGTGTCGTCCACCATGCTCGAGGGTCCACGCGCGCCCCTTCTCGCGGCGGACGATCCGGACCGTGGGCGCGTGCTCGCCGTGGTGAACGTGGTGGAGCGGATTTCCCCGCTGCTCGGGCGGATTGGACCAGGAGCTGCGCTCCGTGCCGCGGCTCTGGCTTTGCGCTTCGAGGAAACGCTTGCCGCGTTGCCACGTGGTCGTGGAAAGGTCGCGAACGTTCGGAAGCTCATGTCGCTCGCGGATCGCGAGACGGATCCGCGAGCCCTCGTGGCGCGGGTGGCCACGCGCGCGCAGGGCACCGACGACGAGGGCGAGGCCTCGACGTTCTCCGAAGAGGACGACGCCGTGAGGCTTCTCACCGTTCACGGCAGCAAGGGACTCGATTTTCCGATCGTGTTTTTCCCCCAGGCTGGGGCCGTGGTGACCGACGCGGGAAGGGCAGGGGCGTTCGTCGTGGAACGCGATGCGGGTCCAGTCGAGCGCGAAGCGGAGCTCGGCGCGGAACCGTCGCCGAGCCGTGGCCCGCACGCGAGCCTCGGGGTGCGGCTCGTGCACCCGTCCGGCCTCGTGGTCGACACTCCGGCCTACGAACGCGCCCGTGCGATGGATGGCCGTCGCGATCGAGCGGAGCGCAAACGGCTCCTCTACGTGGCGCTCACGCGTGCGTCGCACATGCTCTTTTTGGTCGGATTTCGTCGACCGTCCAAGAGCGGAAGCACCTCGGGCGACACGGCCTGCTCGGCAGTGCTCGACGCCGTAAGAACGGCGCCGAGCACCGCCGAGCTCCTCACGGTGGAAGACGAGGCCGACGACG
>JAYUKI010000566.1:0-1218 GCA_043764595.1 Myxococcales bacterium | reverse complement strand
CATTGGCAAAACCGTGGGGCTGGTACCACCACCGCGACGTGGTCCACGGCTTCTACGAAAATATGTGGAAGGCTTACGCCACCACGACGGCCCCCGCGATGGACAACCAGATGGGCTTTTCCGGCATTGCCGCCGAAAGCCTTCAGCCGGGTGCGCTGACTTGGGTCGCAACCGCGGAAGGCGATGCTCCCATTGGAAAAACGGCCAACCGCTTCGGCGTCTACTATTTGAAGCGGCCCGGGCGCGCCACGTTCGAGGTGCGCTTGGATGGCAAGACCGTGAAAGAGGTCGACACGGCCTCGAGCGGCACTGCAGCGGAGCTCGGGTACGAAGAAATCGTCACCGACGACGCCGCCCACAAGGTCGCCTACTACGCCAAAGGCAACGTTCGTCTCCTCGGCGCGACCCTCGAGCGCGATCCCAAAGCGCACGAGCGTGCGAGCGTGACCGTCGACTCGCTCGGGGTGGGCTCGCTCAACGCGTGGGCCCTCGCTCGGCTCGACACGCAGGTGAACCGCGCCATGCTCACGCACCGCGACTTCGACCTCGTCATGTTCCTCGTGGGGACGAACATGTATGCGCTCGAGAAACACCACGAATGGATGGGACGGGTCATTCGGCACCTCCGCGCGGCGACCCCCAACGTGCCGATTCTCTTCTTGGCGCCTCCGGACATCACCCTCGGAAACAACGGAAAAAGGACCGATCCGCGGATCCACAAGGTCGCAGAGCAGCTCCACGACATCGCGAAAGAGCACAAGGCGGCGTTTTGGGACTTTCACGCAGCGATGGGCGGAGACCTTTCGATCGTCGCTTTCCGCAACAAAAAGTGGGCGCAAGCCGACCTCATCCATTTCACCGACGACGGAAGCTTCTTCATGGGTCGAAGGGTGCTGCTCGCGCTCCATCGCGGTCTCGAAGCAGAGATCGTCAAGGCTCCGTCGCTTGGATGCCATCCGACGAATCCGCCAGGCCCCTGAGCCTCCGTGACCTCTCGAGGTCCGCTCGATCGGAACGAAGAAGCGCGTACATCCGAGGGATGCACGCGCTGCCGCTTCCGCGAAACCTCTCGCTTCAGCGTCCGATTTGGGGGTGAATTCGCTCGCGCTTCTTTTCGCCCGCTGGGCGAATGTGCCCCGCGAGGTAGACGCCCGCGTTGATGGTCGCCCACGATCGGAAGTGCTGGAAGGTCGTCAGCCACTGCATGGGCAGAGGCCT
>JAYUKI010000565.1:0-1219 GCA_043764595.1 Myxococcales bacterium | reverse complement strand
GGGGACGCCTCCGCGCTTGCCGCAGGAATGCACCGGTTCATCTCGGACATGTCGCTTCGAGAGACTCTGGGTGCGGCCGCACGAGAGCTAATGGCTCTTCATTTCTCGATGGATCGCATGGCCGACGCCTACATCCGAGTCCTTGGGCTTGCCGCGCCTTGACGCGGCTGCGGCCCCTCGTACTTGAGTAGCCTAAAGTCGGCCCAGGATGGCCTCGGCGCGGAGCTTCCACACCATGCCCACGGCCTCCAGGAACACCTTGCGGCTCATCTTCGAGTGTCCGACTTTTCGATCCACGAACACGATGGGCACCTCGGCCACCTTCATGCCCCTCAGAATGGCTCGATACGTAAGCTCGATTTGGAACGAATAGCCGTTCGAGCGCACCGCGCCGAGGTCGATGGCTTCCAGCGCACGTCGTGAGAAGGCCTTGTACCCGCTGGTCAAATCGCGCACGCCGAGGCCAAGCACGGTCCGCGAATAGAGCGAGCCCCCCTTCGACAAGAAGTGCCGTCCGAGGCCCCAGCCCTCGACGCCGCCTCCAGGAATGTTGCGCGAGCCAATCACCACGTCCGCGCCGCGATCGAGCTCCGCCACGAACGCCATGAGGTATTTGGGGTCGTGCGAGAGGTCCGCGTCCATCTCGAAGAAGCGGTCGAAGCCCTCGACGAGCCCGGCCTGAAAGGCCTGAACGTAGGCCGTACCCAGACCGAGCTTCCCGCTGCGATGCATCACTTGGACGTGCTCGTCGCGGGCGGCGATGGCGTCCGCGAGCGCGCCGGTGCCATCGGGCGAGGCATCGTCCACGATCAAGACGTGGGCCTCGGGAAAGGACACGCGCACGGAAGAAACGAAACGCTCGAGGTTGTCGCGTTCGTTGTAGGTCGGCGTGACGACGAGCGTGCGGGGCATCTCGGGAGATTCGCTCTTAGCAAAGTCCGAGGGCGGATGGGCAAAGGATAGCCAACCCTTGCGCCTTGCGGTGCCGTGCACACGGCAAACTGCGGCGCTCCATGGGTGAAGCTAGCCATCGGGTAGGTTGACTTACCATCGGGTAGGTTGAACCTAGCCATCGGGTAGGTGCCCCGAAGCGTGCGGCAGGCCCGCACGAATGTGGGGTAGGCCGCCGGCCTTGCCACCCCTTCGAGCACCCGGATTGGACCGCCCGTACCGCAAAAAGGCTGGTACTATGGGCCGTGGGCTTCAAATCGACACGACC
>JAYUKI010000564.1:0-14704 GCA_043764595.1 Myxococcales bacterium | reverse complement strand
CGGTCATCATTTGCGGCATCCGCAACGTCTCCCCGGAGAGCTCCCTCGAGATGGCCGAGCTCGCCGTCGCCTACAAGGGCCGTGGTGTGGTCGGCTTCGATCTCGCCGGCGCCGAGTACGACAACCCCGCCAAGCACCACAAGCAGGCTTTCCAGCTCGTTCGCGACAACAACATCAACGTGACCATCCACGCGGGCGAGGCCTACGGTCCCGAGTCCATCGCGCAGGCCATTCACGTGTGCGGCGCGCACCGCATCGGTCACGGCTGTCGCCTGCGTGAGAACGGCGACCTCCTGCACTACGTGAACGACCACCGCATCGCCCTCGAGTGCTGCCCGTCGTCCAACGTGCAAACCGGCGCCATTCGCGACCTCGCGAGCCACCCCCTCAAGCTCTACAAGGCGCTCGGCCTCCGCGTCACGGTCAACACGGACAACCGTCTCGTGACCGACACCACGGTGAGCAAAGAGCTCTGGCTTTGCCACACGCAGCTTGGCTTCACGATCGCCGATCTCAAGGCCGTGGTGCTCTCCGGATTCAAGAGCGCCTTTTTGCCCTTCCACGTGAAGCAGCAATACCTCCGCAAGGTGAGCGAAGAGCTTCGCGCCTTCCAGGACGACGGCTCCATTTTGCCGCCCGCGCCCTCGTCGCGTCACGCGTTCGTGGTCGAGTCGGAGCCCGCGCCCCCGAAGGCCACGCTCGGAAAAGCCCCAGCCGCAAAGGCCTGAGCCCGGACCTCGCTTGCTGTTCCCTCGCTCGCGCGAGGGCGACCGCCCACGAAGCGAGCCGCGTCGCCCGAGGCGACGCGATGGGGCTCGTGCGCCGTGCGGCGGCTAGGTCCCGAGGACGCTCACTGGCAGGTGAAGTAGCCCGGCAAGATGGTCGAGGCTCCGCAGCGCTGGCCTTGGCCGCAGCTTGCCGCGGGCTTCGTGGGGTTGCAGAAGGTCACGTTGCCTCCGTTGCAGGAGCTCCTGCAGCTGAGGCTTCGGTACGTGGTGCGCCCGCCTTCGGTGACGCGGTCGCCGCAGCAGATGTCCGCGCTCCCGGCTCCGGCGCAGTCTTCGGCGCTGTCGCACTGGATGTCGACGCTCGGTGCCGCGCACTCCACTTTGCCGGCTTTGCATTCGAAGCGGTAGGGAGCCGCCGCGCCGTTCGCGCAGCACGTGTCGCCGAGGGGACACGTGAGCGTCGCGCCGCAGCTGACGCTGCCCGTGTCGGGCTTGCTGCCGTCGGGTTGGCTCGCGTCGAACCCAGGGCTCGCGTCGGTCACCGAAGTCCCGCCATCGGACGTTCCCGTTCCCGTTCCCGTTCCCGTCGCACCGCCGTCGGTAGAATTCGAGAACAAGTCCGACGGGCTCGAGCCACTGCAGGCGACCAGGAGCACGGCGACCAAGAGCGAGGAGGCGAAGCGAATGCGCATGACGTCATGAGCTTCTGTCACGCGGGGCCCGAAGGGCAAGCGGATCGCGACGGAAAAACCCAACAGAAACGAGGGCTAAAGTGAGCCCACGTTGCAGACTCACGCTCCTTGCACTACACACGCCCACCCTGCCATGTCGTCCGAAGAGCCCCTCAAGAACGCGCCGGTGGCCGCGCCGTCGGTCGACATCACGATGGACGCCCTCGAGCAAGCCGCGCTTGCCGCCGAGCGAGGCGAACGTTCGGGGGCTCCGTTGGTCTGCGACGCCGAGTCGCTGAAGGCCGCCGCGAAGGTCGATCGCGTGGCCGTGCGGGCACGCTTGGACCGAGTGGTAATGGGCCAAGATCCCGAGCTCGGTCTCGAAGTGCTCATGGAAAATGGCGTGCTCGCGGCCATCTTCCCCGAGGTGCACGCGCTGGTCGGTTTCGGCGACGGCGAGTGGCGCCACAAGGACGTGTGGAAGCACACGAAGCAAGTGGTCCGACAGGCCGTGCCGCGCCTCGAGGTCCGCTGGGCTTCGCTCTTCCACGACATCGGCAAAGTGAAGACGCGCAGCATCAGCCCGGACGGCAAAGTGCACTTTCTCGGCCACGCCGAGGTGGGCACGCGCATGTTCGACAAGCTCGATCGGCGCCTCGGGCTCTTTGCACCCGAAGCCGCGCTGAAGGACACCGTGCGCTTCTTGGTGCTGCACCACCTTCGCGCGAACCAATACGATCCGGAGTGGACCGACAGCGCCGTGCGGCGATTCGCGCGCGAGCTGGGTCTTCACCTCGAGGACTTGCTCTGCCTCGCGCGGGCCGACATCACCACGAAGCGCCCCGAAAAGAAGCGCAAAGGCCTCCAGCAAATCGAAGAGCTCGCGGCCCGCATCACGCGCCTCGCCGCCGAGGACGCCGTCTTGCCCCCCCTCCCGAAGGGCGTGGGGGACGAGGTCATGAAGGCCTTCGGCATCGCGCCCTCGCGTCTCATTGGCGACATCAAGCGCGAGCTCGAACGCGCCATCGAAGCGGGCGAAATCGAAGGCCGACTGGAGAACGAGGCCTACGTGGAGTTCGTCGCCAAAGACAAAGGCCGCTTCGGCCTCTGAGGCACGAGAGCGGCCCTCGAAGGACACTCGGCTGGACGCGTCTCTCGCTCGTTCTCAGAGCGACATGGCCGCGTCGAGGACGTCGACCAGCATTACTGCGGAGAGCGCGCCGGGAGCGAAGGTCGGGGAGCGGCTCGTTGGACCGACCTCTTCGGCCAGCTTGTCCCGCGCGTCGAGAGCGGCGGTGAGCTCGGCTCCGAGACCGACGATGGTTTGCTGACCCACTTGCTCGTCTTCTCCGAACGCGGGCAGGTTTCCGGGGGTGGAGCGGACGACCCAGCTTGCCGAGGCGGTGCGCTTGGGCTGCGCGCTGGGGTCAGACACGCGAGGGCGCGTGGTGGAACCGACGCGGGCGGGGGCATACTGCGAAATGGGCGTGCTACGCGGGGGTCGGTCGAGCGCCATGAGTCCTCCGGCCTGGGGCCAACTTCACAGAAGCGCCCCAACGATACAATGGTGGCCTAGCGCGTCAATGTGAGCCTGGGTGTGCAAAGCGCGCCAAGCTCGTGAATCGGGCCGCAAAGCGGTGGAACCCTCGCTGAAATATCGCGGACGGCCTTCGCCACAGTCGTGTGAGCGTGTGTGCGCCCTACCCTCTTTCGGACGAGCGCAGCATTTGCCATGATGGGCCAATGAGCGACGACGACGCACCGCGAGGAGGTCCCATTCGAAGGGCCTTTCCGCCACTGCCGTCGGTGAAGCCCCCCACCCCGGGGCGCGGCACCGATCCAAGGCAGGCAAGCGCGCTCCGCATCATCGAGGGGCTGGCGGGCCGGTTGCCGAGCGCGCTGCACACCGGCAGCGGCTACCGCGCGTCGTGCGTGGATTTGGGCGAGCTGAAGGAGCTCTTGGAGTCCGGAACCAAGCGCCTCACCATGGCGCAGCTCGAGGCGCGCTTTCACGACGACATCCAGAGCTTCGTTCATTCGGTCGTGACCATGTGGGTCCAGAGGCCGAAAGAGATCGCGAGCGAGCTCCGCGAAAATGGCATTCATGTGCGCGTGAAGACGCAGGACGATCACGGCTATTACGACTACGCGTTCGACGTGTTCCCGAGAGGCACGTGAGCACGCCCACGAACGCGGGGAATGGGTGGAGCGGCCTCCGCGCGCAGCTCGCGGCCACCGAGGTGTCACTGCTTCGTGTGGTCCGTGTGTCCGACGAAGATCACGGAGGCCTGGATGGCGACGAGCTCCGCGAAGACGAATACGACGCGATGCAACGCCTTTGCGACTTTGGCCTGGTCGAAGCGATAGGCGAATACGGTGAAGCCCCGGACGGAGAAGAAGACGAGCGCGAAATGGGCGACGCCAACGTGGTGTACCGCGTGACCGGAGCGGGAGTCGCGGTTTTGTCCGACGAGCCGCCTTCGGAAGACTGAAGACCTCGGGGGCTCGGCCCACGCGCTTCGAGCCCTTTCCAGGATTCGCGAACGACCATGAATCAGCCTCCCCAAGAAGCGAGCGGGCGTTCGGACATCATCGATCGCGGTGACGTGTTTTGGATTGCACCGGACGACTCGCGAGGTCCCGCGCCGAGCTACTCGCATCCGCACGTGGTGGTTCAGGACGACGTCTTCAACCACTCGCGCATCACGACGGTGGTGGTGTGCGCGTTGACCTCGAATTTGCATCGAGCCAACGAGCCGGGAAATGTCCTGCTCGAGCCCGGGGAGGGCAACCTTCCCGAGCGCAGCGTGGTGGTCGTGTCCCAGATTTCCTCGGTCGAAAAATCCCGTTTGGGGAACCGGATTGGAGCCCTGTCGGACGCGCGCGTGGAGCAGATTCTGGCGGGCCTGCGCTTCCAGCAAGTGTCGTTCGGACGGTAGCCGGCGCCCTCACCGGATCCGCCATTGCCGGATCAGGATCCCACGGTTCCTGCTCTTCGGGGGCCATGCGAGAGGATTTGCTGCAAAAATCCGATGGAAGTGTGCGGGATCGAAGCGCGTCGGGAAGGCCAAGCCGACGGTACGGTCAATGCAGAGGAGCATGACGTTCGAGCCGAGAGTGTCCGGACGGACTCAAGTCCTGCCGCGCACCTTCCACCCGGACCCCTATCCACCCGGACCTCTTGCGTCGACTTCCTCTCCCATCCGCTTAGGCTCCACGCTCCACCCTACGCCTGAATTCTCGCCCGTTGAGCGGGGCGCACCACCCGCCGCATCGAGGAATGTCCATGAACCGCACCCGAACGCTCGCCTCTTGCACGCTCCTTTTGGCCTCGGGGCTCCTTTTTTCCGTCGCCTGCAGCAGCGACCCGGTGGACGGGACCGGCGCTCCGGCTGGCACTCCACAGGCGTGCGAAAAGCCTTCGGATTGCCCGTCGAACATCTGCACGCCGGCGGGTACCTGCGCGTCGGCGAGTGTCGTCGACGGCATCCAGAACACCGACGAGACGGACGTGGACTGCGGCGGCACCACGGGCAAGACCTGTGACGATGCCAAGAAGTGCCGGGCTCCTTCGGACTGTTCGAGCGCCGTGTGCAAAGACCTTGGCCAAGGCTTGCGATGCCAAGCGCCGAGCGCGACCGATGCCACCAAGAACGGGTCCGAGACGGACACCGATTGCGGCGGGCCAAACGCTCCCAAATGCCAAAATGGTCGCGCGTGCGTAGCCAGGGGCGACTGCACGAGCGGAGTCTGCACGGGGGGTGTGTGCCAAGCGCCCGCGGTCGATGGCGTGAAGAATGGCACGGAGACCGACATCGACTGTGGCGGGCCCGCTTCGGCGCCGTGTGCCGACGACAAAGCCTGCGGAGTGGCGGACGATTGCACGAGCAAGGTGTGCACGGGAGCAAAGTGCATTCCGCCGTCCCCCACGGACAAGGTGCAAAACGGAACCGAGACGGACGTCGACTGCGGCGGAACCGGAAATCCGAAGTGCGCGACGGCAAAAGCCTGCAAGATCGCTGGTGACTGCGCTTCGGACGGGTGCGCCTACAACTTCAAGTGCGCTTTGCGCCGCAGCTGCGTTCAGAAAAACGGTGGCGAAACCTGTGGAAAGGGCGAAGTGGGCCAAGCCACCGCCGTCCACGAGAGTTGCTGCGCCACGGCTCCAGTGCCTGGAATGCCCGCGGTCCAGCTCGGAAAATATGGCGTGACGGCAGGCCGGATGCGCGCGTTCCTCGCCGCGATTGGCGGCAACGTTCGGGGCTTCATTCGCGGCGAACGCGCTGCAGGGCGTATTCCTGCCAATGCGCCCATGAACGCCGCGTGGGACCTCTATCTCCCGACGAGCTTCGATGGGTCCGCGGCCGCCGGCGAGCTTGCCGAAGGGTCCCAGAACAATGCAACTCCGATACCGGGCGTGTATACGAGCGTCCACCGTCATCTTGGCGGTTTCATCTTCAGGAACAACACGCAAACGCTCACTGGTTGTTTCGTGAATTCGCCCGGTACGCACACGTATTGGATGACGCCACAAGTTCAGTCTTCGCTCGGCGACATTCCCCACGTGCAGAGCCAGGACATCAACGACACGAAGGGCGTGCAGTGCGTCAACTACCTGATGGCGCAGGCGTTCTGCATCTGGGACGGGGGTCACCTCCAGCTCAAGGCAGAGCACGCCGCGGCGTGGGGCGCCGCCATGTATCCTTGGGGCGCGACTCCAGCTCCGAAAGGGCAGGGCAGCGGTACGTTCGCCGGGAACCGGTTCCCCACGGCCACCGACGCGAGCCTTCGCGCCGCCAATAGCCCATTTGCTCCCGCCGCAAACCAAAGTATCGAGTTTGCCAACTTCAACTACAGCTACGAGTATCCCAATCTCGTTGGCTCGGACTACGCGGTCTTCGTCGGTGCGCCTGGCCGCCTGAAGGGGCGGAGCGCCAATGGGCACTCCATGAACGACGGTCTCATGGAGCTCACCGGGACCGTGGCGGATCCGAACGCCGCCACACCGTTTGCGACCACCATGCCTTGGGGTGGCAATGGCTCGTTCGAGGGGCACGCGATTGGAGCGGCCTACGCGTCGCACCTCATGAACAAGTATGGAAAGCTCGGGCTGCGCTGCGCCTATCCTGCTCCGTGAGGGGACTTGGATGACGCATCGACTCGACGCCGTCCGCGTCCGTGCTCGCTGCCTCCACCACGTGGCCTTTGGCCCCGCGGCCCGTTTCGTTTCCTCCTTTTCGTTTCCTGCGGCAAACCACGCGCGCCCGTCACCATGCGCCTCGAGAAAAGAATGGCTGTGGATCCAACGCCCGAGGTCGAGGCCCGAATCGTGCCTCGTGGATACGCGCAAAAACGCCTGAATTTCGCGACATTCTAGGGACTTACGCATGGAACGGTCCGTGCACATCGGCTTCTGTACAAAAGGAGCTCTCGATGCGCATCCAAACGTTCGTCGGTGTGACGCTGTTCGTCGCGTTGTCTCTCGGCTGCAGCGCCGAGTCCCAAGACTCCGAAAACGTCGACGTCGGAGAGAGCTCGGACAATCTCATCGGCCTTTGCTCTTCGAGCGCATTCGACGCATGCATCGATGGAGGCGGAGGTGGGGGTTGCGCAAACCACTGTGCGGCCGCGGGAAGCCCAGGGGCGACCGAGACGTGCCGGAAGGCCGTCGCCGCTTGTGTGCAAGGTGGAGGTGGAAAGCCCTGCAAGAGCCGCTGTGCCGCCGCCGAGCCGTCTTCGTCTTGCTACGATCAAGACGAGTGGACCACGATGGACACCAAGAAATGTGGAATCGTCATTCCCATTCCGCCGCGGTGGAAGGTTCTCCCAGGAAAGGCCAGGGCGACGTGCACGTACCGTGTTTGCCCCGGCCAAGCGCGGAAGCTCGTGTCGTGCCAAGAATGGGGCGTCGGACGGCAGGTTCAGTGCACCTCGGGCGTTCCGATCGATGCCGCCGGAAACCCGTATTGACACGTAGCGCCGACGTCTTCTTCGTCGTCCCCGAAGCACCCGACCTGGAGCTCCACGGCATCGAAGGGCTCGGCCCGCGCACGTTGACCGCGGCTGGCGTTCAACACCGATAGCGTGAGGAGATCGGCGGCGGTGGCGGCGTCGGCCATGCCCGAAGTTTGGCTCGCAAGGACTGCTACGTCGCCCCCAGAGGCCTTCTCCGAAGGCTGGGTCAGGGCGCGGTCTCGCGTGCTAGCCGGATTTTCTCGAGGGTCTCGAGATCGGCGCCGACCACGACGTGGGCCTTCTGCCGATCGAGGTACGTAGCGGCAACCCGACGCACGTCTTCGGCCGTGGTGGCGAGGATGCCTTGCGCGAGCGCTCCGCGGTGGGGCGCGCCGAGCAGCACGAGGCCCGCCACGTCATGCGCCGCCTCGGCCGGCGTCTCGTATGCGCGGGAGACTTCGCCGAGCGCGAGCTTCTTGCCCAGGGCGAGCTCGGCGGGCAAGACGGGCTCGCTGCGCACGCGATCGAGCTCCTTCGTGAGCGACGCGAGGGCCGACACGGCATCTTCTTTGGCGACCGCGCCCGCCACGAACACTGTGCCTTCGGTGCGACCGACCTCGGTCGATACGTGGAAGCCGTACGTGCTTCCCTGCTCGTTTCGCAGCTTCGAATCGAGCCTTCCCGTGAGGCCCGCCCCCAAGATTTCGGCCAGCACCGAAAGGACCGGGAGGTCGCGATGGGTGAAGCCGACTCCCGGGAACGCCATTCGTACGTGGGCTTGTTGGCTGGTCTCGATCGGGACGGCCGAGAACGTGGGCGGTGCTGCCTCGGGCGCGCGTGGCGGGCGGCTTCGCGGCTTGGTGCCATGATCGACGAACCCTGGAAAATCGTCGGTGGCCTCGGCGACGACCTCGGCGAGAGAGACGTCGCCGGCGACCACCACGGTGAGCGTAGAGGGCGCGAGCACGCGGTCGCGGTAGGCGAGAAGCGCGTCGTGGTGGAGGGTTCGGCATGGCACGAAATCCGGTGGAATCGAGGGGTGAACGCTGCCGAACGTCTTCCGGCGCAGCTGCGCGACCACGGCGTCGACCCCTTGCATGCGTCGATGCGCGTACGTGCACGCGGTGGCGGCGTTCTCGATGCCTTCGCGGTCGAAGGTGGGCGTCGAGAGCATCATCGCGACCTCGCGAAACGCGCTCTTCCAAATGTCTCCGATGGTGTCGATCGACCAGACCATTCCGTCGTCGTTCAGCGTCACACGAGGGTGTGCGATGAAGTACGCAAGGTAGCTCCGCGCTTCGTCGGCCGAGCGATTCTCCGAGCCTCCGAGCACGGCCCGCGAGAAGAGCCAGCGGAGCGTGTACGAGTCTCCTGGGACGCCGGGGTGGTCGAGCACGAAGGCCATCGACACGAGCGGCAGCGACGCGTCGGGGTAGACCTTGACCGTGACGCCGTTCGGTAGCTTGGCCACCTCGGGCACGCCGACGAACGTGGGCATGTTGGGCGTCTCGGGTCGGGTCGTCGGGACGTGGGCACCCGCAGGCGTGGGGAACGCTCGGGGCACGTGCGCGATCGCGGGGCCTGGAACGCTGCTGCACGCCGAGGTCGCAACGAGGGCTGCCGCGGCGAGCGCGAGCGCATGCGCCTTCAAGGTCGATCCCCTTTCGGCACCACGTTCACGACGACACGTTTTTGCGAGCGGAGCTGCTCTATGGCCTCGGCGACCTCGGAGCGGCTCACGGCCTGAAGCTCCAGCAGGTTGCGTTGGGCGGTGTCGGCGTTGCCGTAGAGCGCGAGCGAGTCTTGCATGTAGCGTGCACGTTCGAGTGGAGTGTTGATGGTGTGGAACACGCCGAGCATTGCTTGCGAGCGCAGTCCACCGATGGGCCAGAGCTCGCGCTCGGACGAGAGGACCTTCATGGTGTCGTCGATTGCGGAGCGGACGCGCGCAAGCTCTCCAATCTCGATGTCGCTCACCTCGACCGAGACCACCGAACCGAGCTCTCCACCATCGAAATCCACGTCGACCTTGCGCGCGATGTGGGCCTCGTCGACGATCACGCGTGCGAGCACGGCCTCGAGGTAGGTCGCTGCGAAGCGGAGCACGGTACTCTCTTGGCCGCCCTCCGGCAGCGCATGCCACGCGACCACGACGAGGCCCTTCGAAAACGGGGACGGGATCTCGCGTGTCACGTCGGCCGCGAGCGCGACGGGCACGTAGCGGAGTGGGGGAGGCGCTGCCCTTCGAGGGATGGCGCCGAAGTCGTGGGCAATGCGGAGGATCGTGGCTTCGACGTCGACGTTTCCGACCACGACGAGTGTGGCGTTCTCGGGCCCGTAGTGGCGAGCGACGAAGGCCCGCGCGTCGGCGACCGAGGCCCGTTCGAGGTCGGCTTTCGAGCCGATCGAGCCTCCGTGGTAGGGGTGGCCTGGGGGAAAGAGCGCGTCCAAGAGCGTGTCACGCACGTGCTTCTCGGGCCCCAAGTGGTGGAGCCGTCGTTCGGCGTCGACGACGTTGCGCTCGGTCGCGAACGTGGGCTCCGAGAGATCGTGGAGCGGAAAGGCCATGCGCTGCGCCTCGACGAAGAGTGCGCGGGGCACGTCGGTCGTGGGCACGACCTCGAAGTACTCGGTCGCGTCGCGCGAGGTGACGGCGTTGAACGTGCCCGCGAGGTTCGCGATCTCTTCGTCGAACGCTTTGCCCGGGAGGTCTCGTGTGCCGCGGAAAAGAAGGTGCTCCACGAAATGCGCGAGCCCCGTGCGCTCCGCAGGATCGTTCGCCGAACCTACGCGGTAGCGCACGTCGACGACGGCGCTTCGCCACGCAGGCTCGCGCTGCACGATCACGCGAAGGCCGTTCTCGAGCACCACGTCTTCGTGGGGCAACGACGCCTTCAGCGTCACGGGAGGACGCGTCGAGCACGCGGCGAGGCCGAAGGCCACGACGAGCGTCGAGAGGCGAGCGAAGAGGGAAAAGCCGGAGTCGAGGGCAGATGCCATAGTGTTGGCGCGCCATTCCTACGGCGCGCCACGCCATACTCCCACGCTTTTGGGTCGACGAGAACGGCCCCCGAGCCCCGCTAGAGCGCCGATCCGGTTGAAGGACCGAGGATTTCGCTGGTTTAGCGAGGATCGCTAGGAGCGACGACGACGGATACGACCCTTGGAAGTCCCCGACGGGGGGCTCTCGTATCCGCGGAGGAGCGACGACGCGAGGCGACGCTAAACCGGCGAAAGCCGACGGGATTCAACCTGTTCGGTGCTCTAGGACGATCCGCGTTCGCAGGCCTTTTTGCTACCGCTTCGTGGCTTCGTAGTTGCCTGGCTCTTCTTCGGACGTCGCGCCGGCCCGCGTGCGGGTGTGCGTGAGCTTGTCGCCCGTGACGCAGTACGAGTACTCGTCGCCGTCGTTGGTCGAGAACGTGTTGCCGCTCGTCGTGAACGTGGTGTTGCTTTTGTCCGCCGCGATGCCGAACGCGACGATGCAGTCGCAGCCGGTGCCAGCGGCCGTGCACGAGACATTCGAGACCTTGCCGCCGCTGCCCTGTCGAATGCCCAAGGCCACGAGGTTGCAGTTCCCGTTGGCCTGCGCGATGCACTCTGCGGGCAGCGTCATGTTCGTCGTGACGCTGGCGTCGGCCGTGCGCTTCACCGTGTTGCCCGTGAACGTGATGCGGCCGGACATGTTGCCTGTCACCAGGCCCACCGTCGACGTGGGGCACAGGCGGCGGATCTCGGCGGTGAACCGGTCGATCTCCGACTGCGGGAGGCAGCCCGCGGAGTAGTCCCACGTACCTTCGAGCGCGCCACCGCAGGGCGGCGTTTCGACGCACGTGCCCGTGGTCATGCTGAACGGAGCGGGGGGCGGGAGCGTGACGGCGGCGTCGGGCGCAGTGGTGCCCGTGCCCGTGCCCGTCGCGGTGGCCGTGCTCGTGGCCGTGGCCGTAGGTGCATCGGCGCCGGCGTCGGTGGGCGTATCCGTGGTCTTTCCAGAGCACGCGGCGAACCCGAGAGTGACGGCGGGGATGACGAGGATGAGCCAGCGTTTCATGCGAGAAGCTCCCGGAAGATGGCAAATACGGAACGATGCCAACGGCATCGAGGCACACACGAGCATAGCTGGTTCTGCGCGGCGGTCTCGAGGCCGTCTCGGATTCGTCCAATCGAGCACCCTGCGAGTGCTTTCGACGCGTTCCTCGGCGGTTACGGAGGGCGCGCCCCGAGGACGGCGTTTGGTGGAACCGTCCGCAATGAGCTCGGGCAACCCGAGCTACGTCCCCGTAGAGCACTAGCGCTCGCCCTCACGTGCTCACATGCTCACGTGCTCACCTGCGCGGCGTAGCGGTCGGCGGCGGCCTTGAATGGTTCGTGCTCCAAGCACGCGTAGAACGCGAGGTCCTCGTTGGCGAATGGGGACGGCTGCCCACAATAGGCACACCTGCGAAGGGAAATGGTCGCGATCCGCGAGTCTTGGGAACGTGGGTATTGGTTACCGAAGTAGGCCATCGTCCGTCGAACGAGCGTCGCGAGATCCTGGCGTTCGATGGCCTCGAAGGCGGCCAGGGCTTCTGGCGCCAGAACACCTGTCGGATTGGTGAAGAACTGGAGAAAACCGCCATTTCGTACTTCGTAGTCGCACCAATACGCGGCCAACAGAAGCCCGTTGGGTCTCGGTATGCGCCCGAAAGAAGCGACAAATTCCTTGGGCTCTGCCGAGGTTCGTACCTGCCTAAAGTACGGCTCCACGAAGGACCAATACCCATTGTTCACGGTTCAGTCCTCATGGCTCCAGCGTGCGGCGCTGCGTTTCCGACAGCCGCCAATCCTCACTTTGCCACGCTTGCGGGCTCGGCGTTCGGGCCCGGTTCGGTGACCTTCAGAATGGCGTCCACGAGCATGCCGAAGCTGTCATGGAAACGTCGATACTCTTCCGGGGCGCTCTTTGGGGCCTCGGAGGGGTACATTCCTTGACAGTCCGATTGAACGTTGATGTCGACGGGGCCGGAGACCAGTAGGCGGCGCGCGACGTAGCTTGCTCGGCCAACGCCGTCGACGCAGTGAAGGTTCGCGCGATGCTTCTTTGCAAGGTCGACGAGACTCGCCACCTGCGCCGTCGGGATGGCGGCAGTGCCACCACGGGAGCCGTCGCTCATGAGCTTCACCACCACGAAGCCCTTGCCATCGTGCTCGATCCGGTAGCTTTCGACGTAGACGTTGACCTTCGCCTCCGGAGACATCGGGCCACCGGCCATCGATTCGTGGGCGCTCGTCTGGATGACGGTATTCGCCGGGACCGCTGAGGAGCTGCCCACGACATCGGACACCTCGCCGCCTTTGCCCCGCGGCGCGGCTCCGCACGCGAGCTGAAGTGTGAGGGCGGACGCGAAGACGAGGAGGTTTGTATTTGTCATGGTGTGGGTCAGGCGAAACGGAGCCGCCAACGAAACCTTACGTCCGAACCGACTTGGCAGCGTCGCTCTCTTTGGTAGACAGCCCCATGCTCGAATCTTTCCTCACGAGGTTCAAGACGCTCGTCGACACGCTGATGTCCCATCCTCGGGTTCGCGTGACGCACGTGTGGACCGGAGGTCCAGCGACCGATGGGATGCTCGACGAGCTGGCGCAGGAGTGGGGCCATCCGGTCCCTGCTGGGCTGTGCACCCTGTATCGACAAGCCAACGGGGTAGAGCTCCGGTGGGTCGATATCGGGGACGAGCGGTACGACCCTGCACGAGACGATCGGACCCGTACCGACGGTCCGTGGCGGCGGCTCTTCGAAGCGCCGGGAGAGCACGCGGGCTACCTCGATATCCCTACGATCGAAGAGCTCATGGGCCGCGATACGGTCGGATCGATGTTCGGGGACGCTCACGACGAGTACCTCGACCGCGCCATTCCGTTCGATAGTTTTGGCGAGCCCCAAGATGCGGTGCTCTTCTTCGGTGACGCCGCCGATGATCCGTGGATCTCGGTGGCGTCGGACAACCTCGCCGACGTGGATCCCCCGGGGAAACGAACGCTGTCGCAGTACCTCGACCACGTCGTGGCGACGTGGGCCTCGACCTCGCACCGCACCAAAGAAGGCCCCCGAAGCCTGGACCGACTGCTCCGCCAACGGATCGAGCTCGAGCCCACTCGGCTCGTCGGGCAGCGGGTGGTCTACAAAGACGAATGCCGTGGGGGCTCGCTGATGCATGGGCTCGTGGTGTCGAAAACGGACCTCATTGCGCCTCCGCGAGATTGGGCATTTGGGCCGACGGTGGTCGAAGTGATCGATGACCTGGGCGAGACGGTTTACGTTCCGTTTCGCGCGCTTTTTCCTCCCGACGCCGCCGACGACTACGAGCCACTACAGGCCGATCCAGACGCCTTGCTCGCGTTGCTTCGGGGGCCTGCGGAGCCCATGTTCGAGGCGCTTTGCTCGGTGGCCCTCATGACCCACCGAGAGGGTGTGACCGGTGGTCCAGCACTCTGCAGTCACGCGTGGCCCCATGCTGCACTGGTCTCGAGGCTGCCACCGCCGGAGGCCTCCCGGGCGCTGATCGTTGCGGCTCAAACCCTCTTCGAGCATCGGGAGAGTCGGACCGAGCAGTCGATCTCGTGGCCCAGCACCCGTCCACCGCTCTCCAAACCGGCGACGACGTGCATGGATACCTTGGGCGCTGCCCTGTTCGATGCAGCCGTGATTCACATCGGTCGTGCCGCGCCCAGCCGTCTCTCCGAATGGCTCGGCGTCGATACGAGCACCCGCGTGACGCTCTTGCTTCGGGGGTTCCAGGCCAAAAACCCACTGCGTGGGTATGACCCGCTGACGGACCCATCGACGACCTACGCGTTTTTGTTCAACGCGCTACAAGGAGGTCCGACTGCGCTAAATGTCGCGGCCCATTCGCATCGTTATGGTGGCGAGCTCGGTCTCGCCAAGCATAGGGTGGTTGGTGCATGACTTGGAGGCCGTGCGTTGGGATGGATCGTGGCGATACTGCCGACTACCGTCACCGGTAAGCGTTTTTTTTTGCCCCCGTGCGTCTCGACAGCGTGCCGCTCGGCACATTGGCTCTGGTGAAGGCTCGCCCCGCAGGTGGCGCACGAGACCCCGTCGCCGTCGGTAGCGACTCGCCGAGAGCACTCCTTGCAGCTCGAGCCCGCCAGCTGCCTGGAACCGGCGCATCGGACAGCTCGACCAAGAAGCACTATTTCACTGGCGGTGGAAGCGACTTCGCCGAGAGCCGAAAGATCAAGAATGTTCGGGTGCGGTTCTTGTCGTTTCCCCGGAATGGCGTCGTACCGTCTTGGGGATCGAACCACATCCAGCGAGCAACGGCGTCAATGCCCTGGCGACCCTGCGCA
>JAYUKI010000563.1:0-4087 GCA_043764595.1 Myxococcales bacterium | reverse complement strand
TTGAGGAAGACCGACTGCTTGGCCGTCGCAAATCCTGGCGCATCTGCCTCGACGACGTAAGGCTCCGAACGGATGACAAGCTTGCCGGTATAGGGCGCCGTGCCCACTTCGCGTCCGTCGATGCGTACGGTCGCGTTCGGAGCGCCGCCCACCTGGACTGTGATCGTGGAAAGCTTGGCGATGGCCTCGAGCTTCAGCTCGATGGGATCAGGCTTTTTTCCCTGCGGAAACGACTTCACCACGCTCGCGTCGACGAAGCCGGTCTTCTTGGCGGCGAGCCTTCGCTCCCCGATGTCGACGCGGAGCGGCTTGCCGAGTGGCGAGGTTCCGACCTCCGTGTCGTCCACATAGAGCTTCGCTCCTGGCTCCGAGACGCTCACGTTCACCTCGACCACGAAGCTCTCGAGGCCCGCCGCGGTCTCTTTCGCGCGAGCTTCTTCTTCGGGGGAAAGCTTCCCGGCGCCTTCCTGGAGCTCGGTCTTCAGGGTCTCGATCGCGCGGGCGTAGTGGCCAGTGTTCTTCTCGCAGACGGCCACGTTGAAGAGCACCCGAGGGTTCTTGGTCTCCTTGTAGACGTCCAAGAACTCGGTGCGCGCCGCACCCCAGTTGGCCGCTCCGTAGAGCACGACGGCCGTGTCCCACTTCGCGTGCATGGAGGCCGGAAGCTCTTCCCGAATCGTCTTTGGTTTCGCAGGCTTGGCTGCTGCCCCTGCGCGCGGCTGAGCGCCCGGCTGAGCGAAAGCCACTTGCGGAAAAGACGCCGCGATCACTGTGCCCACCAGCAGGCTCGAGAGCGCACCGGTAAGCCTGGAGAAGCGAGAGAAGGGAGTTCGCATCGGGCGGTCTTCGTTCCTTGGCGGGGTCGCGTGGGGACGTGGGCGAAACGAGGTCTCGGGAGCCGCTATCGACGCCGCTCGGGCGCGCGGCCCGACCTCGCAACTCGCACACGGTGCAAGAGTACCTTAGTTCTGGATACCGGTTTGCAAGACGTGGGTCGGCTGGGTCGTGGGCTTTGGCGCCGTGCCGGGGCCAGGGCCAGCACGCATGGACGGGTGAGGGGCGGGGCTCGAGGCCGAGGCCGAAGGAGCGGCCGATGCGAGGGACGAGGGTGCCGCCGAAGGAGGCGCGGTCACCGTTGGGGGAAGACTCGCGCGCGAAGGATCCATGCTGACGGCGGCCGGCGGCGCCGTGACCTTCCCGATGATGACGGCGACGAGCACGGCGACGAGCGCGATTCCAGCGCCTGTGACGAGCATGCGCGAGCTTTTCCCACCTTCGGTGTCCGTCGTCCCACGGGTGGCGGCGAGCGCGGCCGACGAGGTCCCGAACGAAGCCTCGGCGCCCTCGCCCGCCGGCCTCGGATAGGTCGCGTCTTGGGGGCGACTCGGCCGTCCCGAGATCCCCCCGACCGCGTCTGGCCGATCGGCCATCGCGATCGTGGCGGACGGTCCTGGCGGCGAGCTGCCGGCCTGCGGTGAAGTCGAGCCTGGGCGGGCGGGCTCCACCTGCGTTCCCGAAGGTCCGAGAAAGAGCGCCGGCGACGTGGCCGCGATGGCCGCGGGTCCTGCGACGATGGCGGAAGGCCCCGTGGTGATGATTTCGGTGTGGCCCGCGAAGGACTGGCCTTTGCCGAGCTCCAAAAACGCGACCTCCGAAGGCGGCAAGGCGCGCGAGTGCTTTCCCGCATCTTCCGGCGCGACGAACTTCCGCATGCGGCCGATGAGCGCTTGGCCCTTCGCGTCGGCGAAAGGCTCGAGGGCTTCCGCCATCAAGAGCGCGGACGAATACCGGTTGATGGGGTCCCGCGCGAGGCCCTTTTTCACGACGTCCCACAGCCCGGCAGGCAGGTCCGTCACGATCTCGTCGAGTGGGTCCGGATCGGCGGTAAAGAGCTTGAAAAGAAGCTCCGTGAGCTGCCCGCTGTCCGTCGTGAACGGCGTTCGTCCGGAGAGAAGCTCGTAGAGAATCACCGCGACCGAATAGATGTCGCTGCGACCATCCACTTCTTTCGGGGACCGCGCTTGCTCCGGCGACATGTAGAGCGGCGTGCCGAGCGCCGAGTGTGTCTGCGTGAGCGCTTGGCTGTCGGGTTGTTGGATCTTGGAGATTCCGAAGTCCAAGATTTTCACGAAGTCGTCGTCGTCGTCTTTTCGGATGACGAAGCAGTTCGACGGCTTCATGTCCCGGTGGATGATGTTGGTCGCATGCGCGGCTTGCAGGGCACGCAGAATCTGGATCACGAAGCCAACCGCCCGAACCGCCGGAAGCCCTGGTTTTCCCTCGGCTTCGAGGAGCTGCGAGAGGTCGCGTCCGTCGAGGCAATCCATCACGAGGTAGGGCGCGCCGGAGGGCAGCTTGCCGACTTCGTTGACGTGAAGAACGTGGTCGCTCGCGATGGCCTTGGAAGCGACGCCCTCGTTCAAGAACCGTGCAACCGCCCCCGGGAGGTCGATGTACTGCGGGTTCATGAACTTGAGCGCCATCGGCGCACGCAGCATCACGTGGACGGCTTTGACGACCGCACCCATCCCCCCTTGCCCGAGCAAGCGCTCGACTTTGTACTTTCCGTCGATGACCTCGCCAGGTTGCGGGTACGGGCTGGGCTGAGGGACAGACATAGGCAGGATCCTGAGGATAGAGAGGGTTTACGACCGAAGCTAGGGCTCTCCACGGCCGCCGGGCCGTCCCCGCGCCGATGGCGGCACGAAACCGGAAACCGTCGGGGAAAGTGCCTTCCTGAACGCGCGTAGTGCACCTCCCGTTCCGGCGTGATGGTCGAGTCTTGAACCGTCGCGCGCGGCTCGGCTCAGGTTCGCGCCCACGAACCGTCGTTTTCGCCCTCGTTCGCGGGGCTCTTTTGGCTATAGGTGTCGCCATGAGCAAGCCCGCGTCGACCGCCCCCTCTTCGACCTCGCCGCAGTCGCCGACCGAGCGGCTCGACGCGCTCGACCAGAAGGCTCTGCTCGGCGGTGGCGTCGACCGCATCAAGAAGCAACACGAAGGCGGCAAGCTCACCGCCCGCGAGCGCATCGATTTGCTCCTCGATCCGGGCTCGTTCATCGAAATCGGGCGCTTCGTCACGCACCGCTGCACCGACTTCGGCATGGAAGACCAAAAGGTCTTGGGCGATGGCGTCGTCACGGGACACGGTCTCGTCGACGGCCGAAAGATCTTCGTATTCGCGCAAGACTTCACGGTCTTCGGCGGCTCGCTCTCCGGAGCCTACGCCCAAAAGATTTGCAAAGTCATGGACATGGCGATGAAGGTCGGCGCGCCGGTCATCGGCCTCAACGACTCGGGCGGCGCCCGCATCCAAGAGGGAGTCGAGTCTCTCGCGGGCTACGCCGACATCTTCCTCCGCAACACGCTCGCCAGCGGAGTGGTGCCGCAAATCAGCGCCATCATGGGACCGTGCGCGGGCGGCGCGGTCTACTCGCCCGCCATCACGGACTTCATCCTGATGGTCGAAGGCACGAGCTACATGTTCATCACCGGTCCAGAGGTCATCAAAGCGGTGACCCACGAAGAGGTGACGAAAGAAGACCTCGGCGGCGCGACGGCCCACGCCTCGAAGAGCGGCGTATGCCATCTCACCTCGCCGGACGACCGCACGTGCCTGGCCCAGGTGCGGGAGCTTCTCTCGTTCGTTCCGTCGAACAACACCGAAGATCCTCCGTTCAAGAAGACCGACGATCCGCCGCTCCGTGAAGTGCCGGAGCTCGACACGATGATTCCGCTCGAGTCGAACAGGCCCTACGACGTCAAAGACGTGATCATGGCCGTCGTCGACGACGGTCACCTGTTCGAGATCGCAGAGCAATACGCTCCGAACATCGTCGTCGGTTTTGCCCGTGTCGGCGGCCGCTCGGTGGGCATCGTGGCCAATCAGCCCCAGGTGCTCGCCGGAGTGCTCGACATCAACGCGAGCATGAAAGCCGCACGATTCGTGCGGTTTTGCGATTGTTTCAACATTCCACTCGTCACCCTCGTGGACGTTCCCGGCTTCTTGCCCGGCACCGAGCAGGAGTACGGCGGAATCATCAAACACGGCGCAAAGCTCCTCTTCGCGTTCGCCGAAGCCACCGTT
>JAYUKI010000562.1:0-14717 GCA_043764595.1 Myxococcales bacterium | reverse complement strand
CGAGATGCGGGCCTGAGAGTCCTCGACTTCTCCGCTTCGCTACGAAGTCTGCGGGGGTCTCGACCTCGCTGACTCGGCCTCGACCCGGCCCGAAGACTTGGTTCCCTTCCGGAGCGGGAGTCTCAGAGCGAGAGACTTGGTTCCCTTAACCCCGTGTTCGTTCACTGGCATTGGCGGCAAAACACGACCCCCATGCGCGGAGGGCGAACGTCCGACTCGACGCGCGTGGTTTCGTGCGCGGGGCTCGCTTCGCGAACGACGCGCGGGATACCCGACGGTTCGGGATCGCGCGCCAAAGAGCGGGCCCCGGACGACATCGCCGCCCCTCCACCCGCAGACCAGGCATCGTTCGACGCAGGCATCGGCCCGCACGCTTGCAGCGCGACGGCGAGCACGGCCGTCCCAAAAACCACGATTCGAGAAATGGAACGACGGCTCGAGACTGTGCTCTTCATGGCTTCTCCGTGTGGCCGTACGCGCAGGAGACCGCGCGAATCGCGGGCGGTTCATCGAAGCGTTTCGTCGACCGAGGACCTGTCGTCCGAGACGGGCCGCAAATTTCGGCGCTGCGACGAAGTTGCGTGCACAGGGTCAGAAACGTGTTCCCATCTCGTGCACCCCGGACACGGCCCCGCGCCCTTGCGTTCGGCGCCACGTTTGCGGGCTCCCGCACCGCCTGCGCACTTCGGCGGCCCATTCGTGCTGGATTTTCGATCAAGAACGCTCGGCACGACACCTGCGAAGGGAGCCCGATGCGCCGCACGCTTGGACTCGTCCGCCTCCTCTTGTTGCCTCTCGTGCTCCCTTCGACTTCGGCGTGCACTCCGCCGCCTCCCATCGTCGCCCCAGCGCCGGCCGCAGAGGCGCCCAAGGCCCAGAAGGTGAGCGAATGGGGTCCACAATCGCCTCAGCCGAAGTGGTGGGACGCAAGCCCCCCATGCCCCGACGGCCGCACGATCCGCGGCAAGCTACCGCCCGACGGCAACGTGCTCGAGTGCGTGGACGCAAACGGCACGCCGCATGGACCGTCGAGCGTCTGGTTCCCGAATGGCCACGAAGGCACCTATACCGAGTACAAAAATGGGCTCCGACATGGCCGGTGGATGCATTGGCTGCACAATCAGCCACTGGTGGAAGGCACCTATTCGGAAGGCCGCAAGGACGGCGACTACACCTTCTGGTTCGACGAAGGCTCGGGCTTCGACGCAGAGTCTCGTGGGGATCACGCGTACAATCGCAAAAACTACGTGGTCGAACGCTACGTTCGCGGGCTCCTCGTGAAGACGACCCACTTCAAGGACGGCAAACCCGTTGACTGACCGGACGAACGCCGAAGGGCAGGACCGAACCGTTCCATCGCAGGACCTCGGCGAGCCTCTGGGCGAAGGCAAGATGCAGCAATTGGCCGAAATGGGCCCACCCGCAGCGAGCACGGAGCTTGCTCCTGATCCGCCCATGGGAGACGCTCGCCCCTCGTCATTTTTGGATGAACCGCTCGATGCCCCCGTGGAGGAAGACGAGCCGACGCTCGTCTATCGCCGCACCACGGCCCCGCCGCCCTTCGATATGGAGACTCCGCCTGTCTCCATGAACGAGCCGTGCGGGCTGCTCGCGTTCCTCGTGGCGCCTGCCTCCTCGCTGCCTTGACCTCGGGGAGTCGCCCCGTTCGTAGGCGTTCGTAGGCCGTTTGGCGCTCGACGTCACCAGGGAATTTCGCGGTCACGGCACTCCGACCACGGCGTGACGTGGTCGCCCTGGAAGCAGAGGAGCTCCTGCTCGGCCTCCGTGCGGTCACCGAAGAACGCGACGTAGCCGTCGGGATGGATCTTCACCGCGCCGCGGGATTGCAGCACGAGGACCGACGTTTCCCGCGTGACCATATCGACGAGATCGAACGCGGAGAAGTTGCGCTCGATGACGGCGATGTCCCCCTCGACCCCACGCACGCGGCCCGAGACCTTCGTCCACACGAGCCCGTCGGCTGTGAAGGACTTGTCGGCGACGTGGGTGATGACGTCGACGGCTTCGGTACCCTCCAGTCGCCTTGTTTTGAGCACCCAGCCTTCCTTGCCGACGTAGGCACCTTCTACGGGGTAGGGCAGAGTGAGAATGCGTGTTTGAGAGGGCGCGCCGACGGTGAAGCGCGTCAGGGTGCTGCCCTGGCGCCCTCGCGTCTCACAGAGTCCGCGTCCTTCCGAGAAAGCGATCGGAGGGCATGGGACGTCGTCGAGAGGGAGGCACGTTGCTTTCGACAGTGAGCACCGCACGATCCTCGAATCGCTCGCGACGACGACGTCGTCTCCCTTGCCTTCCACCTCTGCGCTCCGGATGTCGACGGGTAGAGTCGCGACCTTCTTCTTCGTCGCGAGCTCGAAAATGTCGGATCCGGCCATGACGGACCGTGCGACGTAGGTCGCCGCGCCCCGGGCGCTTTCGAAGGGTACGGAAAGCGCCTCGCGGCCTATTGCCGAGTCGGGCCAAACGACGAGTTGGTTCTTTGCGACCATCACGAAGGGATCCGATGCGCCACGTGGCCACGCGATATTCAACGTCGGTTGTCCGTTCGACGCGTGGGCGAGGTTCAATCCTCCGCCATAGGTGAGCCATCGGCCGTCGGGGGAGACCTGCGCCTGGCAAAAGCGCTGACCTTCGCCGACGACTCTGCCCTTTCCGTCCCGACCCTGGCACTCGCTCGCGGAGACCGGCACGACCTCCATCTTCCCTGTCGCCACGAACGCCGTGCCGGACGGAAGCTCGAGTCGGAAGCCGTCTCGCTCCAGATCGATTTCGACCGACTTGATGCGCTCGCCCACGTCGACGAACTTCGGCGTCTCGTTCGGAGCGAGGCGCACGATGGCGAGCTTCGACCCGCAACCGATGGCCGCGTAGCCGTGCCCTATCGTCGGGATGCCTTTGCAAGGGAGTCGAAGTCCGGCATTCTTGTGCGTCCCGAGGCGCTCGATCCGAACGATACCGTCGCGCGGAGTGACGACGAAGTCACCCACGACGTGCACGTAGTCCGTCGCCTGGAAAAGCTCTTTTCCGCTCGTGACGTCGAGCACCCGAGTGCCATTGACACTGGCAACGACGTAGCGCTCGTTGTCGGAGAAGCCCGCCGCGCCGAGGCCGGGGAGCTCCCACGTACGGACGGGCTGGAACGTGCTCGTGTCGACGACGACGATCTTGGTCGGGCCGCTAAGGTCGTCCAGGGCCGTGACCACGAGGCGCGAGCCATCGCGGCTCGAGACCACCGTGAAAATCGTCCCGGGTACACGGAGCACGTGGATGTCGGCGAGCGTGGCCGGCTCGATCTCGGCTACGGCGCTCCGACCGGTGCGAAAATACCGCTTCCCATCCGGCGAGACGCGCACCCCTCCATCGAGGGGAACCCGCTTGAGATCGAGCCACGGCGACGTCGCGCGCGGATCGGCTACGTAGCCCTCGGCGCCCGTCCACGCGAGCAGGCGACCGTCCGGTAGGAAGACGCTGCCACTCGGCGGAGGAATTGCCCGCATCGCCAATGTTGGTCCCGCAAGCTTCTTGCGCGCGGGGAGAGCGTCGGTGGAAGCCGTCCGCGGCGGGGCCCCGCGCTTCGGGATCTCGACCGTGGCAGGGGCCGCGGGAGCGCAGGCCACGGAGAAAAGAGCGAGGCAGGCGAGAGATACGAGTGAGTCGCGCACGAGCCATTGTCCCATGAGTCGGTTTCGACCGGTTCAAGGAGAATTGCGGTACTTAGGCGCCCGGTCGAAATGGGTGAGCCATCTCCCGCCGATCCTCTCGCTGCGGCAGGTGGCCTCGTCGCTCCGCTCCTCAGACTACGAGAGTAGGCTTCCGGTGCGAGCGAATCGGGCAAAAACGTCGCGTCGATCTCGACGGAAGCTGACACACCAATTTCGACCGGGCGCCTTAGGGCCCGCTCAGAAGAACTTGCCCATGTCGGCGAGGACCGCGTGGCGCAGGCAAGGCGCGGCGACGACGACTACTGCTGTATTTCGAGGAGCCGCAACGCCGCATCCGGCGGGCGGAGCCGGCGAGATGGGCAAGCTCTTTCTGAGCGGGTCCTTACTGCCGGCAAGTGCAAACGCTTCGAATGGGCTCCGACCCAAGTGCGTATTCGGTCGTCGATGAGCCTCTCGAGGAATCCTCGGCGAGTCGACGGGAGCGGCGGGGACGGCCCTCGGGGAGCTCGGGGGGTCGTAGCGCCAGTTCGTGGGACGACCGGTTCGCCCTAAGCTCACGCGGGATCCGAGACAAACCCCTTCCACGAACGCATGTACTCGGCAAACGCAGGAGACAGCGCGCGGGCGCGCAAATCTTCGAGGGAAAACGGAGGACGGCAGGGCTCCCATGCGGCAGCACGGGCGCGAAGTGGCCAATCCGGATTGCCAATCGCCGAACGCCCCAGCGCCACGCCATCTGCGCCTTTGGCGAGCAACTCTTCGGCTTCGGCGCGGGTCCACACCGAACCGGCCACGAGCAGCCGAACGTCCCGCGGAAGCACTTCGCGGAACAGGGGAACCGCGTGGCTCTCCGGGCGCTTCACGGTCAGCTCTTGCGCACGCCAGAGCGACAGATGGACGAAGTCCACGCCATCGTCGGCGAGCCACGCAGCCACGCGAAGGCTCTCGTCGAGATCGAGCCCTACGGCATTTCCGAAGTCCTCCGGCGACAGCCGAACGCCCACGGTGAACGGCGCCGGAACGCGTGCGCGCACGGCCCGCGTGACTTCGCGAAGGAGCCTCGCGCGCCCCTCGAGGTCTCCACCCCAACCGTCTTTGCGTGTATTCTGCACGCGACTCAGGAACTGAGTGAGCAGATAGCCGTGGGCGCCGTGGATCTCCACTCCGTCGCACCCGGAGCGAAAGACCCGAGCCGCCGCGTCCTCGAACGCGCGAATGATGCGCGCCAGATCCTGCTCGGTGGCTTCGTGGGCGCCTTCGAGGGGCGAAGGCGCGAGCCGCGGCAAGCCACTCGCGGTCTCGTTGGCGCGAAAGCCCCCGTGGAAGATCTGCACGAGGCTGGCGGCGCCGCGCGTGCGGAGGGCCGAGGCGATTCGGGCGAGCCCAGGCACGTGCGCGTCGTCGTAGACACCGAGCTCACAGGGCCAGCCTTGACCTTCTTTCGAAACGTGCGTGGCGCACGTCATCACGGTTCCGAAGCCACCATCGGCGCGCGCCATCAAGAAGTGGAGCTCGTCGTCGCTCAGCGTGCCGTCGTCATAGCTCTGCTTGTTCGTCATCGGAGCGAGGACGACTCGGTTTTTCGCCACGAGACCCGTTCGGAACGACAAAGGATCGAAAAGCGCGCGCATGCGGAAACCTCGTGGAGTGCGGCCGTCCGCACGAAGGGAACCTTTAGTCCATCGGCGCCAAGAACGGCGACACGATCGAGCCCCGCGCGTGGATGGGCTTCGACGGCATGACGAGCCAGTCCCTTCGGCTCCTCCGCATTTCCGGCTAAGAGGTCCCCATGAGTCAGCCTCTCGCCCCTTACGTGCATGGATCGACCGACGAACGTGAGGTCGCGAGACTCGTGGTCCAAGCCGCGTTCGTCGCGACGTTTTCCCTCATCGACTTCGACGCACCTTCGGGAGGCAGGGTTCTCGACCTCGGGACGGGTGTCGGCGCCATGGCGGCCGAGCTGGCGCGAAGGTACCCGGGCATCGCCCTCACGGGAGTGGACCTTTCGGAGACCCAGCTCGCACGCGCGAAGGCCCTTCACCCGATAGCTCATTATGTTCTCGGCCATGCCGAGAGACTGCCCTTCACGGACGGGAGCTTCGACCGCGTACATGCCACATGGGTCTTGGAGCACGTGAAAAACCCAGCGCGCGTGCTCGAAGAGGTAAAGCGTGTACTTGCCAAAGGTGGAATGGCGCACGTGACGGAAGTGAACAACGAAACGCTTCGCGTCGACCCACCGCTCCCCGAGCTCACCGACACGTTCCACGCGTTGAATGCAGCGCAGGTGGCGGCCGGGGGTCATCCCTTCATTGGCAAGGATCTCTCGCGTCTTGCGCGCAACGCGGGCTTTTCACGCGTCGAGATGCGGGAGGTCGTTCTGCTCGGCGACGATGCCCATCCCGAGGTGCGCGAGGCGCTCTACGAGGAGTTCGCGGGCATTTGCGAGAGCCTGGACGAAGCGCTCCCCGCCGATGCCATCGAACGGGCCCGAACGGCAGCTTCGCTCCTCCGAAGCCGCGGACAAGGCACCTCGCTCGAGTACCGTCCGGTCGTGCTTCGTGCGTTCGTCGAGGTCGACTGACGCTGGCACACCGGGTGCATCAGGGGACGCATGCTCGCTCACGGTGCATCCGAATCTCGCCTCCCGACCCGTACGGCCGCCTTCATGAAGAGGCTCCCGAAGCTTCCGCCGCCCCCGATGGCGCGGGTCCGAACGGCACGAGAGGACCTCGATCCGACGCTGCTCTCCAACGGACGGCCCGATAAGGCGCGCCCCTCGACCGTAGCCTGGCTCGTTCGGGACGAGGGAGATCGGCGCATCACGGTGGTCTCGCGCCCGGCCTCACGCGAGCTTCTCGACCTCTGCCGCATGGTCGCATGCCACGTTTCGCGAAGGACACGTGGAGCGACCCCAAAGGCCCTAGGCCAGGCGTTCGAGCGCACTTTTCCCACGCGCCGAGCAAAAGAGGGGGCCGTGCTGATCGCCACCATCGTGCTCACGGCCGTCTCGTTGCTGACGCTCACCGCCTTCCTTCCGCGGTAGGGCGATCACCCTGGATCGCCGGGTCGAGCCTCGAGGACCGAGCCGTGCCGCAGTCGACGTGCCGTCGGAGAACGAATCACGGCGAAGTGGGGGCGTCAGTGATCGAGCTCGGGCAGGGGCATTTTGAGCTCTTGGAGCTTCTCGCAGGCGGACTGCACGGCTCTTCGGCAGCCAAAGGCGAGGTAGGGCGCGGCGGACTCGACGTTCTTTTCGGTGCCTTTGCCTTCGGCGGTCATCACGCCGACCGTAGCGCATCCTTCGGCTCCGCCGTTTTCGCAAGCCGAACGCGCCAGGGCCAAGGCGCGGGGAAGATCGCGCGAGACACCTGCGGCAGTTCCATAGGCCCGCGAGAGCATGTCGCACGCAGCGGGATCTGCGCCGTCGCACGCCTTCTTGAAGAGCTCTACGGCGCGTGTGGGATCTTTGCCGACTCCGCGGCCTTCGCGATGGCGCGCGCCAAGCTCGGTACACGAAGGGTAATCGTCATTTTCGCACCCTCGCGTGAGAAGCTCGATCGCACGAAGGTCCTCCTTTGCCCCGCCGACGCCACGCGACAGAAAATAGGCGGCATCGGTGCACCGCGACTCGGTTTCGCACGCGGCCATTGCGACGCGGCGGGCCTCGGCGAGGTCTTTCGAGAGGCCCGCGGCTCCGGTTTCGTAGAGCTGCGGAAGGCCGATCCCGTACATCTTTTTCGTGGCGAGCCGCAAAAGGCCTGCCACTCCTTCGGCTTCGCGTTTGTGGTCGGGCAAGCCATTCACCATGTGCCCATAGAGGGCCATGCACGAGTCCTCTTCTCCGCCTTTGCAGGCGCGCTCGAGGAAGCCAAATCCGGCGCGAACATCGCGCGGGTGGTCCATTCTCAAAGTGAGAAGCGCCGTCCCCTGCTCGCCGCATGCGCTCGCGTCCCCGCGAAAGCACGTTTCGGCAAAGAGCTTCTCGGCACGAGCGCGATCTTGCGCCACGCCGCGCCCGAGGTAGAGCAGCGCGCCGAGGTTCACGCAGGCCGTGCCGAGGCCGGCTTCGCAGGCGCGCTCGAAGGCGCTCGCGGCGTCTTTTGGCTGGACCGGCGTGCCTTTGGGTACGACGTCGATGCGCTCGCCCCAACCCGCGCATCCCACTTGGATTCCCCCACTGCAGCGAAGCTTGTACACCGTCGCTCCTCGTGGGCCGCGACGCGGAGTGGCCACGAGCCCGCCTTTGACGAACGCGAGGTTGTTGCAGGCCGAAGGCTCGCCCGCGGCGCAGGCACGACCGAAGGCCTCCGCGGCCACGCTGGGATTGGGGGGTCGGTCTGCCGTGCCCGCCGCTCGGAGCGCGCCGAGGTTGTTGCACGCGAGCGCCGAGCCGGCGTCGCAGCCGCGTTCGTAGGCGGAGAGCACTTCGGCCGGTGTGGCCTTTTTGTCGAGCCATAAAAGACCGCAAATATCGCCGGCCTCGTCCGAACAAGCGCCACGAAGGTCCTGCTCGCCAATGGCCACGAGCCGTGGCGAAACTTTGCCGTTTGGCGGCCCTTCGAGATCGTGCGCGATGGCCCATGCGCAGTCCAAGCGGCCTTCAGGGCTCGTGGGGGGTTTGGTGCACGATGCATTGAAGTAGGCCGCGCTGTCTTTCGCGAAGCCCACGAAACCGAGCTCGCGGAGCGAGCCGGCAAGAGCGCACATATGTCCGGATTTGCAGGATTTTTCCAGGTTCTCGACGGCACCTTTGGGGTCCCGCGCGAGGCCCGCTCCGACGGGAAATGCGAGCGCCTGGCCGAGTGTGCCGCAGGCTTCGTCATGGCCGCGCGCGCACGCGTCGCGAAGGAGACCGACGCTTCGTGCCACCACGCTGGCATCGCGCGATACGATTCCTTTGCGGCCCGATTGCGCACACCCGAAGCCGTCGCCTCGAGCACAGGCGCGCACGCACGCTTCGTCGTTCGGTGAGGTGCGGCACTGTTCACGATCTTTGGAGGCGCCGAGCGCTCCCGCACCCAAAAAGGCCAATCCGGCGACCGCCAAGACGGACACGCCGAGGACGATTCGTTTTGTCCAAGGGTAAGAAACGGATGGTGCACTTGGTTGCGTGACCGAAACGGGGGGCGGCGCCGGGGGGGTCGACTGCGGCGTCGACTGCGGCGTCGACTGCGGAACGGACGCAGGTACGGGAGGCGCAACGGACGGGGCTCGCGGTTCGGACTCGCGCGCCGGCGGCTCGGTAGGCTGGAGGGTCGGCGCGTGGATAGGGGCCACTTCGGTTATGGCGTGGGCCACCGCATTGACGGATTCGACCGGGGGCTCTTCGCCGTCGATCGACCCGGTCTTTTTCGTCGGCAAAGACGAAAACCGAGGCGCCGAGAAGGCGCTGTCCGAGTCGCTTCCGGGAAGCCCGAAAGCACGAGCTAGCGATGCCACCGCGACTCCGGCCGAAGGAAAACGGTGACCGACGTCACGGGAAACGCAGTTGGCAAACCAAGCGTCGAAGGCCGGTGGGAGGTCGCCCCCGTAACCCACTGCGAACGCCCGTTCCCTCGCGGGCGGAAGTGGATCGATGCAGAGCTCACGCACCACCGCGAGGGTGGTCCCCTCGCCTCGCCCCGCGAGCCAATACGAGCGTCCGGTGAGGAGGAAAAACGCAATGAGCCCGAACGACCAAATGTCCGTCCACGTTCCAACGGTGTCGCCGGAACCGGCCTGCTCGGGGGCCATCCACAAGGGCGTCCCGAGGGACTCGGTTTTGGTGACCTGGGCTTCCCGAACGATTCGGGCAATTCCGAAGTCGAGCACCTTCACGAAAAACGGAAAGCCGCTTCGGCGCGCGGTGGCGAGAAAGACATTCTCCGGCTTGAGATCGCGATGCACCACCGACGCCTCATGGGCCGCGTCGATGGCGTGGGAGAGCTGCTTCAAGATGGTGATGGCGATGTCCGGCGGCAGCGCTCCGCGCGACGTGACCATCTCGAACAAGGTCTCGCCCGCCAAGAGCTCCATCGCGAGCCATGGCACGCCCAGTTCCAAATCGAGCCCCGCCGCCACCACGGACACCACGTGGTCGCTCGCGATGCGCGACGTGACCTTGGCTTCTTGGGCGAAACGCTCGCGGAGCTTCGGGTTGCGAAGGAGCTCGGGGCGGATGACTTTGAGGGCGCGTTTTGCCCCGGTGGAGACTTGCTCGGCCACGAAGACCGCACCCATCCCGCCCTCGGCGAGCTTTCGCTCCACGCGGTAGTCGCCCCCCACGAGCACTCCCACTTCGATCATGCCAAGGCCAGCGTACACGGACCGTCGCCGCGACGGGAGACTCGGCGCATGTTCGCGGTGGAAAGAACGATCCTGACGCGTGTGCCCCCCGCAGCCTTCGTAGCGAAGCGGAGGAGGCGAGGACTCTCAGGGTGGCGTCCGTTCAGCGGCGGAGCTCCAGCACGCCGTCTTCGAGCGGTCCATGCCGCAGGGTCATGAGGTCCAGCGCGTAGTTTTGATGCACCCTCCAGGGCGCCTTCGACCCTTGTTTCGGAAGCTCGGACAGCGCGCGCTGCACGTAGCCCGAGGAGAAATCGAGGAGCGGCTCTTCCTGGACCTCGGGATCGGTGAGCCGCGGAACGCAGATGCGGTAGCCCTTTTGGTCCATGAGCGTAAGCAATCGGCAAACGAGCTCGCACGTGAGATCGCATTTTAGCGTCCACGAGGCGTTCGTGTAGCCGAAGGTCACAGCCAAGTTCGGGACGTCGCTCAGCATCGCGCCCTTGTAGTTCATCGCCTTCGAGGGCTCGACTTCGCGGCCGTCCACGGTGAGCTTCATTCCACCGATGAAGAGGAGCTTGAGCCCCGTGGCCGTGACGACCAAATCGGCTTCCAGCGTGCGGCCCGAGCGAAGCAAAATTCCCTTTTCGGTGAACGTCTCGATTTGGTCCGTGACCACTTCGGCCTTGCCGGTCCGCAGGGGCTCGAAGAGGTCACCATCCGGAACGAGGCACACGCGCTGGTCCCAGGGATTGTAGGTGGGCGTGAAGTGCGTGGCGACGTCCACCGTCTGGCCGAGTGCCTTTTGAACTTCGCCGACCATGGCCTTTTTCGCACGGGCGGGGAACTTACGGCACACTTGATAGAACGCGAGCGCCATGGCCACGTTCTTCCAGCGGGTGAGACCATAGGCCACCTTCTCCGGAAGGCGCTTTCGCAAGCGGCTGGCAATGGCATCCACGGCGGGTCGCGACACGATGTACGTGGGCGAGCGCTGGAGCATCGTCACGTGGGCGGCCTTCTCGGCAAGGGCCGGCACCAATGTGACCGCCGTGGCACCACTACCAATGACGATTACGCGCTTTCCAGCATACTCGACGTCAGGGGTCCATTTCTGCGGGTGCACCACGCGACCGCCGAACCGCTCGATCCCAGGGAACTTGGGAGTGTACCCTTCCTGGTAGTCGTAGTAGCCACTGCACACGAAGAGGAACTGGCAAGAGAGCTTCTGCGGTTCGCCGTCTTTTCGTTCGACCTCGACCGTCCAGCGCGCGGTGTCGCTGGAAAACGCGGCGCGCACCACGCGGTGCCCGAACCGAATCTCTCGGTCGATGCCGTAGTCTTTGGCGGTGGAGCGCACGTACTCGAGAATGGATGGGCCGTCGGCAATGGCCTTTTCTTCCTTCCACGGCCGAAAGGAATATCCGAGCGTGTGCATGTCCGAGTCCGAGCGAATGCCCGGATACCGAAAGAGGTCCCACGTTCCGCCGATGGCGTCTCGGCTCTCCAGTATGGCGAACGTCTTTTGTGGGCACGTGGTGCGCAGATGAACCCCCGCCGAAATGCCCGACAACCCCGCACCGACCACGAGCACGTCGAAATGGTCCATCGTCAAGCTCCCGTTCCCCAAAAGAGGTAGCACGGGTCTCTGGCGACGGGGGCCGCGTTGCCCCCATCGGGCGCCGCGGCCCAACGCCGGCGTGGGGCGTGGGGCGTGGGGGCGTGGGGGCGTGGGGGCGTGGGGGCGTGGGGCGCGTGGTCAGGCGTCGCTTCGCCCCCGAGCATGGCCTCACGATCGCGGCTCACGAGTCCTTCGGCGACTTCGGTAGCCAGTGTCCAAGCAAGCCCCACTTCTTGCTTGGCCATCGACCCGAACGTCGGAGTCCCATCGACCCCGAATGGGAAAACGTGTCAGTTCAGCGTGACTTTTACGTCGCTCAGCGTCATTCCGCTGGCTTCGTCGCACTTGTCGTCGTTTGCAAGCTCGGCATTCGGGATGAGGTGGTCGACCTTGCCGCCGCCGCTAACGTCCGCGCAGCCTTTGCCCGTGACGACCGTACCGTTCTTGCACTTGACTTCGAGCGCCCAGCAAACCTTCGCTTTCGCGTCTCCTGCGGTCTGAGTCACCGTGCAGTTCATGCCCTCTTTTTGGCCTTTGCAGGCGACGTCGGCTTTGACGTCGGCTTTGCAGGCGCCGAGAGCAAAGAGGAAGAAGCCGACCGTAAACACGTTGCGTGCGATCATGCGAATGGATCCCTTTTGGCGTCGCGAGCGAGGTGCACGCAGACGTTTTCATGTTCGCGGATACGCCCTCCGTCTGCAATGTCATGCTCCTTCGGAACGAATGGCCGGAATGCATGCGAATCGTTTTGGCAGAGCGCAAAAAGGGCACAATTCGACGTGGTGCTCTAGAGCACCGATCAGGGTGCTCTAGGGAGCTTTGATCTCGGAGAGGCGTCGGGCGAGATCGCGGGAGAAGGCCCGGGCGCTCGCTTCGCCGAGGTGGCTTCCGTCGTAGCTCATGTAGGAAGTGTCGTCGAAGGTCAGGTATTGCCCACCCGCGCGTACGAAGCGCTCGCGAAAGCTAGGCTCGTCGTAGGCGCCCAGATCGTCTTCGAGGCGCCGCATGGCTGCGGACGTGGGAGGTCGAAACGCCACCACGCGAATCTTCGCGGCCGTCCAGCGCGCCGTCGCCCCGACGAGGCCTTCGACTTGGCCTGCATCGACCTTCGAGGAACCCAACACCGACGTGTACTCCCGGAGCGCGCCATCCGGTTTGGGAGGCACGAGATCCGAAGCGACCCAGCCGTCCGGGAGGAAACGCTCGGTGTATTTGGACTGCGGAGCGGACGTGGACGGGCCGCCACGAAACACGTCGGAGAGCTCGATGGGCTCGAGCCAATCGAGCGCAGGAAGCACGTAGCGGCGCTCGAAAACCTCGGTGATCGGACGACGGAGCTCGGCCACGAATCCATTGTCCTTCGCGGCGTGCGGGGTGAGCGAGTGCGGAGTGACGCCAAAAACGATGACGCGAGGCCCGGACGCGCTCGGCACGAGGGCGCGCTCCACGTAGCCGAGGTACGGCTCGCAGAGGCACGCGCCCGAGAAACCGAGGTTCTCGATGCGACCCGAAAAGGAGGGAGAACCGTCCGCCATCTCGGCGGGAGAGATGCCTCGGTAGACCCGGGAGTCCCCGGCGAGCGCGACGTTCACCGTGCCACGAATGCGTGCCTTTTCCGCCCAAAAGCGAGCGGGATGGAGGCCTTCGTGAACGAGAGCCGTCTCCTTGGCGGGACGCAGGAGCCCAACCGCAGCGACCACGGGGACGGCCAAAAGGAGCGCGCGGAGTGTCGCGGCCATCCAATGTACCTACCAGATTCCGCGCGCCACACCTCGGCCGTGCGGAAGAGCGGACCTCGCGAAAGGAGAAGCGCGTTGACGCTGCGGGCGCGAAAACGCATGATCTTGCCATGGTGGCCTCATCGCCCACGGCACGCGACTCGGAGGCGGTCTCTGTCGGCGAACCGCAAGGGCTCGCCACGGACGCTCGTGGGCGTTGGCTCTTTTCACGATGGCTCGACCTCGCGATGTTGGGCATCCCGCTGCTGGTCATGGTGGGAGCGTTCGTACTCGCACGCGGCGACCTGTCGGGAGGCGTGCCCCGCACGTATGCCACCTGGGGCAGTCAGTTCATTCTTGGGAATACGACCCACGTGGTCCTGACGTTCCTCCTGCTTTTCGCACGCCGGGACATGCTGCGGGCCACGCCTGGCCAAGCGCCCACGGTGCTCATTGGAGGGAGCATCGTCTGGGTCACGGCCTTCGTGGCCCACTATTACGTCGACCGTTATGCGCCGACGATGACCGACATGCTCGGCGCCTTCGTCATCACGCTCGCTTCGCACCACACGTTCTCCCAATCCAAGGGAATTTGGTCGCTCTATGCGATGCAAGCCGACGGCGCCCCCACGGACCTCGAGCGCCGGATGCAGCGCCACTACGTTCCCGTGGCGCTCATTCTCGTGATGGTCCGTTGGCTCTTCGTGGCGAAGGCTCCGGGGCGCATGTTTCCCTTCATTGGTGCCGTTCCCGGGCTCGAAGCCATATTCCCGTTTTCGGTCACGTTCGGTCTCGTGCTGGCGTGGGTCGTATTCGCCACGATCACCGTCCGCGCCGTGGCGGCTTCGGCGCGTGAGCGGGGCTTTTCGCAGCCCAAAACGCGCTACGTCATCATGAGCTCCTTCGGAGTGCTTCTCATGATTTTGTTGCCGGGGTGGGGCAGTGTCCTCGTCTCGGGGGTTCACGGCATGGAGTACTTCCTGCTCACCCAGCGCATGCTAAAGCCCATGCCGAACGAAAAGACCCGGCTCGGGCTTCATCTCGTCGTCCCGGCAATGGCCATCTCGGTGGCGCCGCTCTTCGTCGTCGGCGTTCTCACGGGGCCTTTCGTGGCCCATCCGAGCCGAACGGCGACCTTGGCGATGTTCGCCATGAACGGGCTCGTTCTTGCGCACTACTTTGCGGACGCGTTCATCTACCGTTTCCGAATCCCGTCGGTTCGGCGCATCGCGCTCGCGCGGCTCGGTTACGCCCCCCCGAGCCCAGCGCCACCCGCGGGCTAAGGACCCGCTCAGAAATAACTTGCCCATATCGGCGAGGACCACGCGCCTGCGGCAAGGCGCGGCGACGACGAATACTGCTGTATTTTGAGGAGCCGCAACGCCGCATCCGGCGCGCGGGACCGGCGAGATGGGTAAGTTATTCCTGAGC
>JAYUKI010000561.1:0-4092 GCA_043764595.1 Myxococcales bacterium | reverse complement strand
CCCTCGATGTGGTCAAGAAGATTTACCTCATCTTCCATCCGGAAGAGGGGGACATCAAGACGGTCAAGTACCGCAAAGACATCCCGCAGCACCGGCTCTACTTCCACGAGTACGCCGCGCCCGACAAAATCCCAGCCAAAGTTCGGCAAGTCGTCGACTGGCTGAACGATGCGGAGACCAAAAAGGCAAGAAGCGCCTTCCGCATCGCGTCGCGGGCGCACTACGACTTTTTGCGGGTTTTCCCCTTCACGTCCGACAGCGGCAAGGTCGCGCGGCTCATGATGAACCTGCTCCTCTTGCGCGCCGGCTACCCGCCGTCCATCGTTCACTCGACCGAGCGTCAGCGCTACTACGAGGCCCTCAAGGGCTCGAGCACCGTGATGAATCAAATCGTGCTCGAGTCGATCGAGAACAACCTCGCATCGGTCGAGAAGCTCCTCGACTCCTACGAAGCCCGACGCCGACCGCGCTGACGCTGGCGCTGGCGCTGGCGCTGGCGTTGGCGGCGACCTCCCCGAGACCTGCCCGAGGCTCGTGCGCACGTCGCATGAGCCTCGTTGCGTTTGCGAGGGCACCCTCCGCGAAAAACCGTGCACTTCGGACTGCGAGAACTTTGAATCCACGAGGCGCGATTTGCTAGGGTGCGCCACCAGAGGACGGATAAACTCGCGATGGCAAGCGCGCTCGATGGGTCGGTAACTCTCGAAGACGTCTTTACCGTCGTGGCGGCGAAGCGTGTGCCTTTGGCGCCCGAGCTTGCTGGCTACCTAATCCTCGAAATCGTGGACGGAGCGGACTCGGCCGGCGGCGAGATCGACCCGAAGTCCGTCTTCATCGGGGACGAGGGCACCGTCGCGCTCGTTCGGCCAAAAAAGGATTCCGCAGGCGCCGAAGACGCCGAGACTTCGGCGCGCGCCCTGTTGCTCCGCCTTCTCGAGGCCAGCGGGTCCCAAACCCCTGCCCTTGCCGCAACGGGCCGACGGCGCTCGGGTGCGGGTCTTCGTGCCCTCGGAACCGAAGTCGAATCCGCGCTGATTCCGGTGAACCGAGCCGCCGGCCGACGAGCCTTGGCGCGCCTCGCCCGCGAGGTCAAGCGTGTCACCCAAGGCGTCGGACGCAACGCCTCCGCTCCGCCTCCGCGGCGCGAAGAGCCAAAGCCCGAGCGCCGCGAGGAATCGTTCGAGGACGAGGCCCGCACGCGTGCGAAAGTCGACGGCCCCAAGAACCGACCGCTGCCCGCGCCTCCCGCCATTCGGCGCGCTTCGGCCAGCCTGCCCCGCCCGGTTCCCCCACCGGCAGCCCAACCCTCTGCGGCGCCGCCAGCGGTGGGCTCCAGCGAAGAGGGAGACGAAGTCCCTTCGGCCACGCCACCGCCGCTCGACGTCACCTCGGGCACGCCTCCGCCCGCACGTGGCCTTCCCAAGGTCCAAGCCCCGAAGCCTCGCACCCTAACGCCAATGCCGCGTGAAGCAGCCTCGGCCTCGCCCGCCCCGAGCGCAGAGAAAGACTCTCTCTTTGCTGGCGACGAAGTCGACAGCCTGCTCGCCACGTTCGAGGTGTCGAACCTGAAGGACGACAAGGGTGTGTCGCGCGACCTGAAAGAGCTCGTCGGACTCGACCCCACGCCGCCCCCTCCCGAGGCCAAAGACCTGGCGAAGCTCGTAGAGAGCGTCGTCGGAAAAAAGGCTCCCGTCCTGGCGAGCGAGCCTCTTTTGCCGCTCGCTCTGCCGAAGCCAAGCGCATCGACCGGTGACGAACGCCCGCGAAGCTTGGCAGACGCTTTGGAGCCCGAAGCCGTCCACGACGGCGGAGTCGACGAGCTCCTTGGCCTCGATGGCGACGGCGATCCCACCCCAGGAGTCGCGTCAGTCGACGAAGAGACACGCAAGCTCCCCGAGAAGGCCCCGGAGCCCGTCGCTGCTTCGAAGCCCACGAAGCGCTTGCCGGCGGTCACACGTGCCGCCGACCCTCCTAGGCCTGCTGCTGCCCCAACCGAGCCCCGTTCCACGGCAGCCGCGCCACCCGCAAACGCGGCTCGCCTGCCGGAGGCCTCGTTCGAGACCCCGCGCGCCCCAAAGACGAGCTTCGCTCTTGCCGCAATGGCCCTCGTGGTGCTTCTGGCCGGAGTCGGGGCGATTTATAAGTTTTTTCCCGAGTTTTTCGCAGGAAAAGGCAAGGGTACGGCGCTCCCATTGCCCTCCAGCAGCTCCGCGCCCAGTGTTCCAAAGTGCAAAGCGACCGTGATCGCGACCGACGTTCCACAAGGCGCAGAGGTTTTGTGGCGGGTCGGCCAGGCCCCCACCGACGTGGAGCGCATGCCAGTGGGGCGGCTCGAGTTCGTCGCAACCGCGGAAGGCCACGTGCCCAAACGCGCCGTCGTTCCGGCGGGAGCGGCTTGGGACACGGGCGGCGACGGCAAGCCGCGGTTCGAGCTCGCCGTTCAGCTCGACCCCGCGAAAAAGGCAGGTACCGTGGAGCCTTGGCCCCCCGGCGAGCCCGGAGCCGCAGTCGGCGGAAACGGTGCACCTGGAACCGTGCACCTCGTGACTACGCCAAGGGGAGCCGAGGTTTGGCTCCTCGTCGGTCTTGGGCCCGAAGCCCGTGTCGAACGTCTGAAATGCGACGCCGAAGTGGACGTCTTGGTGGCGGGGCCTGGGGCATTCCGCAAACGCCTGCATGCGACGCCCGACGACATCGCGAAGGCCCCGCTCGACGAGAACCAGACGCGCGTGATCAAGCTCTCGGCGAAGTGACCGAACCGTAGGTCCGAAGGCATGGTTTTCGAGGAACGTTTCGCGCGAGGCCCGCGTACGTTCCAGGAATGGCGCGTCACCAGTCGTTCCTGTTCGTCTCGTTGGCCCTGAGCGTTGCTGCCTGCGGTGGCCCGCCTCCGCAGAGCCCGGAGGTGGCCTCGCAAGTGCCCACGGCGGTCGCTCCGAAGAAGGTGGAGCCACCTGCCGCCATCCCTTGCGCCGACAAGGACACGTGCACGGCAGAAGCACGGCAGCGGGAGGGTCGCAGCGACGTTCCGGGCGCGCGCGAGAGCTTCGCCCGAGCCTGCCATTTCGACGACAAAAGCGCATGTGGAAAAGCCGGGAGCCTTTTTCTCGAGAGCCCCGCCGACCGCGGTCAAGCCGCCTCCATGTTTTCCCACGCCTGCGCGGACGGCACGGGAGATCCGGACGGCTGCGCCGCGTTGGTGGCGGTTCACCTCGACGCGAAAGACACGAGCCCGGACCAACTCGAGAAGGATGCGTTGGGCGCATGCAAGCCGGGAGGAGCGGACGCGCGCGCGAAAAAGGCCCGTGCGGACGCGTGCATGGTCGTCGCCCAGGCCAACGAAACGGGGCCTTCTCCGAACGAGGGGCGTGGCCTCGCAGCACTCCGCACAGCCTGCGAGCTTGGCCACGACGGCGCATGCAAGGCTCAGAAAAAGGCCGAAAAGCCTGAGAAACCCTCGCTGCTCGCCGGAGCGAACCTCCACGTCGACGGCATCTCCGGCAACGGAATGGTGCTCGACGAAGTCGCCTGCAAGACCGAGGGGCTCGGTGGGATGTTCGGCGCCATGACCCTCGTGGGCACGTTTGCTCCGCGCAAGAGCACGCTCGATGCGTGTGCAAAGGCCAAGACCGAGATTGTCCTGACTTGGACCTCCAAAGCGGGCGCCATGACCGACGTGAAGGCCACTGGAGCCACTCCGGCCGTCCACGCATGCGTCGAGCGGGCCATGGCCTCGGCCCAAGTCATGCCGGGGACGTGCGCCGCCCGCTTCTCTCTCCGTCGCTGACCACGATCCCATTGACGAGAGGCCAAGGCGTGCCCGATCGTACGGATCGAGGTTCATTCATGCACGACCAGCAGCTTGCCATCGTCAAAGGGCTCATTCCGATCGCTTGGGCAGACGGCGATTTCGGAGAGAAAGAGCGCGAAGCCATCTCCGGTCTCTTGGCCGCCTACGGCGCGTCGGAAGAGGAGAAACAGGGCGTCCTCGATTACGCCAAAGAAAAGCGGACGCTCGACGACATCGACCTTCAGGAGCTCTCGGCGACCGACCGACGCGTGCTCCTCCAGACCGCCGTCGTCATCAGCTTC
>JAYUKI010000560.1:0-4093 GCA_043764595.1 Myxococcales bacterium | reverse complement strand
AAGGTCCGAGATGGAAGGCAAGGGCAAGGTCGCGCTCACGTTTGCGCTCTACCAGGGGGATCAACTCCTCCGCCGCGACACGATTGCGCAAGACATCGTGAAGGTCGGCAAGGATCCGCGGAGTCATCTCCGCGTCGACGACGAGCTCGCATCGCGTATGCACGCGGTCATCGAGGTTGCGTCGGAAGGGGACATCACGCTCATCGATCTCGGCAACGAGCCGGGAACCACGGTGAACGGGTCCCGAGTCAACAAGTGCAAGGTTCGCCCCGGCGACCAGATCCAAATCGGATCGACCACCATCGTCCTCGAGAGCGCCGAACCCGCGAGCGCAGTGGCTGCGGCTGCCGCACCCGTGTCGGCTCCTCCTCCTGCCTCGACTGCGCCCACGGCAGCCGAGATCTCGATGCCCGCCGCGAATCCCTTCGCCGTGCCCGCCGCTGGCGCGAATCCTTTCGCCGTTCCTTCGGCTCCGGCGAATCCGTTCGCGGCTTCGGGCAATCCCTTCGTCGCGTCGGCAACCGACCCGCATGCCGGTCTCGCGCCGGTGGCCGAGCTCGATCCGAACGCACCCACGACCTACAAGCTCGTCAAGAGCGGTCCCGACGTGAATCCGGACGAGGTCGAAATCGCTCACCTCGCAGCGATCGAAGTCATGGTGATGTGGGACACCAACGTGCTCCACGTCTCTCACCTCTCGCCGCCGCGTTCCTTCTTCGTTGGCGAAGAGACCACGGTCGCTTGCGACTACTTCGTTCCTAGCGAAGCGCTCGGCACCACCCGTGCGCCCGTAGTGGTCGCTCGTGGCGGCAGTGCAGCTCTCGTCATCTTCCCCCGTGCGAACGGCGCGGTGGAGATTCCCGGTCAAGGCAAGACCACCTTCGCCGACCTCATCGCCAGCGGCCGCGCGCGTCCTTCGAGTGAGCTGTCTGGCGCACACGAGTTCGACCTCCCGGCGAACGCGAAGGCTCGTATGGAGCTCGAGGGTGGCCTCGTTTTTCAGGTGAGCGCAGTGAACGCCGGCAAGGCTCCTCCGGTCGGCATTTTTGCCGGCGCGGACCCTGCGGCCTTCCTTTTCGTCGGTCTCTCGTCGCTCCTTCACATCGGCATCGTCGCGTCCCTCGCGTTCTTCATGCCGAAGATGAACCTCGACGACAGCGAGGCGATCGACCGTGACCAGATTCTGCTCATGCAGAAGATGCTCAACGCGGCCGCTGAGCGCGAGCAAGAAGAGAAGCCCACCGAGCAAGTGGCCGAGAACACCGCCGACAACAAAGAAGGCGGTACCGGTACGCGAGCCAAGGGCGAAGAAGGCTCGATGGGTAACCCCAACACGAAAGAAACCGGACACAAGTTCGGCGTGCAGGGGCCCCAAGACAACGCCGACCCGCACATTGCCCGTCAGGCTGCTCTCAAGGAAGCTGCCGAGTTCGGCATGATCGGTCTCCTCAACGTCGGCGCGGGTGGTGACCCCAACGCCCCGACGGCTCCATGGGGCCGTGAAGAGTCGAGTGGCAACGACCCGATGAGCGCCCGCGGCAACATGTGGGGCGACAGCATCGGTGACTCGTTTGGCGCGGGCGGCCTCGGCCTCTCGGGTGTCGGTGAAGGTGGCGGCGGTCGCGGCGAGGGCATCGGCCTCGGCAACATCGGCACCATTGGCCACGGCGCTGGCACTGGCAACGGCCAGGGCTTCGGCAACGGCCACGGCAAGCTCGGTGGCGCGCACGCCACCAAGTCCCCGAACCTCCGTCAGGGCACGACGCAAGTCAACGGTCGCCTCCCGCCCGAAGTCATCCAGCGTATCGTTCGTCAGAACTTCGGTCGTTTCCGTCTCTGCTACGAAAACGGCCTTCGCACCAACCCGACGCTCTCCGGTCGCGTTGCCGTGAAGTTCGTCATCGACCGCACGGGCTCGGTCTCGACCGCGCAAGACGGCGGCTCGGACCTCCCGGACAAGGGCGTCGTTTCGTGCGTCGTTCGCGGCTTCGGAAACCTCTCGTTCCCGGCGCCCGAAGGTGGCATCGTCACGGTCGTCTTCCCGATCGCGCTCAGCCCCGGCGACTGATCGTCAGGCAGCACGAGCAGACTGCACACGCCACCCGAGCCGAGCTCGAGTGGCGTGATGCATTTTGTGGCTGGCGAGAGCGACGAACGTTTCGGGAGATCCAGTTGGCGGGCAAGTGCGTGTGTATTGCAGGTGAGTGGGCGGGGGGAAGCGTTGGGGCTTGAATCCGGCGAACCTCGGAAACCCAATCCGCTGGACCGGGGCAGATCGACGAGGGGGGCGAGACGACGCGACGACATGGTTGGGTCGAACGCGTGCGTCGTTGCGTGCGCGCCGGCCGAAGTGCTCTCGCACGCTCAGCGCGACCACGACCACGACCACGACCACGACCACGACCACGACCACGACCACGACCACGTGCATTATGCATGTGATTCAGTGCGTGCGGTGCGCGGGTGCGACGCTGGGTCGCGTCCCGCTGCGCGATCCACAACCGACGACGCTCACGTCCCGGGCACCGACGTGGGGCTCGTCTCGTCGAGCCTGGTTGCTCGACCCTGGCGGACGAATCGTTCCTTCGAGGCGCAGTTTGGCCCTAGTGGAACGCGGGTTGTTGGCCCTCGGACGGCAGTAACCGAGGACTGCCTTCTTTTGGTTGAGCCCGCGCCTCGTTCTGCCCTATGCTCCCGCGCCCATGAAGATGCTCGCGAAGGTCGTGGTCCTCTCCTTGTCGGCGCTTACGGGCCTCGGGCTCGCCGGCTGCAGCCGCAACAACATCGAGGCCGTGAACCTCGCAAACGAAGGCGACAAGTCGAAGGCCGTCAACATCGACGAGGCCATCTCGAAATACGAGCAGGCGACCAACCTCGACCCGACGAACCACCGCATCCTGTGGAAGCTCGCGCTGGCCTACACGAAGAAGGAAGACTGGGCGAAAGTTGCGACCACCTGCAAGAAGGCTCAAGCCGTCGCTCCGACGTTCGCGACGTACTACTTCCAGCAAGGCATGGCCAACGCACGCATGGCCGTGAAGGGGCCGTCGAGCTGGTCGGAGGCGAAAGAGCCACTCGAGCAAGCTATCGCGAAGGACCCGAACCTGGCCGACGCCCACTTCGAGCTCGCGGAGGTTTTGCTCCACCTCGACGACGAGCAGGGCGCACTGCGCTCGTACACGAAGGCCATCGAGACGAAGCCGGACGAGCTCTCGTTCTATGTTCCTCTCGCAGACCTTTACATTCGCCTTGGTTACCTCGATCAAGCCGAGCAGGTGGTCAAAGACGGCCTTTCGTTCGCGAAAGAGGGCGACAAGTTCCTCTTCGGTCTCCACAGCTTGGCCGGCCAAATCAAGGAAATGAAGGGCGACATTTCGGGCTCCGTCGGATCGTACGAGTCGGCCAAGAAAGCCTGTGGAATGTGCAACCAAGGTGGCGAGCAAATCGCCTTCTTCAACCTTGGTGCGGCGTACGCCAGCGTGAGCCCACCGCGCAAGAGCGAAGCCATTCAACAGCTTCAGTCATTCAACAAAATCGTTTGCAAAGGCGCTGCCGCAGCACGCTACGCCGACCAGTGCGCTCAAAGCCAACAGCTTGCCAGCAAGCTCGGTGGACAGCTCCAGTAGTCCAGAGCGTTCTTCGCAACCCGCTCTAGTATCTCGCGATGTCCCAGAGCGACATCGAAGCCTGGAACGACGCGAAGAACACCTCGCGCAGCCCTCGATGCAGACGCATCGGGGGCTTTTTCGTGAGCCTCGCTCGCGCCTACAGACGTGTAAGGGAGAGTGGGCAGGGGCACTGCTTGCGACTGCGGACCCCTAGCAAATGGCTGCGTCCTGACGCGAAGGAAAAAATCGGTTGGGTTCGCGAGGAAGGCCACCCGAGACGTGCGGCCTCTGGTAGTTTGGGGGCGGAAAATTCACCTGCCTAAAGGTGGGGCGAGGGTGCGCAGTGGGGCGCTCTCAACCTGTCTATGGGCGTCGGCGGGCACATTTGTGCTCGCCCGGTTTTGTGGGACCGAGGGAGTCAATGGACCTTCAGGAGCGTCTTTCGCATCTCGAGAACGTTCGGGACTGGCAAGGGCTCGTCGAGG
>JAYUKI010000559.1:0-1225 GCA_043764595.1 Myxococcales bacterium | reverse complement strand
CGACGGCCATCTTGCTGGCGACCTCGCCCGAGGCGTGTCCTCCCATGCCATCGGCGACGATGTAGAGGCCAGATTCCTCGAGGATCGAGAAATTGTCCTCGTTGTGCTGACGCTTCATGCCGACGTTCGTTTCGCCGGCGACTTCGATCCGAAGCTGGGTGGTGGTCAAGGGCGGTACCTCGCGAAATCGTGTCGAATGTGGGCCACCCGTGTCAACCCAACAGTGACTACGTATGCCGATTCTTCTGTGGCGCCGTGCCGGTCACGAGCCATGCCTGGAAGTCTCGCACGTGTTTCGAGCGCAAGTCGAGGCTCGATCGCGACTTCCAAGGCGGTTCGGTAGTTTTTTCGTTTTTCGAGCGAATTCCCGCCCAGTGGCCGCCTTTTGTAGGAGCCTGCGCGGTTTCGGACGAACGACTCACGCGCAAACCCTACCTGCGTTCGTGGTGAAGACGCTCCGTGGAAGCGCCCACGCCCTCAGGGGGAGGCTCGGAGGACGGCGGCGGCCTCGCGGAACTTCGTGCCGTCGAACACGAGCAGCTTGGTGGTGTCTCCAATGCCCTTTTTTGCGACGAGCTCGACAATCTGTTCTGGCGTCTCCACGGGTGCGCCGTCCACCGCAACGATCATGTCGCTCTTTGCGGGATCCGCGCTGGCCTTGAGACCTGCTTTTTCGGCCGGAGAACCGGGCGCCAAGTCGAGAACACGCACGCCCTTGATGCTTCCGGCTTGGGAGGGTGCGCCGCGCAGGCCGAGCCAAGGAGAAGGCGCCACAGCGGCGGCCGGCGTGCGAATGAGGAAGCTGCGGAGCGCCGACACCGGGGCCGCTACGGTGGTGGGCGCGCAGGGCGCCGTGGACTTCACCTGACAAGCACGCACCAGCACTCCGACCGCGTTGCCGCGGCTGTCGATGACAGGCGCGCCCGGCACCGACAGCGCGCCCTTCATATCGAGGTCGAGAATGTTCAGGAGAGGCGTTCCCTCCTTCGATTTTGCATCGGTGCGGCCTTTCAAGACGACGGCGACCGGACCGAGCTTGCCGCGCGTGGGAAGAACGAGCCGGAGGTCGGTGACGTTGGGCTCGAGCTCACTCGCCGAGAGGCCGTCTTTCCAGCGACCCGTTTGTGGGACGAGCAGCGCCAGGTCCCAATCGGAGTCTTTGTGGCCGACCTTGGCGGCGACCGTGGAGTTGTCGGCGTAGCGGATTTGCGCTTGCTCGGCGCCT
>JAYUKI010000558.1:0-4103 GCA_043764595.1 Myxococcales bacterium | reverse complement strand
ACAGATCGAAGCGAATTCGGGCGTAGATTCGGGGACTTCGCGCGCAGGGATAGCTCCGCTATCTCGAGCACGAAGGCACGCGGCACCGGCGCATGCGCGCGAAGACGCGAGAAATGCCGGTGGAACGACTAGGTAGAGCGAAATCCAGGCTGAGCGAATTCCACGACCGGCGGGAGCCGATCGTGGATTCCATCCATTCAGGACAGGCCGAAGAAGCTCGACACGACCTGATTGCCCAATATCTCGTCGACGATACGCGATCGGCTCGGCTGGGCCGGATGCTCGAGGAATACTCGCTCGTGAAGGTCGTCCACGGTCGCCATGACTTCGCGCGCCCCGGAATGCGAGAGCGCCTCGATGCTTTCTTTGTAGTCGGCGGTAAAGATGAGGCGCTTGGGGTCCACGAGCCCCTGGCGGACGAACGACCGCGCCTTCTTGTGGCATCGGCAAGGGTTCGCCGTGTTGACGAGACCACAGCGACGGTTCATCCATTCGTAAAGGTCGGCTCGGGCACGGTGCAAACGCACCCGAAAGTTCCCTGGCGAAATGCCAACAATCTCGCCGCCCAACGTGTGGCTCACGTTGAACATCGCTCCGAGAATGAACGTGATTCGCTGCTCGCGATCCAGGCACATGAGCATGCCCGTAGTGCATCGAATACGGAGCTCGTCGACGGTACTGTCCGCGATTCGTGACTCCTCGATGGGCTCGTCGGGCACTGCGGCCACGGCGTCGAAGTAGACCTCGAAGTCATCGACCTCTACCTCGAGCCCACGGCGGCGGGTCTTCAGGAAGTGGTTTGCGGTGATTCGGTAGAGCCACGTCGAAAATGCGCTCTCCCCGCGAAAGGTCCGAAGCGACGTGATGGCTCGCGTAAAGACCTCTTGGGTCAAGTCCTCGGCGTCGGCGCGATTGCCGAACATCTTCATCGCGACGTTGAAAACGAACGGCTGGTGGCGCGCGACGAGGGAGCGGAGGGCGTTCCGGTCTCCCTCGAGCGCTAGCGCGATGAGCGCCGCGTCGGTCTCGGCTTCATCGATGGGCGAGCTCATGAGTGCCGCATTCCTCCGTCGACTCCGAGCTCGATCCCGTTGACGTAGGCGCTCGCGCTCGAGGCCAGAAAGAGTGCCGCGTTGGCGAGCTCGTCGGCCTTGCCCCAGCGCCCGAGCGGGATTTGGGACGTGATTTGGGAGCCAGCCGACCGGAGGGTCTCCTCCGGGAGGCCCAACTTGCCCCAAAGTGGCGTCTCGATGGCTCCAGGGGAGAGGGCGTTCACACGAATCTTTCTGGGGGCGAGCTCGGCGGAGGCGACACGGACGAGCGAGCGTAACGCAGCCTTCGTCATGCTGGAAACGCTGGCGCCAGGGAAACCGATTCGGTTGATCCAAGACGTGGTGAGGATGACCGATGCGCCGTCGGCGAGGTACGGAATGGCCGCGCGCAACGTGCGAAAGGAGCCTTTGAGATTCGTGTCGACGATCTCGTCGAGCAAGGCGTCCGAGGTCTCCGTGATCGGAGCAAGCTTGATGATTGCGGCATTCACGAAGAGCACGTCGACCTTTCCGAAGCGCGTCTGGGTTCCCGCGAACAGCCGTTCGAGGTCCAGAGGGCGGGTCACGTCCCCGAGCACGAGCTCGCCTCGAGGGCCGACCGCGGCGCGCGCGGTTTCGCTTTCGTGGCGCGCAAAAACGACGACCCGAGCCCCCTCGCGGGCAAAGGTGGTGGCCGACGCGAGACCGATTCCGCTGGTTCCCCCGGTGATGACGGCGACTTGATTCGAGAGCTGCATGATGGATACTCCTTGAAAGGGTTTCCACTCAGAGCCGCCCGGCGGCCGGGTGTTACAGAACGTGCGAGGCCCTGTCCCACGCGCACGCGCACGCGCACGCGCACGCGCGGCCACAACCGGCCTGCCCGGAAGCTCCACGACGCACAAAAAGGCGCGAGGGGCACATGGCCCCTCGCTCCACGTTCTCACGGCTGGACGGTGCTCACTTCTTGGGAGCGGGCTTCGCGGCAGGCGCGGCGGGCTTCGCAGCAGGCGCGGCGGGCTTCGCGGCAGGCGCGGCAGGCTTCCCAGCAGCCGCGGCAGGCTTCGCGGCAGGCTTGGCGGGCGCGGCGAGCTGCGACGACATCTCGAGATCGTTTCCGTAGGTCACGGCGTGGAGGATCTTGTGGCTCTTGTCGAGCTCGTAGACGTTGAGCTCATGGATGGTCATGGCCTTTTTGGTCGGTTTCGCGCCAAAAAGCGGACCATTGTTCGTCCCCGCGTACGTGCCTTCTTCGACGACCCAATTGCCCACGCCCCACGAGTGCTGAGTCGCGAGCTTGGCGTCGGGAAAGGCGACCGAGAGGCCCTTGAAGTACTTCTGCACGGCGGGCTTTCCCTTCGTGGCTTCGGGCAGCGTGATGTCGTCCCACGTGACGTCGTCGCCGAAGAGGGCCGTAAGCCCCTTTTCGTCTTTGCCCTCGATGGCGCGATTGAGCGATTGAACCGCCGCCACATTCGCCTCTTCGTCGGCGGCCGCACCGGGCGCGACCATGAGAGGCTGCGCCGGAAGCGCCGGAATGCCACGGTTCTTCTCTTTCGAGGCGCCCACTTGCGGAGCCACGACCGCCGCATTCCAGTAGATGTGCTCTTCCTTGATGGTGCCGTCGTCGGCAAACCACATCACGCTCGCCCCGACCCAGCCCACGGGCTTTTCGGTGGCTTTGATGCCCATGAACTCGCCAGAGTGCGTGGCGTTCATGGTCCACTCGCTGACGAGCACGTCGTTTTTGGCGAACACACGTGAGGCGCCCGTCTTCATCTTGCCAAACGAGGCAAAAAACTCGGAGAGGTTCTTTTCGATGTTCGCGCGCCCCGTGACGTCCGGCGCTCCAGCTATCTTCATGACGGCGTTCTCCGCATAAAGGGCGGCGAGCTTCTTCGCGTCCCCGGCGGCAAACGCTTCGTTCATGGTCTGCCCCGCGGCCATTTGCAGCTCCGCGAGGGTCTTCTTCGGTGGCGCAGGCGGCGGAGGCTCGGGGACGGGCGGCGGCGGCGGTGGCGCCGCGGGCGGTGGCGGCGGCGGCGTTTGGGGCGGAGGAAGCTCGTCCCCGCATCCGAAGGTGCCGACGCCGGCCAGGAGAGTCACCGCAAAGGCGGCGGCAAGTGTGGAAACGCGCATGACGGACTCCTCCGAGAGTGTGGCTTGGTCCGGACGGCAAACGCGCGCAACCGAACGCGCGCCAGCCTTTCCGAAAGCCAGTGCCTAGGTCAAGCGTGAACGACCGACGACTGCCTACGAGCGCAACCACCTTGTCGCAGGCGGTGCGACCCCGGAAAACGCGGGGACAAGCGAAGTCTTTGCAAAGACAGTGTGTTTCGAGCGCAGCCGCGAGTCTTGCAGACCAACGGAACTGGCAACGAAAGGACCTTCTGTTAGGCGCAGTTCCTGCGCTTCGTGGCCTGTCCGCCGACCCGCCCTCTGCGATCGCCGGATCCAAGAAGGCAAACGGAGGACTAGCCCTCGGCGCCCTTCACGCGCGAGACGTCGGCGCCAAGAGCTTGAAGCTTGGTCTCGAGGTGCTCGTAGCCGCGGTCGAGGTGGTAGACGCGGCGGACTTCGGTTTCGTCCTCGGCGACGAGCCCGGCCACGACGAGCGAGGCGCTCGCTCGGAGATCCGTGGCCATCACGCTGGCTCCGTAGAGGCGAGGCACGCCTTGCACGACCGCGGTGTGCCCGCGAAGCGCGATACTGGCGCCCATGCGCTGGAGCTCCGGTACGTGCATGAAGCGGTTCTCGAAGATGGTCTCGGTGACGACGCTCTCGCCTTGGGCGATGCACATGAGCACCATGAACTGGGCCTGCATGTCGGTCGGAAAGCCGGGGTGCGGCGCCGTGGTGACGTTCACGGGCTTGATGGGTCCCGTGCGTTTCACGCGGATGTCGCGGCCTTCGCTCGTCACTTGGACGCCGGCCATGCGCATCTTCAAGACGAGGGCCTCGAGGTCGTCCCATTCGGCGCCTTCGAGCACCACGTCGCTGCCCTCGTGCATGGCCGCGGCGACCATGTACGTGCCGGCTTCGATGCGATCCGGAATGACGGCGTGATCGAAC
>JAYUKI010000557.1:0-1226 GCA_043764595.1 Myxococcales bacterium | reverse complement strand
GCACTACGTCGATTACTCCCAAGGTCTTCGCCTCGTGCGCCGAGTCGTCCAGCCTCGACCGCACCATTGCGTGCAGGAGCTCCCATGATCGTCCACGGGGACAACCTTGCCGTGATGCGAGGCATGGAGTCGGCGAGCGTCGATCTCGTGTACCTCGACCCGCCATTCTGCACTGGCCGCGTGTTCGGCGAAGGTGCCATGTCCTTCGACGATCGGTGGTCCTGGTCTCCCGAGCTTGGTCGTGCGGCACACACGAAGACCGTGGCGGCGCTCTTTGGCTTGCTCGGACCGACCCCGCTGATGGCATACCTCGCGTTCATGTCTCAGCGCCTCGTGGAGCTCCACCGACTCCTTCGCGAGACAGGGACGCTCTACCTCCACGTCGACCCGACGGCGAGCCACTACCTGAAGGTCTTGCTCGATGGCATCTTCGGAGCGGATCACTTCCGCAACGAGGTCGTCTGGCGCTACCGACGGTGGCCCACGAAGTCATCGTGCTTCCAGCGAATGCACGACACCATCCTGGTCTACGGGCGCGGGCCAAGCCCGACGTTCCACACGCTCTACGGGTACGAGCAGCTTGCCGAGTCGACCAAGGCGTCCTTCGGGACTCGCAAGCAAAAGGCCGACTTCTCTAGCGGTCGCCGCAAGCCAAGTGTCGATACTGGCGAGTCGCAAGGCCCGCCGCTTTCCGACGTCTGGGACGTGAGCCTGCTCGCCCCGATCGCCAAAGAGCGAACGGGCTACCCAACGCAGAAGCCGGAGAGGCTCCTCGAGCGCGTCATCCTCGCTTCGTCGAACCCAGGAGACACCGTGCTCGATCCGTTCTGTGGAAGCGGGACGACGCTCGCGGTGGCCGAGAGGCTTGGGCGAAAGGCCATCGGCATTGACCAGAACGCTGCGGCGGTTGGCTTGGCAATGTCGCGCACTGCCAGCGCTTCGGCGGCCGAGTGAACCCCAAACGTTGCTTCGATTCGATTCGTGACCATCGTTCGCGCATGAGAATCGACGAATGGGTACTGGCCCGAATAGGGCTCATCCTCTCAGCCCCGCGCATGTGGGGCTCCCTCGAGGCCGTGGAGGCCCAGGTCATCACGCTCTGCGAGGTGCGTCAGGTGGCTCTCACTGGCTCGCCTGGTGGCGTTCTCGAGGCCTATCGCGCGCACGTCGAGAAGTACTTCCCTCGTGACGTGCCAGCGCCGGCGAGTTCGCTCGCCAAGTCGGAG
>JAYUKI010000556.1:0-14780 GCA_043764595.1 Myxococcales bacterium | reverse complement strand
CACGGACAAGCCCGTTTTCTTTGCCGCGAACAAGGCCGACTCGGCCCGGGTCGATCCGGAGGCCTACGAGCTCTTCGCCCAAGGCATCAAGAAGATGTACCCGGTGAGCGCGCTCCACGGACGCGGTCTCGCGGAGCTCGAAGGCGACATCGTGGCTGCGTTCGGCGAGCACAGCCCGCCCGAGGACACCGACTCGCTCACACGCATCTCGCTCATCGGTCGCCCGAACGCCGGCAAATCGAGCCTGATGAACCGGCTCCTCGGCGAGGACCGCATGATGGTCGATCCGCGTCCCGGAACCACACGCGACGCCATCGACGCGGTCGTCACGCGCGGCGAAGAGACCTTCGTTTTCGTCGACACGGCGGGCATCCGCAAGAAGGGCCGGGTCACCAAAGCCGAGGATGCGGTCGAGTCGATGAGCGTCATCTCGTCGATTCGAAGCATCGAGCGATCGAGCATCGTCGTTCTTCTTTGCGACGCGGCTGAAGGTGTCGCCGAGCAGGACGCGAAAATCCTGGGCCTCGCCGAGGATCGCGGCCGCGCGATGATCATCGCGCTCAACAAGTGCGACTTGCTCGAACGGGACGAGAAAAAGCGGGCTGTTGAGCTCACGCGGGAGAAGATCTCGTTCGCGCCCTACGCGCCGATCGTCGAGATCTCGGCCAAGACCGGCCGCGGCATCAACGAGCTCTTCGCCACCGTCTCCAAAGTGAGCGAGGGCTACTACAAGCGCATCGGCACCGGCGAGCTGAACCGCTTCTTCGCCGAGGTCCTCGAGACGCGGCCTCCGCCCACGCAAGGCGGCAAAGCGCCGCGCCTCTACTACATCACGCAGGCCGTGTCGGCGCCGCCGACGTTCGTCATCGTGTCCAGTGCGCCCGAAGCGGTCCACTTCTCGTACCGCAGGTTCGTCGTGAACCAGCTTCGCAAGAAGTTCGGATTCGACGGCGTTCCGATTCGCGTCTTCTACAAGGAGAAGCGCCGCGGTCGAAAGAAGGAAGGCGGCGATCCCCGCGACGAAGGTCTCGAGGGCGCGGTCGAGCTCGCGGCGGCTCCTCCGGACACCAGCGTCACCGAAGCCTCGCCGAACGAGCGCGTTGCCAAGCGGCCCAGGCCGAAGCGCAACGTTCGCCCGATGCGCATTCGCGACCAGAAGAAGTGATGCGGGGCGTGCCACTTGGCACACGTCGAGAGCCTTTTCCGCGCAGAATCCACTAATTGCGGGCGGCACTTGTCTTGCTTATGGGCAAACATGCCCATTCGCCAAGGCTCGGTTCGTTCGCTCACCCACCTCGCGTTCGCGGTCTCCGTGGCCGGCCCGCTCTTCGCGGCGCTCGGCGCATGCGGTGGGCGCGTCGATCTCGACGAGCCACGACCCGTGCCTTCGGGAACCAGCACGAGCACGAGCGTTCCAACGGGCACGGCGACGGCGATACCCACGACCACGTCCGTGCCACCGGACCCGTCTTTGCCGCCCCCGCCCCCTCCTCCCGCGTGCGATCCGGCAGCTTGCGCCCTGCCCCACACCGAGTCGGCCACATGCGTTGCAGGGCAATGCGTTCCCGCGACCTGCGAAGCAGGGTTCGCGAACTGCGACGGCAATCCGAAGAACGGCTGCGAAGCCGAGCTCGAGACGACCTACCCCGACGAAGACGCCGACGGATTCGGCGACGGGACGCGCCCGTCGCGAGAGTGCCCGAAGAGTGGCGTTGCGTACGTGACGAACGGCGACGATTGCTACGACCAGAACTTCTATGCGCGGCCCGGTCAAACCGCGTTCTTTTCCGCGGATCGTGGAGACGGAAGCTACGACTACGACTGCAACGGCACGGGAGAGCTTCGCGCGAGCGGCACCCACAACTACTGCGTCTGCTCCGATTTCGGCTGCAGCATCGACGAGGGATGGATCGTGACCGTGCCCGCTTGCGGTGACACGGGCACGTGGGCTCGCGCGCGCGGAGGATTCAGCTGCGAGCCCATCCCCGAGCAACGCGCCCAAGCGTGCCGCTGAGGGGCCAACCCGACAACGGCGCTCGCGGCGCTCTAGAACGCCGATCAGGTTTTCGGACTTAGGATTTCGCTGGGTTGGCGAGCATCGCTAGGAGCGACGACGACGGATACTCTCGTATCCGAGGAGGAGCGACAACGCGAGGCGACGCTAAACCGGCGAAAGCCGACGGGATTCAACCTATTCGGTGCTCTAGTGCCAGACGGATCATTTTCGGCGCACGAGCCGCGCCAAACGGAGGACAGGATGGGATGGGACGCGTTCGTGTTTGGGGACCTGGTCTTTCCAAAGGGCGGTATCGAGGCGTGGAAAAAGCTCGTCATCCGAGAAGGGCTCTACGGCGACGAGTGGACGAGCTCGACGATGTTGGGCGATCCGACCGAGACCATGACGGTCGCCGACATGCTGGCGAAGCTCGCCGACCACCGCCGCTGGTGCGAGGAAGAATACCCCGGACCCGACCACCAAACCGTCGACATCGAGGGCAATCGGCTCTCCCTCCGAGGCTACATCAACGAGGACGATTTTCGGTACTACCAAGGCAATATCGCGACGATGCTTCGTGTAGCCGAGAAGGTCGGAGCTACTGGTGAATATGCTGCGATTGCGAACGATGATCTCGCCGGTGAACGGCTCGTCCTCGAAGACGGAGCGAGTCGCTTCGAGCCCTTTGGCGTCAATACAGGGGGGGACCCTTCGGACGGTCAAGACTACTGGGCGATCGTCGAAGGGCTCTTCCGCCGAGTCGCCGAAAAAATGAAGGAGTCCGCCAATCTTCCTGCGTACGAGATGTCCGCGAAGAAGGCAGCGCCGAAGAAGGCACCGGCCAAGGAAGCACCCGCGACGAAAGCGCCGGCAAAGAAAGCACCTGCGAAGAAAGCAGCAGCGGCCAAGAAAGCACCCGCGAAGAAAGCGCCGGCCAAGAAAGCACCCGCGAAGAAAGCAGTACCCGCGAAGAAAGCAGCACCCGCGAAGAGAATCGCCGCATCCGAGAAAAAGAAGGCTGCGAATCGTGCGCGATGACCCGTTGCGAGCGCTCTTGCCGAGGCCTGCTAGGCTCACCCCGTGAGCGCGGGCCCCTATCGGAAAGAAGACCTCCCAGCCATTCGCATCGAGCCGGATCGCCGTGTGTTCTATCTGGTCATGACGTTCCTGTTGGGCGTCTTGCTCGGTATCGGTGGGGACTCCTTCGCGCGTCGCCTTTCGGCCAATATCGAAAAAGCCGCGGCGACGAGCTCGCCGCACGCGACCGGCGGGCTCGAGGGGCAAAAGGTCGTACTGCCTCCTCAGCCCGCAGGCACGACGGTCCCGGACGGACCGATCGTGGTTCACGTTTGGCTCCAGGGCTGTGCCGACTGCATGACGGCCTTCGAGGCCATGCGTTCCATTTCGTCCCAAGGTGGGCTTGGCGTGCCACAGGTCAATGTGGCTTACGGTTCGGCCGACGCCGCCTGGGCCAAGAGCTACGGCGTGGACGAGCGTCTCGTCGTCGACCCGGGAAACTCCGTGGTGACACCCCTCGGAATAAGCAGCTTCACCACGCTCGTCCTCGATGCCGATCACGTTGTCCGCCTCGTGGAGAGGCCCGACCGACCGGGCTACCTTTTCCGTATTCAAGGCGCATACCGCGCTCTCGCCTCGACCCCAATCCAGCCTGGCAATCGCCCTGCAAATGCAGCCTCGAAGGACCCTCGCGCCGAATGAACGAAGCGCCGGTCGAGCCGCCAAAGGGCACTCCGACAGCACCCGAAAAGGGCTATTTGGGGATTGGTATCTACAACGGGAAGCGCACCCACAACTTTGGCGCGCTCATTCGCACGGCGCGCGTCTTCGGTGCCAACTTCGTCTTCAGTGTCGGTCACCGGAACCCTCAGGAGCAAAGCTCCGTCGGCGCCGAGCTCTCTCTGCCCATGTTTCACTTCGAATCGATCGAGCAGTTCGTCGCATCGATTCCCGTCAATGCGCGGCTCGTGTGCGTCGAGCTCGCCTTTGGGGCCATCGACATTCGGACGTACACGCATCCGCAGCAGGCGGTCTACTTGCTCGGACCGGAGGATGGCGCACTGCCCGCGTCCATTCTTCGGAAACACGACACGTTGATCTTGCCAGGCGCGTACCCACTGAACGTGGCCATGGCGGCGACCGTCGTACTTTACGATCGTGTGGCGAAGGGAACGACGTTCGTCTCCCGCGCTGTCCGCTGAACGCCGAGGCAGGCCTCGCTCCCGATGGTTTCGTCGGCGTGTCGTCTTGGCGAAAGCTCGGCAACTGATCCCGCTGGTCGCGTGACGCCGGTTGCCCGTTCGACGAGTCTCTGAGAGCCTCGTGTTGCGGCGGTTCGACGTCGAGCGAAGCCGCGCATGCCACCTCGTGGTGGCGGCTGGCATCCGAGAGGGGTAGGAGACAGCATGGCAAAAGCAACGTGGAAAGGTGCGGTCCTCGCGGAGAGCGAGACCTTCGAGGTCGTCGAGGGGAATGTGTACTTTCCCCGCACTGCGCTGAAGATGGACCGCTTCCGCGAGAGCGCCACCCACACGACGTGCGGCTGGAAGGGGGTGGCGAGCTATTTCGACGTCGTCGTCGGCTCCGACGTGAACGCGGACGCTGCCTGGACGTATCCGACACCCAAAGACGCCGCGAAGAACATCGCGGGATTCGTCGCATTTTGGCGTGGAGTCGAGGTCACACGATGACGGCTCCCTACGCACGAGAGTCGGGGAGGTCTCTGTCGCCCATCGCCGATGACGTGATGCGTGGACTCTCCGCCGAGGCGAAGTCGCTCCCGCCCTACCTCTTCTACGACGAAGAAGGCTCGCTCCTCTACGAACGGATAACCGAGCTGCCGGAGTATTACCCGACCCGCACCGAGCGCGGCATCCTCCAGCGTCACGCGGCCGAAATCGTAGAACGCTCGGCCTCCGGCTCCTCGGCGGACCTTCGGGTCGTCGAGCTTGGCGCGGGCACGGCGTCCAAGACTCAGCTCGTCCTCGCGGCCGTCGTCGAACGCCAGGGACGCTGTCTCTACGTTCCCATCGACGTATCGTCGACGGCCATCGACGAAGCCAAATTGCAGCTCGCGAGCGTGCTTCCCACCGTGGACGTGCGGCCGTTCGTGGGCCGCCACGAAGACGCGTTCGAAACGATTCGCGCTCTCGGCCCGCGTCGCCTCGTTCTGTTCATCGGAAGCTCCATTGGGAATTTTTCGGATGACGAAGCCCATGCGCTGCTCGCCGGCGTTCGTAGAGGCCTCTTGCCCGGTGGCGTGCTCCTGCTCGGAACCGACCTCCGGAAGAGCCCCGCGACGCTCGTTCCGGCCTACGACGACGCGCAAGGCGTCACGGCGGCCTTCAACAAGAACGTCCTCACGCGTATCAATCGCGAGCTTCGTGGAGAGTTCGTTCTCGATACGTTTCGCCACGTGGCCCTTTGGAACGAACAGGCGTCGCGCATCGAAATGCACCTCGAGAGCACGATCGATCAAGACGTGGCGATTGGCGAACTGGGCCTCCGCGTCCACTTTCGCCGCGGCGAGCGCATCCACACCGAGTCGAGCTCGAAGTACGACCTCCCTCGCATCGACGGAATGCTCGAGAAGGCTGGTTTCGTGCGAGAACGTACCTACATGGACGACGACGGGCTCTTCGCCGTCCACCTCGCGCGAGCTACCTAAGTCCGAGTCAGCGCTCTCGCCTCGGTTTGATACGCGGAGCGTTGGCTCCGCGTCCGCCGGCGCTGGTGGGACGTCCGCGGGTCCGTTCGGGTGCTCGCTCTGGAGCACGTTCAGGGACGCGTGCGAGCTTCTTGGCAATGAACACGACGTGCCTTTGCCCTCCGCGTGAGCCCCGCGCCGCGGCCCGCACGACCTCAACCTCGAAGCCGGCCTTCGTGAGGCGCTCGACGTAGCGTTCGTCGGGCCCTGCCGACCACACGGCCAGGATCCCGTTCGGCGCGAGAGCCTCACGGCAGGCGCGCGTTCCACGTTCCGAGTAGAGCCCCGCATTCGTTTCGTGTGCGACGGCCGAAGGACCGTTGTCCACGTCGAGCAGCGCCAGATCGAGTGTGCCGTGGGCCCCGGCAAGCAGCTTCGATACGTCGCCGACCTTCATGGCCACCCGCGGATCTTCGAGCGGATTTCCGGCCAAGTGGCCGACGTGCTCGCGGTTCCATTCGACCACTGCAGGCACGAGCTCGGCCACGAACACCCTCGTGGTCTTCGGCGCGCGATCGAGCACGGCGCGCAGCGTGTACCCGAGGCCCAGCCCACCCACGAGGACGCGCGCTGGAGCGGGCATTCGCTCGAAGGCGAGGCGAGCGAGGCTTTCTTCCGAGTCGTGCATGCGACTCGACATCAGGATCTGACCGGCGATGCGAACGACCCATTCGTCGCCCCGTCGCACGAGCGTCAGCTCGGTGCCGTCAGGTGCCGTGCCACGCCCAATCGTCTCGAAGATTGCCATTGTGCGCACCCTACACCACACCTCACGGCAAGGCGCGGCTGGAGGCCGCTGCGCGTCGCGAGTGCGTTGCGCCTCGGCGCATGCCTTGCGTGAGTCTCCCCCAAAGAGGTGCGCATTTCGACGGGGTTTCGTTGTGCACGCGGTTTGCATTGGGGGGCGCCATGAGCAAGCCCGTCCCCCCGATCTACAAGTACATGACGACCTCGCCTCACACGATCGACGAAAAAGCGACGATCGCGGACGCCGCGAAAAAGATGGCCGAGCACCGCATTCGGCACCTTCCGGTGATGTCCGGAGCCAAGGTGGTGGGCATGCTCAGCCTGCGTGACGTCAACGTGATCGAGACCCTCAAGGATGTGGATCCGAAGGTCGTGACCGTGGATTGTGCGATGGCGACGTCGCCCTACACCACCGACGCGAGCACTCCCGTAACCGAGGTGGCCGCCACGATGGCCGAGCACAAGTACGGTTCGGCGGTCGTCGTCCAGAACAACGAAGTCGTCGGCATGTTCACGACGGTCGACGCGTGCCGGGTCCTCTCCGAGGTCTTCGACACCCGCCTCCGCTGAACGATTCACCGCATATCGCGGCCATTGCCCTCTTGCTCCACGGAGCACCGTTCACCGAGCGGCGCTCCGGGTGCGTTTTTGGAGTAGGCTTTTCGCATGGATCCAGCCGAAAAGCTTGGCTTCGGCGCCCTAATGACCTCCGCCGTCTTCGTGGCTGGGCTCGTGGTGGTGCGGGTTCTCGTCGTGAAGCTGCCAAGCGACCACTTCGTGAGGCCCGAGCCGGAGCGACCCAAAGCGGTGCGTCTCGCGCGCCAAGTCGGCGGCGGCCTGCTCGTGGTGCTCGGTCTCTTGATGCTGGTGCTCCCTGGCCCGGGCGTCTTGACGATCGCGCTCGGAGTGGCCCTCTTCGACTCGCCGAAGAAGAAGGAAATTCTGCGCAAGGTTCTCTCGCAAGAAAACGTGCGCAAGTCGATGCATGACCTTCGCGTCCGCGCAGGCAAGGAGCCCTTTTCCCTCGAGCCCGAATCGGGTTGAGCGGTGTCGGCTTCGCGTCACCCGCGCAAGAGCTGCGTCAGTCGTAGTGCCAATAGTAGCCCGCGCTCGCGAAGAGGTACGAGGCACCACCGTCGATGTCCGCTTGGCCCGTCGCATCGGGGACTACGAAGGCGTCGACCTTCTTTTGGATGCATTCCTTGATGGGAATGGACTCCCCATCACCGACCTGTCCCTGTCCGTTTTTCACCATCGTGATTTGCGCGGTGCGTCCTCCCCCTTTTGGCCAGTAGAAGCGTATCCACGAAGCCCAAATGGCCTCGTCGGTCGGTGTAGGGAGGCACGGCTGCAGGCTTGGCAGGCTCGCGTGGACGGCGCCCGTGAGCCGTGGGGACTCGGGCCCCATTCCGTACATCTTTCCCGAGCCGGAATCGAAAGTAGCGTGCCGCTTCACCGCTGCGCTCGGCCGTGGCGATGGCAGTGCGGGGGTGGGCTTGGGGGCGCTCGGCTTCGCGCTGGGCTTCGCGAGAGCTGCGCTTGCCGTGGCCTTCGGTGACGTCGTCGTAGGACCGCTGCTCGTCGGGGACGTCGACGCGTGCTCGACGGGACCATGAACGGGCTCGTTGGGAGAGCTCGGCGTCGCGAATCGTACATACGCAAAGAGCCCACCGGCCGCGGCCAGACCACCACCTCCGAGGAGGAGCGCACCAAGCACGAAAAGCGAGGCCCCGGACGTGCGCGCCGCGTGTGGCGGGAGTGTCGTCGGCGCATCCTTGTGCGCATTTGCGACGAACGGCGCCGTGGTTCCATAGGGCGAAACACCGGGCGGCGTGGGCGGTACCAAGGGAGGGCGTGGTGCCGGCGGTCCACCGCGCTGGGCAAGCTCGAGGAGCTCACGGCCCACGTCGTCGAGGCTTGGTCGCGCTTCGCGTCGCTTCGAGAGCATGGCCGAGACGAGGTCCGAAATGCGGCGTGGAACGTGAGGCGCGACCTCCGCAAGGGAAGGGAGAGTCTCGGTCGTAATGAGCTTCAACACCTGGCCCAGGCTCTCGGCCTGCGTCGGCCGGACTCCGGCCAGGCACTCGAAGAGCATCACACCGAGCGCCCAAACGTCGGCCCGGGCGTCGACGTCCTTGTCTCCGAAGATCTGCTCGGGGGCCATGTAGTGGGGAGTTCCGAGCACGGCACCCGTGGACGTGAGTGATGGTGGAACCGTCTCGCTGTTCGGTCCAAGTCCGGTTTCTTTGGCGATGCCGAAGTCGAGCACCAGCACGTTCGTGCCGTCCAAAAAGACGTTTTCGGGCTTCACGTCGCGGTGCACGATTCCACCACGATGCGCGGCACCGAGGCCTGCCAAAACCCCGCCAAAAATGCGTGCGCACTCCTCGAACGGCAAGACGCCCACACGCGAGAGCCGCGCGCGAAGCGACTCTCCTTCGAGCAAAGGCATGACGAGGCAAGGCGTGCCCGCCGCGGTCTCGACCACCTCGAGCACGGGCGCAACGTTCGGATGCCTTATCGACGTGGCCGCGCGGGCTTCGCGAACGAGGCGCTCGTGGGCCTTCGGATTGGCGGATTTGTCCTCGCGAACGACCTTCAACGCAAAGGTGCGACCGTCACGATCGTGGGCTGCCCAAACGCTCCCCATGCCCCCTTCGCCGACGGGACGATCGAGGCAATAGCGTCCCGCGATCCATAGCCCGGGAGCGAGGCGTTCTTCGACGACGTGGAGCATGCGCGACTCACGGAGAGTGCCCCAAAACGCCGCGGCATGTCGCATCTTCGTGGGCGCGACGGCGTCTCAGGGGCCCGCGACAAGCCGTGAAATACGACGCTACCCGCGTGGAAAGGTACTCAGGGTCCCACGATGGTGGCGAGCGCTCGGCCGAGCCTCCGACCCCAGGAGATCTCTTCGTGCTCGCCTTTCGGGTCTTCGACGGTGAAAAGATCGCGATCCCGCACGTAGCCGTAGGGAGCCCCTTCGAGCAGAGTGGCCATCTCACGGCCGCGAACCGTCGCGCGCTCTTCGATGATCGCGTTGTGGAACCCGCCGTCACGCACGAGGCCCCAGTCGAGGTAGAGACGGGGCTTGTTCGATGCCGTCAGGTTCGGACCCACCTGTGCGATCAGTGCGGATCCCGAGAGCGGCCCCCCTATCGAGCCCGTGACGCGATCGTCTTGGCCCACCCAGAAAGAGGACGACATCGCGATCGCCCCACCGAAGACCTCGGGCCGGCGTGTGGACACGTAGAACGCAGACAGTCCGCCGTGCGAGCTTCCGAGGACGAAGGTGTCGGCGCGGCCCTTTTTGGTGCGGTAGGCCGCATCCACGAACGGCACGACGGCGTCGGCGAGAAAAGCCGCGTAGACCGAAGCACCGCAGCAGGCCTCGCCGAGCAGCCAAGGCGTGTGCGTGTACTCGCGGTTTCGCTCCACCGGTTCGATGGCCACGACGATGACCTCACGCACGGTGCGTTTGGCGTACGCGTCGGCCAGGACCTCGGCCACCCCCCAGGTCTTGTTTGCGGATCCGCCCGGCCAAAACGACGTGTTTCCGTCGTTCATGTAGATGACCGGGTAGCGCTTGCAGCCACCTCCGGAGTAGCCACGCGGCAAGAAGACGTGGACCTTGTGGGCTTCCGTGCCTGACTTCGGGACGAGTGCGTCGTACGTGTGAAAATAGCCCGCACTCTTCTGATCGTCGTGAACCCATGCGGTTTGGCCAGACACCACGATCGAGAACGACGTGGTCTTCGGCGCTGCATCGGTCGACGCTGCCGGGCCAGGTACACAGGGCTCGGCGTCGACCGGAGCGGGCATGGCATCCTTCGAAGCCCCAACGTTGGCGTCGGTGGCTCGTCCCGAGTCCTCCGTCACGGCGGGCACACTCGCATCGACCGCTTCAGTGACGGTCGGAGCGAGGGCGATGTCGAGCCCGCAGGCCGGAGCGGAGCACGCGAAAAGGGCGGCAGCGATGCGCTTCCCCCAAAAACCAACCGTTCGAGGGCGCCGATTCTGCACCCCCGTTGTTTGACACCTCAAAGGTGAGGCGTCAAGGAGGCCGCTCGAGACCTTTCGCATCGAAAAGATCCATTGGAGGTACCATTCGTACCCGACGTGCAAGGCATGAACCCGCGAGCGACGACTACCTACCGCGGCGGCACTTCGTGCCCCACGTGCAAGAGCACGGCGACGTCGAGTCGAGGCGAGTGCCTCGACTGTGGAGCGGTTTGGGGCGAAGAGTTCCTCTGTCCGTTTTGTGCCAAGCTCACGAAGCCCGTCTCCGATGCGCTCGTGAGCGCCAAATGCCCCGCGTGCAAAGATCCGCGTCTCGGACCCACTCTCGACCGAGCCGCCTACGAAGAGCTCCTCGCGAAACGAACGACCTACCGCAGGTGGCACGCCCGCGCGCTTCTCTACGTGCCCGGTGGATGCGTGGTTCTCACGATCGTCCTGACCGGGCTCGCGGCCTTCCTTCGAGCCAACGCGATCGACGCCCGGCGGGCCTCGATCGCGGAGACCATGGTCGATACGAGTGGTGGTCACATTGGACACTTCCTCCCGCCACCCGAGCTCGTGTTCGTGCTCTCGATCGTCGTCTTCGGAGCCGTTGGCTTGCTGATCTACGTCACCGTCGCGCACGCCCTTCGAGCTCGAGTCACGCGCGAAGCGTCACGGCTGCAAGCTCTCTAGTCGACGAACCTCGGGTGCCAGGCGAGTCAACCGATCCGCGAGCGTCTTGACGCTACCGAGCCCATCGGAGATTCTGCCCACGCAGCACGAGCTTTCGCTCCACGCCGAGCCGAGCGAACGCGATGAAGTTCAACAGCCTCAGTTTCATCTTCGCGTTCTTGCCGCTCGTCCTCCTCGGCTGGCGCGTCTTCCCGGGAAGGCGTCCGCGGCTCGTGTTCATGACCGCTGCGAGCTACCTTTTTTATTGGTTCGCGGCGGGGCCCTATGCCTCGCTGATGCTGCTCACCACCACGGCCGACTTCACCGTGGGACTCCTGCTCGAGCACGCCGACACCTTGCCGCTCGACGAAGCGGCCCGCACCCGCCGCCGAAAGCTCATCCTCTTCGTGTCGCTGTCGGCGAACCTCGGGCTTCTCTCGTTCTTCAAGTATTGGACGTTCTTCGTAGACTCCGTAAATGCCATTGCCGGAACGTCGAGCCCACTCGTTCGCTCGACGCTCAACATCGTGCTCCCGGCGGGCATCAGCTTCTACACGTTCCAATCGATGGGATACTCGATCGACGTCTATCGGCGGGAGATTCGCGCGAGTCGGAATTTTCTCGAGTTCGCGGCGTTCGTGAGCCTCTTTCCCCAGCTCATCGCCGGCCCCATCGTGCGACCGAAGGTGCTGCTCCCGCAGTTGGCGACGGACGACCCAATCGACGGCTCCAAGCTCACGAGCGGCGTGTTTCTCTTCGCGTGTGGGCTCTCCAAAAAGGTATTGGTCGCCGACCGTCTGAGCTTCTTTGCCGATCCTATTCTCAATGCCCCGCGCGGCCATGGTGCCGCGGACCTCTGGCTGGCGATGATCGGCTTTTCGCTCCAGATCTACTTCGATTTCAGCGGCTATTCGGACATGGCCCGCGGCCTCGCGCGAATGCTCGGTCTCGAGTTCTCCATAAACTTCGACTCGCCCTACCATGCAGACTCCCCGAGCGACTTTTGGAAGCGTTGGCACGTGAGCCTGTCGTCGTGGCTGCGCGACTACCTCTACATTCCGCTCGGAGGAAACCGAAAAGGGAAGAGTCGCACGGGAGTGAACCTATTCATTACCATGCTGCTCGGTGGCCTCTGGCATGGCGCAGGGGCGAACTTCCTATTGTGGGGCGCGCTCCACGGTGCACTTTTGCTCGTGTATCACCGCATGGAAAAGCCGTGGGCCGCGCTTCCCGTCTTGGTGAGGCGCATCGCGATGTCCGTGCTCATCGTGCTCACTTGGGTGCCGTTTCGAATGCACTCGGCCCGCGATCTCGCGGCCTTTGCGCGCGGCGCCGTGCGCGTTGGCGCGCACGTTGGCGCCCCGTGGCAGCTTTTCGCTTTCTGTCTTTTGGGGGTCGGTCTCGCGGCGCTGCCCGTGAACTCGAACCGCATTCGGTGGGGTGAGCTTCCTTGGCCCAAGGTCCTCGGCCTGGCGCTCGTCACCATCGTTGCCATTCTTCACCTCAACCTTTCGTCCAAATTCCTCTACTTCCAGTTCTGACGAACGCCATGGAAAATGCCGCCTCGAAGAAGAAGCTCGTCGCGTTCGTCGGTTCGGTCGTGGTGGCGTGTGCGGCCATTGCGTTCCTGAATCGGTATGTCGCGGCGCGCGAGTCGGTGGACGACCCGGAGGCGCGGGCGAAGCTTGCGGAGGCCCTCGGACGGCTGGTGGCGGAGCCGAAGGTGCATGCGATAAAGCTCACACCGGGGGCGGCCGCCGAGCGCGTTTTGCGCCATCTTCACGTTCCGCTCCTCTCGGCCGTCGACGTGCTGGTCCTCGGGCAGAGCGACGCCGACCACCTCTCGTCCGAGCTCTTTCGCGAAGACGTCCATTTCTACAATGGCTTCATTTCGAACTCGTTTTTCGCCTATCAATACGAGGTCTACGAAAGCCTGTCCTCGCGCGGCGTCACTCCGCAGTTGGTTCTTTGGGACGTGCGTTCCGGTTATGTCCTGCAGCAAGGGGAAGGCCCTGCCGAGCCACCGTTCGAGGCCCCCCCGAGCGATGCCCGGTGGTTTGCAAAGCCTCCGTTCCGAGGTGGCGTGACGCAGGTTTCCTTGCCCATCTGGACCCAAATGGACAGCTTGCTCAGCCTGCGTCAAACGCAACATTCGCTGCTCGTTCTGTCCACTCCGCCCACAGCCGAAACAGGAGGCAAGACCACCCCGGCGCTATCGGGGTTCGAGCTCGTGCCTCGCGGCCCCGTCTTGCCCGTGCACCGCTGGCTCGCGGACGGAACGCGGGTGTATCCCGGAGAGGTCGACGGTCGACTCGCTCCGCGAGGCCAGCCCGCACCGAACGTGACGGAAGCGGTCGGAAAACGAATCGTTCGGGCCGCAGAGGCCGAAGCGTTCGGGGCCTACGTGGCGCGGGTCGTGGCGGCCGGATCCCGCGTCATCGCCTATGCCCCGCCGATTCATCCGCTGTCGTATGCCGATCCCACACAGCTTCTTCCGCTCGCCGCCTTCGACGAAAAGATGAAGGCCGTGTTGGGCGCGCAACACGTCGACTTTTGCAATTTGACGACCGAGGCCACGCGCATCGGGTGTCAGGACGCGGACTTCTACGACGAGCTCCACATCTCGCGTGCTTGCAACGAAAAGGTCCTACGGTCGCTTGTCTCCGGCTGCGCGCCTCTCGCCGAGGGAGTGCTGAGGCCCCTCATGAAGCGAGCCCTTTTGGTACCTTGAGGATACGCGGCTCCCCGCCCAAACCCACAATCAGGCTCATTCGCATGCCCATTCTCACCGAACCGTCCGACATTCATGCACTCCTCTCGCGCACGCGTCGCATCGCGGTGCTCGGCATCAAGACCGAAGCCGCAGCGGCCCAACCCGCGTTTTACGTACCGAAGGCTTGTCTCGAGCTCGGGTACGACATCGTGCCCGTGCCCGTCTATTACCCCGAAGCCACGCACATTCTGGGGCGGCCGGTTTTTCGCTCCTTGGCCGACGTGAGCCCAGGAGTCGATATGGTGAACGTCTTTCGGCGGCCCCAAGACCTCGCCGCCCACTTCGACGACATCGTGCTCGCGCGCCCGAGGAGCGTGTGGCTGCAAACGGGCATTTCGGACGACGCCTTCGCGGCAAAGCTCTCGGCGCTGGGCATCGACGTCGTCCAAGACAAGTGCTTGATGGTGGAAGCGCGTCGCTACGCCTGAGCCGGCTCCTGCTGGGCGTTGCCAAGGCTTGTTTCCTGTCGCCTGGTCGAGCTATTCCACGTCATGCGCCATGCCTTTCGGATCGTGAACGTCTTCACCGTCGATGGGGATCCCTTCTCGGGAAATCCGTTGTGCGTCTTTCCAGATGCAAGGAGCCTCGACGACGCGACGATGCAGGCGCTGGCCCGACAAATGAACCTCTCCGAGACGACCTTCGTGCTCCCGAGCGAGCGTCATGGCCACGACGCCCTGGTGCGCATCTTCACTCCGGCCTACGAAATGCCTTTTGCCGGGCATCCCGTGCTCGGAACGGGGTTCGTCCTCGCCTCCGCCGCCTCCTCCGCCATCCAGGAAGCACGGTTTGACCTGGAGACCAAAGCCGGAACTGTCGCTGTCCAAGTGTCCGGAAATCGATGTACTCTGCAAACGGCGTACGGC
>JAYUKI010000555.1:0-1226 GCA_043764595.1 Myxococcales bacterium | reverse complement strand
GCCGTTGCGTTCGGCGACGGCGTGGCCGTCATCGGCGATCGCGGAACGTTTCGCGTCTTCGATCGGGAGGGGAAGCTCCAGTTCGACGCGGCCTCGCTGCCGAAGCCAGCGAAGAAGAGCGCCGCAGCGCTCGCGAAGGAGGCGAACGCTGCGATCTTGGCGAGGGCCATGGCCGCGCATGCCACGGCCCAGGCCGCCGCCGACCTCGCCTCCGCCGAGTACGAGCGCGCTCATCGAATGAAGCGCCTGAAATTGCTTTTGTTCACGTGCGCTGCGCTGGCCGTTGTCGTGACCGTGCTCAGTTTGCTGATGCGGAGTTGAACGTTCTCTTTTCAGCTGGCCGCCCTCCGTCGGCAGAGAGGGATAGCGCGGGAAGCTTCCGAGGGTCATGGCTCTCGTCTGTCCGTAGCCACGTGGAACCGCAGAGCGCCTGAAAAGACAGCGGAGACCCGACTGACGTTCGCAGCGGAGACGCGACTGACGTTGGCGCCAAGTGCCCGTAAACGACGAGCTTCGAGCCTCGAGAGATTCCAGCGCAGCGGAGACGCGACTGACGTTGGCGCCAAGTGCCCGTAAGAACACCGAAGCCGCCCCGGCCCCTTTCCCCCGCTACCCGCCCACGGGCCACTTCGGCCCGCACAAATCACCGCTCACCCAACAAAAAGCGAAGAGCCCCGGAAAAACCAGGGCTCTTCTCTCTCTCGTTCGACCGGAACCGTCACTCGGTCGGCGGGTTTTGTCCGTCCATATCGTCGTCTTCGCCTTCTTCCCCTTCTTCGCCGTCCTTCGCGTTGCGCTTGGCGGTCGCGGGGGTTTCAGTTCCGAGGCCACGCAGGACGGCGAGGAGCTTCTCGTCTTTCGGGAAGACGAATGCGGCCGTATCGCGGACTTCGCGGAGGGCTTCGAGGGCATAGACGACGGCTTGATTGCGCATCGTCACTTCGGCCGTTCCGCCTTTGACGCGAACGGTGCGTTTGCGGTCGAGCGGGGCGAGGGCTTCTTCGTGGGCCATCGCGGCGTTCGTGTTCGCTTCGACGTCCACGCCGGTGCGGGCCACGAGCTCGGAATGCGTCGCCATCAGGTGACGAAGGGCGCGCAGGTCCTCCAAAAGGTCGAGGAGGCCCGTGCCTTCCTGGAGCTTGGTGAGCGTCTCCTGGAGGTCCTTCTTGTTGCGGAAGGCGAATCGGCAAATGCGCATAAGCTCGTTGCGATGCGCCATGGCCTTT
>JAYUKI010000554.1:0-1226 GCA_043764595.1 Myxococcales bacterium | reverse complement strand
CCTTCGAGGTGGGATGGACACGAACAGCTCGAGAGCAGCCGGCCTTCGGAGCGGAGGAGCGAGACTCGATACGTGTCCGAGCCCAGGACGAACGCATGCACCCCGACGTCTTGGACCGAAATGCGAACCACTTTGCCGGCGCGCGCGTAGTCGCGCCCTCGCTCTCGCGTGAGCCGCCCAATTCGCTCGAGCAAACGCCCCATCGCGCCGAAAAACCGGTCTCGCGACTCGGGGGGAAAGTGCGACCAATCCACCGTCACGGGACCCGTTTAGCATGGTGAGTCACGCGGAGGGGCTTTCCGGCGTCCTCTCGTGCGTTGGTCCTCGCACCCTTCGACGGGATCGGCCGTTCGCGTCGTCTCCATCGAGCCGACGGCGTGGTGGTATTGCTGTCGTATGCCGCACGAGAAGACGAGAACGTCGAAGCCTTCCTCCATGGCCGCGTGTGCGCTCGCGCTTTGTACCGCGGTCGCCTGTGGGTCGACGACCTCGGGCGTCGATGCCAGCCTCGACGATGCCGGAGGAGCTCCCGACGTGGGGACCGCAGATGGATCCGTGTCGGACGCCTCCACGCGCGACGCCCCCGACGACGACGCTTCCGTCATGGCCAAACCGAGGGCGATCGTGCGAATGAACGGCGGCGCGGCCGCCGACTGTGCCACCGTTCCAGCGATGGCTGTCGGCGACTTCGGGGACGTGTCGATGGGCATTTTTCCAATCCCCGTTCAAACTGGAGAACGCCAAGCCGGCAAAGTCGTCACCATCCAATGCCGAGTCGTGTCGGATGGAAGCGGATATGTCGTGGAGGGCAACGTGGCAGTCGACGGAGACGCCGCACTTTCGCTTCGAGGAACCGTGGCTGCTGGCGGCAAAGGAAGCGCAACGGCATTTTCTCTGAAAAAGACGGTGGGTTGGTCCTCCACGTCGTGCACTCTCGACACCACGCTCCGACCCGGGGCAGGCGTGGCCGCTGGGCGTGTCTGGGCCATGGTGTCCTGCGGCGGCGCGAAGTCGGACACGGGCGGAACGTGCGATATCTTTGGAGAGATACGGCTCGAGAATTGCGGGCAGCTTTAGCGCCGGAAGAGCGCTCGACCGAGCGCCATCCTAGAGGACTTTGGCGCAATCCATGGTCCTTCGGCGTTTTGTGGCGACCTTATGTATGCTGGTCGAATGACCGTCGTCCGCCACGTGAAGCTCTTCTTCCAGGAAGGCAGCTCCGACAA
>JAYUKI010000553.1:0-4111 GCA_043764595.1 Myxococcales bacterium | reverse complement strand
TGTGTCAGCCTAATAGCAACTGGTGGATTGCCCTCATCCTTACTTGCCGTGAAACAATGCCACGCCGTCGGATCGAGGTACGGCTCCGGTGCGCAGTGGGTGTTCTTCGTCGCAAGCATCGGCCCGCCGTAATAGGCAGTCCGGGTGCCCGCACGCGCCGCGTACTCCCATTCGGTCTCGGTCGGCAGCCGGTAGCCTCGGCACGCGTACACGTCGCTCGGAAGCGACCGGGCCCCGGTGCACTTCATTCCAAGGCCCGGTTCACCAGTGCACCCATCGAGGGCATAACATTCAGGAAGCGGGGGCTCGTGGCTCCGCGAGAGGCGGTTCGCGTACTCCAGCGCGTCGAACCAACTAAAGTTGGTCGCCGGGCACGTCGGTTCGAGACAGCTCCCATAGGCGCTAAGAGCGCCGGCATCATAGGACGGCGCGGTCGCACGGTTCGGCAGCCCACGCGCGACCCACTCTTCTTGTGTCACCTCGTGCTGACCGATCTCGAATGCGTGAGTCAGGGTCATTTGGACCTCGGGCTCGGAATAGGCTCCACGCACAGCTTGACATTCAGGTGAACCGGCCACGAAGCAGCCGGCGGGGATTGTGCAGAACCCTTTGTTGCATTTTGCTTCGACCATCGGGTGCTTGCAGTCGTCGCTAACACGGAACATGCTGACGCAAGGGACGGCCGCGTCGACCGGGGCCGCCTCTGGATAGCTTGCATCGATGCTTGCAGAGGGTGGAACAGCCGCGCTATCCGTTTGGGGCGCGGGAAGTCCGGGCGAAACCGACGAGCAACCGATGTACGCGCCGGCGACGAATGCGGAAGCAACGAGAGCTGCTCCCAAAACCACCGGGGTCGGGTTCCATGCAGTGCGCATCAATGATTGGCCCCATACGCGCCAATCGCGAACTCGACTGCAACGGCCTTATCGCTCCCAGGCCCATACACGCTTCTCGCCGCCAGAATCAGTTCCGCGGGCTTGGGCTCCTTCCCGGCACAATCGCCGCCGCACGCTTGCGCGAAGAGAGTCCCCACGTCTGCGGTCGTAAGTCGAGAGGTGATCGGATTGACATTCAGCGAGTGCATCCAGTTCATCCAATCCCATTCCACGCCACGGTTCCCCTCCAAGCACGTATTCTCCATCCACTTGAACTTGGCGTGGCAGCTCACCGACACGGGGGCGAGCAGCAAGAAGCCCGCCTTGACGTTCTTGTAATACACGAAGTTGCAGGCATTTTCGTCGAGCACGTTCCATGTGTTCGCGGCGATCATGTGGGCCAAGCCTTCCGTCTCGACGTCGCCGAGGTACTCCTTGGATTGCATGCAGTGCGTCTTGTCCTCGTCCTGGATCACATGATCGCAGCGGCACGCGGCCTGGTCCGACAGCGCTTCATACGCTTTCTGTTGCGTCTCTGGCAAGCGCGGGTTGGCCTTCTGCTTGAACAGGATCGCGTGCCCGAACTCGTGTGCGACGACAAACTTCCAATCCACATTGTGGGAGTTGCGCACGTCCGCGTTACGCCCGAGCCAAAGCACGCCCGGCCCCGAGGAGAAACAAGCGGTGTACGGAACCTTCTGCCCTGCCTGCTGCTCCGCCTCGGTCGGAATCTTCGCGCCGTTGCATTGGTCGAGATGCACGGGGTAGACACCGCTTGGCACGGTGATGGACGGCCTCGAAAGAATCTGACCAACAGCGGCCGCTGCGTTGAAGCGACGATCGTGGCTGAACGTCATGGTGATGCTCGAGCTTGGCCAGCCCACGTCGATCGAGAACATCGTCGCCGCCATCGTAGGGGTCAGGTCGAGGAGGGAATTCGCCGAGGGTTCGAGGACGTTTACGTCGATGTTGCGGCTCGTCGAGCGCAGTCGGCTCTCGACCTTGAGCAAGTAGCCACCCCCGTCGTGCACCCCCTCCAACCTTGGGGCACATCCGTCGGCGTTTGCCTCGCCCGAGAAGAGTCGCCTGCCCACTCCCGCGAGCGTGACCTCGAAGATCTCCATCCTGGCAAAGGCCGCCGGCAACGTGAGGCCTGCCGGGATGGATTCTCCAAGGGAATCGTCGATGTAGTGGACCCGAATCTTGGCGCAGATGCGCATGCCGGTGAGTTGCTCCTCCAGTGGGGAAGAGGGGGGCGGGTGCATGTCGAAGAGAGTCTTGTCATTCGCCGAGAACTTCACGCTACGCCACACGCGCGCCCCTCCCGAAAGGTCGGTGGTCGGGGGAAGAGTGGAGAGGTCGACAAAGGCGCTTCCGTCCCAGACCTGCCCTGTGCTGGTTTGGAGGGCCACGCCGAGAGTGCCCATTCGGTCCGCGATGTCCTCAGGGCTCGTGACGCCTTCGAGCACGCCAGACGCGCTCTCGTCTTCGCCCGTCAGCTCTACCGATGTGTAGGTCGGATCGAACGATGAAGCCAGCGGCGCAGATGTGGCGCGAACCCCGACGAGGTGAGGCATCGTCGGCGCGCCCGTGATGACGGCCACAAGTGCAGTCGAGCTCTTGCTCCCCACGCTCTGAACCGGAAAGTCGGAGGGGGCGATGGGGACTTCGATCGTCGCGCCGCCCGCGAGCGGGCCTGACCACACCACGCGAGTAGCCATTCGTCCATCGAGTCCCTCGCCACGGAGGGACAGCTCCACATCGAACGCCTCGGTGGTGCTATTGAGGAGACCCGTCAGCAGGCTCACGGAAGCCGACTGCGAGCCCACCGTCGTGCCGCCCCAAAAGGGCGAGACAGGAGCGCCCTGAGCACCTTCGTTGCACACGGTGCTGGTGGCAAACTCGGCGGTGGCGGTGACCGATCCGTCGGCGGTTACGCCGCCCGCGACCAAAAGCCCAGTCGAGATCGACGTCGCGGTATGGGCATAGCGCGCGACTTCCATGTCGGCGCCAGCGTGACCGCTCGAGGCGTCCGAAAATAGCGTCGTCGTCGGGAGAACGGTGCTCCCCGTGAAGCCTCCGGTGACGATCGCGCCGTTGCCGGCCGCGGTGACCGTCGCACCGATGCGTCCGGTCGCCATCACGGTCCCCGGCGTCCAAGGCGTTCCCGCTACCAGTGGTGCGCTGTCCGACCGAGCGAGCGCGGCCCCTCCGGTCGTTTCTCCGCCAGCGAGGAACGCGACGTCCGAAGGTAGGAGCGCGGCCTTCGTTTTCGTCCGGGCCGTCGGCAAGGACGGCAGTGTGGTGAATGTGTCCACTCCCGAATTGTAGCGCACGACGCTGGAGAGCACGCTGAAGCTTCCTTCGAGTCGCTCACCGCCGAAGAAGGTGACGCCCGCGCTCGTCGCGAGCGAGGCATGCCAGCCCCGTGTGCCGCCTGGAAGCGTGCGCATGTACCATTCGTTCGACGGCTTCTCGAGGGTGCGAAAGGTCGAGCTCACAGCGACGTTGCCCGGCAGCGAAAAGAGCTGGAAGGAGCGCTCAAGGCTTCCTGTTCGGACGAAACGGCGTACCCACCAAGCCGCAGACATCTATTGGCTCGGCTCGCCCAATCCGGGAGGAACCGTCGAGCGCGCGTACGCGTGCAAGGTCGACGCGAACGGCGCGGCACTGTGCGAAGGCCCGCTCGTGACGGGCAAGTCCACCGGCTGGCCAGCTGGCTGGTCCCCTCCGGAAGGCAAGTATCCGGAGGTCACGGTCGCCAATACCCATTGGGACTTTCGCAAGAGCCCCGTGCTCGGCGTCGCCGGAGATCTACGACTCGGCCCGTGACGCCACGCACGCCTCGCCGCGATTCCCGACCGTCGAGCGAGGGGCTAAAAGACCCAATGCGTGAAGCAGGTCGCTGAAGATTCTTGGCGACGTTTTGCTCGATATCGGCGAGGAGTTTTCGGCCACTGGACCTGCATTTCTGGCAATGGCACGGATCGTGGTCAATTCCAGCACTCTCTACGGCTTCGAGCAACCGTACCCCGGGAGCGCCGGGAAGAGGTCGTGCTGGACGCCGAGAGCAAATTCAGCGCGCCGGTTGCTCGGCCGCTTCTCAGCTATTCCTTCTTTGGACGCGAGCTTTCGACTGGAGGCCATGTGGACGATGGTCCTCGAGACCACCGCGAACCTCGACGTGCAGCTCTTCGCCACGACGCATAGCGACGACTGCCTCCGCGGTCTTGCTG
>JAYUKI010000552.1:0-4112 GCA_043764595.1 Myxococcales bacterium | reverse complement strand
TGGCATGTTGCGCCAATCCCACCGTCTGAGTCCAAGGTTGCGTGGGTTCGCAGCGGTACGTTGGTCGCTCAATTCGACTTGCTTCCCGTGCGATTTGGCGACGTATATCTCCGCCTCAGGGGAGTGGTGGCAACACTGAATCCACAAAAGAAGCTCGTGGTTTCAGGAAGAATCGACCCGGCCGAGCTCGTCAACGCACTTGGTGAGGTGGTATTCGCTGGCGGCCCGCTCTGCACGAACGCCCCCCTCTTCAACGGCTTGCGTCAGCTCGCGTGCGACGGCGCGGATCTGTATTCGGGCACCGACGCGGAAGCGCGTAGCTGCAATACACTCTCCTTCGCGGCCGAATTTGACGCCATTCCGGCCCGATCCGGGGCACCTCGCAGCATTCGTCCCTTGCCGGAACGCTGTCGGGGAACGCCAAAAGTGGCGTGCGCGCCGTAGCGGAAAGGGGAAAGAGAGGCGAAAGAGGCGCTCGAACTAGCACTACTGCGGGAGATCCGCAGTGAGCTCAGAGCGAAGCGTACTTCGAGGCCAAAGGTGGCGAGCGCGCGGAGCACGACTTGGGTCATGTAAGCACGACCGTCGCCTTTGGGCCCGAAACACGCAAGCGATGCGGCGCCGAACAAGGACCTCCCGCAGTAGTGCTAGTTGTTCTTTGCGCCCTGCGCTATCCACCTGGCAAGCTCGAGACGCGACGCCGCCGGGATGGCAGCGTTGTTTTTTGGCATAGGCTCCCCGCACGCCCCTGCTTGGCAGTCGCGGTTGCAGGACGTGGGTTCGAGTTTCTTTACGAGGAAGCTTTTTGTCGGTTCGCCCGGAACGACGAAGGTCTGATCCGGATAACGAGTCGAGCGTTGTTCGACCATGCGCGAGAAGACCCCATCCGGGTCGGACTTTCCGAGGAAAATGCCGTTGGCGGCCATTGCCGAACCGTGGCACGAGGCGAATGCGCACGCCTTTTCAAAAACGGGCACAATGTCCGCACGAAAGGAGACTGGCCCGCCGTTTTGTGAATCTTCGGGCCGCGCATCTGTGCATTCAGACGCTGCCAAAGTGGCGTTGGCGTCGCCCGTGTCTGAGCACGAAGGAATGGCGATCACAAAAAGAAGCACACTCGCCGAGATCCACCAGCGGCACGTCGGCGGGGGCTTTGGGGCAGTGGTGCGACTCGAGTTCAATCGGCTCATTGTGGGACCTTTCGTACCGGCTCAGACGGGTTTTCGCCCTGCCGCCGGATAGCCGACGAGAGCGAAGTCGGGCGGATGGCAAATCCATAGACGAGGCGCGGGCCATGTGAGGAAGTGCCCGCGCGTCGACGGAGGCGCGCCGAAACGCAAGCTCAAGCAAACGCTGCCCAAATGGCGACCACCCACGAACCGAAGCCCAAGACGAGCACCACGAGGAGCACACCTTCCCGGAGCAAGCGGGAGTCCTTCACGGGTACGCCCGACCGGGAAAGGAGGACGGGCCATACTTCGCCCCAAAGGCGACCGTCGACGCCACACTTTAACTGGTTGAGGTGCTCAAGGATGGGAAGGGGACGTCGCCCACGGATGCGCGGCACCTGCGGGGCGACGACGACGTTCCCGTCGAGCGACCTCGAGGAGCACCCTACGCCGGCTATTCGACAGATCATGGTCCTGTCGATCGTATTTACGTTCGGAACCAGCGCGTTTCGCGGTCGAATGCGTCCTATCGGCTTGGCGGACATCGCTCGAGGCCAATACGGAGTGGTTTCCTCGTCCCACAGACCAGTCCCTGCAAGCTCGTCGACCGACTCGCGTACCAATCCCGGCCTGAGTCGATCGTGGTGCCGTGAATCAGGGAAGCGGCCAGACGAGGAATAGGGGACCATGGGTTCCCCATTGCAAAGCACACGCCAGTCGACACTTATCCGCGACGCTCGACCAACGTCTCCGCTTTGCCCCGGTTTCCGTGCTTTTTGTGCGGGCGGGGAGCCCGATTCGGTGGCTGCCGTCCGCCCTGGATCGGGATCGGTCGACGCGAGACCGCGGAGGTCTCGGTTTGCTAGAATGCCAAGGGGAGGCCCACCGTTGCCATGCGTTTTGGCACCTCAGGTCGGGTTAGGTAGATGATGGTCGCCAACGCGGCAGAAACGATGCCCAGACCGAGGCTCACATCGGCGAGCACGGTGTGATAGCGCACTGCATCGCGGCTTGCGTCAGAACAGGTCGGGCAGGTCGCCTTGAGGTCCGAGTACTGCGAAAGCGACGAGGCTCCGAAACCGATTCCCAGTCCAGCGAACACGACCGCCGCCCCTCCAAAAACGAACGTAGACATCGGCACCGGTCGAGCGGCGGAGGTTTGGCGCGTTGAGCCTTGCGATGGCAAAACGATTGCAATTTGTCGACCTTTCTCGCGCTCCCGAAGAACGAATGGGAGGTCGACGTGGCCCCACGGACCGCTCGCGCGCGCCACATGTCGCCCGGGATCGAGCTCGACGCTCCTGCCTTGCGCGGTCTTCTCACCGACGTCGATCCCGTCGATTGCAATGCGTGCATCATCGACGTCCTTGGCCATGGCATCACGCACGACGACGACGACGCTGGGCATACGCGCCTCGGTTTCTTGAAGCCAGGCCCCGCAATCCGCGGCGATTTCGGACGGGCACTGCTTCGCTCCGCACTTGGCGAATGCGGCGCGAGCTTCGCGAAGATGCCCCTTGTCACGTAGCACTTGACCCTGATCGGATGCGTCTACGCACGCCAAGACCCAGGCCTTTTCTTGCGCGTACGCCGGCACGACGAACAGTCCGACCACTACATGGATTGCGACTCGTGCACCGAACGCCACTCTCACCAGCCGCACTCTACCAGCGATCGAACAATCGATCGCAAGTAGGTTAAAAGCACTGAGACTTGAACTTTTTGTGCCCATCCGCGTCGTAAAACCACTTCGTCGCACAATCCGCCTCAGGGTGCGCAACAGCGGGAGCGGGAGCGGGAGCGGCGGATCCAGGCGCAGTCGGCCGAGGGGGGGTCGCGTGCGTCGTGGCGACATTTGGGGCGGGTGCACGTGCGTCAGCCTGCGCGGTCGAGGGCGCCGGACGCAAGTCAGCCTCGTGGCTGACCACCAGAGTCGACGAGGGGACAACGGGCATTGCGGTCGACACTTGCGGCACTTCAGTCGGCATTTCCGCCTTCGCCGATCCTCGAACACCGGCGCCAGCGAACACCAGGATCGAAGCCATCAACGCGAGCGCAAACGCGACCACGACGAGTGGCCGCGTGTGGGACTCGGGTGCGGCGACGCCCATCGGAGCGGATGACAACGCAGTGACGACGGCCGGCGCCGATGGAGCCTGAGCCGCAAGCCCTGAAGAAACAGACGACAAGCCGGCACTCTTTCGACCGTCAGGCGCTACCGGCGTCGAGTGGACCTCTCGCTCGGATCCATGCACGGATTGGACGAGGTCGCATATCTCGACGAGGGTGGCTGGCGCGAGAACATGCGCCACGGCCTCGCGCATCTCGATGGCTGAAGCGTAGCGCTCGGCGGGGTTCGGGTTCGTCGCTTTCGACAAAACGCTGTCCGCAGCTCCTGGGAGGCCGGCGACCCGTGGCACAAGCGCGGGAACATGGCCTTCCAGCACCTTCCGAAATGTGTCCACTTCGCTCGAACCGGCAAAGAGCCTGGCACAGGCCAGGGTCTCCCACAGAACCACTCCCATCGAATAGAGGTCTGCGGCTGCTCCTAGTTCTGCGCCGTGGATTTGTTCCGGGGGCATGTACGCAAGCTTGCCCTTGAGGGTGCCTTCTTTGGTTGTCTTTTGCTGGCGGCCGCGGGCCTTGGCGATACCGAAGTCGAGAATGCGAACGATTCCGTCGAGCCCTACATGGATGTTCTGAGGCGAGATGTCTCGATGGACGATCGCGAGATGGACACCTTCGGGAGAGACCGCGGTGTGGGCGGCATGAAGTCCTTCGAGCGCCTGACAAACGATCGCGCTTGCAACGGGCGGAGGAACCCGACGTTTGGCCCGAACAAGGCCAGCGAGAAGCTCGCCAAGGGAGATGCCACGGAAGAACGGCATCACCATGAAAATCCCCTCCTCCGTCTCCAGCACCTCGAGAGTGGGAATGACGTTG
>JAYUKI010000551.1:0-14812 GCA_043764595.1 Myxococcales bacterium | reverse complement strand
TCTTGATGACGGCGCTCGGGCCCTTGTGCGAAACACTCTCGATGACGTCAGGGTAGAGCGTTCCTTGGACCAAAAAGCGTGCATCTTGCACTTTTTTGGCCTCTTCTTCGAAGACCTCGACGAACACTCGGCCGATGATCTTTCGCTTCGTTTCCGGGTCCGTGACGCCAGCCAGGGCATCGAGGAAACGATCGACGGCATCGACGGCGATGACCTTGAGGGTGGGGCGAAGCCTTCGGAACGTGTGGACCACCGTGTCACGCTCGTCCTTTCGCAGAAGGCCGTTGTCGACGAAGATGCAGGTCAGGCGATCGCCCATGGCCCGCTCGCAGATCACCGCCGCGACCGACGAGTCGACCCCGCCGGAGAGGCCACAAATCGCGCGGCCTTCCCCGACCTGGGCGTGCACCTTGGCGATGGCCGCTTCGGTGAACGAAGCCGTGGTCCACGTGTGCTCGAGACCTGCCACTTCGTAGAGGAACGCCGCGAGGAGGTCTTTGCCACGCGGCGTGTGGGACACCTCGGGGTGAAACTGGACTCCATAGAGCTTCCTCGCCACGTCTCCGGCCACGCAGAACGGCGTGTGCTCGGACGAGCCGAGGGACTCGAAGCCCTCGGGCAGCGCCTCGATGCGGTCCCCGTGCGACATCCACACGGCGAGGTCTTCGCCCACCTCGAAGGGGCCGAGCGGGCCGACCGCCTTCTTGACGCGAACCGTGGCGGCGCCGTACTCGCGCGCATTCGAGCTCTCCACACGCCCACCGAGGACGTGGGCCATCCACTGGAGGCCGTAGCAAATTCCGAGCACCGGAACCCCGAGATCGAAGAGGCCTCGGTAGGCCTCGGGGGCTCCTTCCTCGTAGACGCTGCTGGGCCCGCCCGAGAGGACGATGGCCTGGGGCTCACGCGCCTTGATGGCGGCTTCCGAGAGGTTGCACGGCTCGATCGAGCACGGAACCCCGAGCTCGCGAACGCGGCGCGCGATGAGCTGGGTGTACTGCGAGCCGAAATCGAGGACCAACACTCCGCCTTTGCTCATGCCTCGGCCCGTAGCACGGCGCGCGGGGACTCGGCCATGGGCAGCGTGACGGTGTTGCTTAGCCGTCACAATCGGTGGCCCAAAGTACCGAATTTGGCCGACTTTTCGCTTTGGGTCACCAGGAACGGAGGGCACTCCAGAGTCTTTCCACCCTTGTGACCGAGCGTTGGGACGTGGGACACTTCCGGCCGATGAAGCTCTCGATCCAGCGGCGTGGCACCGTGTCCGTGCCGCTCCCCGCGTACCAAACCGAGGGTGCGGCCGGCATGGACCTCTACGCTGCCCTCACCGACGGCGTCGTGCTTCGACCGGGAGAACGGCGCGCGATTCCGACCGGGCTTGCCATGGCGGTGCCTCGCGGCTTCGAAGCCCAAGTGCGTCCACGGTCCGGCCTTGCCCGGGACCACGGCGTCACCGTGCTGAACGCGCCCGGAACCATCGACGCCGACTACCGCGGCGAAGTGAGCGTCGTCCTCGTCAACCACGGCGGGCACGACTTCGTGGTGACCCCGCTCTCGCGCATTGCGCAGTTGGTCGTCGCTCCCGTCGTCCAAGCGACCTTGGTCGTGGTCGACCACCTCGACACGACCGACCGAGGCGAAGGCGGGTACGGCTCGACGGGGGCCGAGTGAGAGCCCCTTTGCCTGAAATTGCGCGCGTTTTTGGGGGTCGCCCTGGACCCCGGCGTGCGCGACTTGCGCCGGTCCATCCTTCGAGCGGATCGACGGTTTGGAACCGAGTAGACTCGCGGGCGTCCTCGGTGGGGACGAGGGAGCGAACGACATGACGGAATCTCTCGAAACGAGCACGGCGGAGACCGAAGAACCGCCGAAGGAAGCGGGCTCCGCCGTCGAGATCGACGAACCCGCCGAATCGAGCCCCCTCAGTCAGAGGCTCGGGCACGTCCCGACCGAAGCCACGGTCTCACTCGCAAGCGAAGGCGACCGCATCCAGGCGGCCAAGCGGCATATCGGTGAAACGCTGAAGGGCTACCGGCTGGCGAAGCTCCACGGGGTGGGCACCAGCACCGCGACGTTCGAGGCGGTGAAGGGCCCAGGAGACGCTGGCGAGCGCGTGGTTATTCGCCTCCTTCTTGGCGAGGTTGCGAAGAGCGAACGCGCGAAGAGCCATTTTTTGCGCGCAGCGTATGCGGCGAGTCGATTCTCGCACCCTCGGACCGTGCCCGTAACGTCGGACGGTCTGGACCACGAGGGGACGCCCTTCACCATCCGCGCCTACCACGACGCCGAGCCCGTTTCGCGGTTCGTTCGAACGAACGAGCCCGACGAGCAACGCGTGCTCAAGATGGCCGAGCAGCTCCTCGACATCCTGGAAATCGCCCACGCCCACGGCATCGTCCATGGGGCCATTTCGCCCGAAAACGTGCTCATGACGGCGCGTGGGTCCGCCCGCCTCGTCGACTTCTCCGTACCTCCCGGACTCGGTGCGCGACGCGACGACGAGAGCCCTCTCGCAGAGCTTCGCCTCGGTGCCTTCACTCCGCCAGAGCGCTGTGTCGCACCCGATTTGGCGACTGCAACCGAACAAGGCGACATCTGGTGCGTGGCAGCCGTCATGTACTTCGTACTGACGGGCAAAGCTCCGCGGGGCGAAATCAGCGGCCGCGAGGCCCTCGCCGAGACCGCGCCGAAGGCGATTCGTGACGTCAAGAAAGACACGTCCGAGCCGCTCGCGAACGTGATCGACCACGCCCTCGCGCAAGATCCAAGCGTTCGCTACGACAGCGCCTACGCCATGCTCGGCGACGTTCGCCGCGTCCTCGCCGGCCGAAAACCTAAGCTCGCCCATTCCACGGGGCCCGTCCCCTCCGGCGTGCTCGCGGACAGCAGCGGAGGTCCGCCCTCGACCTTTCGTCCGCCACCATTCCGCTCGGCCGGCTCGACAGCGCCTTCCTCGCAGCGGGGGGCCAAGGGGCCCTCGCAGTGGAAGGGCAATCTGAGCCTCGTGTTGCTCATTGCAGCGCTTCTTGCCGCCGCGACCTACGTCATGCTCCGTGAGAAGTCGGAAGAGCAGCAGCAAGGCTCACCCGTGCCCGCCTCGTCGTAAGCGTCCGAGAGCTCCGCAAGGCTCACCCGTGCCCGCCTCGTCGTAAGCCCGAGATCGTCCGAGAGCTCGATCTCGGATGCTCGGAAGCTCGACTAGAACGGGAGCCCGACCATGATTCGGTGGGTCGATAGAGGCACGTTGCGCACGTCGATTTGGTAGGCGTACGAGGCCTCGAGCGGGAGGATCATCTGCGGGAACCGGACGCGAATCTGGGGACCGAGCAGGACGCCACCGCCCTTGTACGTGAGCTCGCGGGCGCCGAGCTTCGGCACGCACGTCCCTGGCGCACATCCCGAAGGCTCCAGCGCGAGCACGGGCTCGGTCTCCGAGCCTCGATCGAGGTAAAACGTCGGTCCCGCCGAGATCGTGAGGGACATCGGGTACTTCGTGTAGTTGAAAAACGACGCACGGTACCCGACCGAGAGCTCGAGAAACCCGCGTGCGCGAAAAAAGGACGTGAGAGCCGACACTCCTTCGGGCTTCGTGGCGAACGAAACTCCAAGGTGCGAGAGGAGGGCGAAGTGCCCTGCGACGAGGGCGCTCCCACCGTAGATGCCGTAGTAGCTCGCCGCTTTTTCCTGCTGGGTGACGAACCCGAACGACGGATCGTCGGCGTGGGGAAGCCCTCCGAAACGAGAGGCCCGGCGCCGCGACGTGAGGAACACGCCGTGGAGGATGGGCACGGCGAATCCGATGCGATCGGCGAGGACCTGCGAGGCCACGCCAATGACGCGACCATCGCACGTAAGGAGTGGGCCACCCGAGTTGCCTGGGGCGATGAGGGCGTCGGTCTGGAGGTGGGCTCCGTTCACCGCGCTGACGATTCCCTGGGAGACACTGAACTTGAGCACGCCCGCGTAGCCCTCTTGGGCGAGCGTTCCGTACGGATGCCCAATGACCGTGACGGGCCAACCCGGCTCGATGTGCTGGCGAGGGAGGAGAGGCTCCTCCGATTGCTCGCGCTCGAGCTCGAGCAGCGCCAAATCGTTGGCCATGTCGATCGCGACGACCTCGCCTGGCACGGACGAGCCATCGCTCAGTACGACGCGCGCGTACCGGCTCGTCTCGACGACATGGAGAGCCGTAAGTATATGTTTCTTCGAGAAAAATACGAATCCTGCGCCGAGCCCACCCTCAGGTCGCTCTACGACCACGACCTTCGCACGCGCTTCTTGGTACACCCGGGTCGAGAATCCGGGCTCGCACGGCGGTCCGCCGTGGGTTGGAAACTGGGTCGGCGGACGAGGCGCGGCGGCAGGCTCTTTCGCCACATCGACGAGAGGCGCCTCGGAAGGAGGCGGAGAGGGCAAAGATTCCGGAACCGTCGGAACCGTCGGAACAGGCAGGGGAGGAACGTCCGCGTGCGCCCGCGCCGCATAGGCGAGCGCACCAAAGCCCAACGCGCAGCGTCTCGCGAGCCGCCACCCGCGGGAGTGGGGCCTCATCCGCCGCGATTTCCGTCCGCGTTCGCGGGTTTCGGGGTGGAGGCGCCACCCATGAACGCGAGGTAGTTCTTCGCCTGGATGAGGAGCGGGCTCTCTGGGTAGTCGCGGACGATCGCATCGAAGGCTTCGCGCGCTTCGGTGGACTTGCGCATCTTGAGGTACGTCTCGCCCAGAAGCAGGAGAGCCTCGGGCTCGAGACCCGAGCCGTGGTGTCCCTCGACGCGCTTCAGCTTGGTGACCTTCGGCTCTTTTGGGTCGCTTTGCGCGCTGCTCGTTCGTCCTGGCGCGGTGCGCGACGTGCCGCCACGGGCCTCGACTTCGCGTTCGCGCTCGCCACGTGGTGAGCGGCTGCCTCGACCTTCGGGGCCACGCTCTCGCGGTGCCTGCTCGGGGTCGGCCACGTCGGTTTCTTCGCCCTCCGCACCACCGAAGTTCCGTAGAGCGTAGAGAATGCGGCCAACGGCGGCTTCGAAGTTTCCGCGGTTCAAGTAGAAACGGGCCACGTAGAGCTCATGCCGCACAAGACGCGCGGTGACATCCGAGAGAAGCGACCGAATCTTTTCGCTTTCTTTCGCGTCCGGGTAGTCCGCCACGAACCCCTTGACCTCGCGGTAGGCGTCCATGACGACGCCTTGATCGCGTTCGTCCGCGGAGGGGAGGAGCAATGACTCGTTGATTTGACGGTACTCGGCCTCGGCGATGCGCGAGCGCGCATACACGACCTCGGCCTGGTCCGACCGATGATCGTGCACGAATTGGCGGTACTGGCGCACGGCTTCGGCGAACTTGTCCTGTTCGAAATCGATGTCCGCGAGGCGGAGCTCGGCGAGCTTGGCGAACCGCGAGTACGAATATTTGCGCTTCACCTCGCGAAGGAGCGCTTGGGCTTCGAGCCAGTTCTTGTCGTCGAACTCGACTATCGCTGCGTCGTAGGCGCGCTTGGCGTCCGCCGAGTAGTTCAGCGCGCCTTTCGGTGCCTGGAGCTCGCAGCCGAGCAGGCTCGCTCCCGTGGCGCCCAGGCAGGCCAACGCGAGAACGAACGCCGACGCGGTTGCCATCACGGGCGTGCGCGCACGACGTCGAACGGGGTGAATCACGTGGGATACGGGCCTTCCCATCCGCTTTCCCTACACTACTTCTCGCCGCGCCACCGCACGATCTTGCGGGAAAGCGGGACGGAAGAATCGGCGTCCTTCACGACTTGGCGCACCAAAAGGCGAATCTTCTCTGCCAGCGTGTCGCGCGCCGCCCCTTCGGGCGCCGTCACGCGGACGATGACCGTGCGGTCGGCCGCGACGTCGGCCACGACGTCGAACGTGGTCTCCGGGAGCTCGACACGACCGCGGTAGGTGCAGGGCAGGGTGTCGTTCTCCCGCAAGCGCTCGAGGACCAATCGAAACCCCGTCTCGGGGGCGCCACCTGTGATCATTGGCCCGGCCCCGGAGCAATCGAACGAAAAGAGCGCAAGCGAGTAGCCATGACGCGCGGCTCCATAGCACGACGATCGCCGCCCGTTCTATGCGACCGCGTCCACGAGAACCGTGTGTGCCTCTTCTGCGGACGGACGGTCTTCGGGCACCATCGCCAGGAGCGCGTCGACGAGAGCGACTACCTTCGGAGGAAGATCGAGCACACGCGTGGAGAGAGGCACGACGCGCTCTTGCGTCAGGCGCTTGAAAATCTGCCCGAACGACTTGCCCTCGATGGGACGAATGCCAGAGAGGCACTCGTATGCCACGACCCCGAGCGCCCACGCGTCCGCAGCCGTCGACACCGACTCGGCCCCCAGGATTTGCTCGGGCGCCATGTAGTGCGGCGTGCCCAAGACGACGCCGGTCTCGGTGAGCTGCGTCGATGTGCCCATTGCGCCGAAGGCCTTGGCCAAACCAAAGTCGAGAAGCTTTACCTCTTGAGCGCCGAGGGCTTCGAGGGGGTCCCCGACCAAAAAGACGTTCTGCGGCTTTACGTCCCGATGCACGACGCCGTTTTGGTGAGCGAACGCGAGAGCTCCAGCGAGGCGCGCCAGAACCCGACACGCCCCCTCTAGCGGAAGTGGGGACTGTCGGTAGAGCCGGCGGTCGAGGCTCTCCCCGTGAAGGAGCGGGGACACGATGGCGATGCGTCCTTCGTGCTCGACCACCTCGTGCACGTTGGCGATCGAGGGGTGCGAGAGGGTCGCCCCGACCTTGGCTTCGCGCCGAAAGCGAGCGGTGTGCGAGCCTTCGACGTCCTTCAGAACTTTGAGCGCCCACACGACGCCCGTCCTCTCGTCGACCGCCGCGTAGACGATTCCAACGCCCCCTTCACCCACGGGGCGGAGGAGTCGGTAGCTTCCGAACGCTTCTCCGGCCGGGCTTTGCGGCCGTTCGAGGTCGAGCCCAGCCGCAGGCTCCGTGGGGAAAAACGCCTCGTCGGAGGAGAGCGCCACGAGAAGCTCCCGACACGCCTCGCACGTTTCGACGTGAGCCAGCGCCGCAAGGCGAGCCGCCACGGGCAGGCCGTGTCCGAGAAGATCGACCACCGTGGACTCGTCGAGGCAAGCCATCGGCTTTGCATGGTAGTCTTCCCAAGAACGAAGGTGAACGACTCGAAGCTCGCCGCCCTCTTGCGGGATGCCCGCGCAACGTACCCGTCCGTCGAAGCGGACGAAGCGGACTTCGTCCGTGCGCTGGAAGCCAAGAGAGCGAACGCGGAGGACGGAGGCGACCTCGCCGAGGTTGGCGGCGACCTCCACGTGACGGATCTCTTCCTCGCCCACGCGTGTGCCACTGGCGCCCGCGGGGCCTCGACGGCGTTCGAGAAGGCCTACGCACCGCTGCTTCGGTCGGCCCTCTCGCGGTTTCGGCTTGGCCCCGAAGGAGAAGACGAGGTCACCCAGACCGTCCGCGAGCGACTCTTCCTTCCGCGCGAAGGCGGCCCTGCTCGCATCGCAGACTACTCAGGAAAAGGGCCACTTTCCGCATGGTTGCGTGCCGTCGTGGCGCGCGCGGCCCTCGACCTCTTGCGCCGCGCCAAGCGTCCCGGCGATCCGGGCAAACGGGACGCCGACGAAGAGCTCCGCGATGCCGCAGGCGCTCTGGGAGATCCCGAGCTCGAGTTGCTGCTGACCCGCTACCGCGAGCCGTTCAAGGAGGCTTTTCAGTCTGCCCTTGGCACGCTTCCCGAACGCGAGCGAAGCGTGCTGCGGCTGGCGATCGTCGATGGAATGAACGTCGACGGCATCGGCGCCCTCTACGGCGTGCACCGGGCTACGGCGGCGCGCTGGGTCGCCCAAGCCCGCGAAGCCTTGGCCCTCGGCACCCGAGACAAGCTCGCCAAAGAGCTTCGCGTGTCGACGGTCGAGCTCGACAGCATCACGCGACTTTGCCGGAGCCAAGTGGACGTGTCCCTGGTTCGCCTGCTCGGCCCGCGTACCTGACGAGGATCGCGCGGGGGTTGAGGCCGGTGTCGCTTTTTTTGCGACACCTCAGTGGAGCCCCCGTCTTCGTGGCGCGCGGACGGACCGCGTCAACGAAAGATCCCAAGGAGCCTTCCTCATGAAAGCGTTCGCGACCCTACTCGTCCTCGGCCTCGTCACCACCCTTGCAGCCTGCTCGTCGGACGGGTCGAGCGGTGGCACGGGGGGCGACAACGGCAGCTCCAGCTCCAGCTCCAGCTCGTGCACGAAAGAGTACCAGTGCCAAAACGGCTCGTGCAAATGCACCAACGAAGGGCCAAAAAAGGGGTCGAGCTGCTGCGATCCAGACGACACCTCGTGCAAGTCTTCTTCGAGCAACTGCGACACGTACTGCAAGGCTTGCAACTAGCCGCGTCGCGTTGTGCTCACGTTCCACGGCCGCGAGCGACCTCGGGAGGGGTCGAGCGGTGCGGCATCAAGGCACGGAGACGATCCAACCGAGGCCGCCTCCGTTGGCTGGAGGAACTTCGGGGGCTGGGCGTGCCGCGAAATACGTGACGACCGCAGCCCCCGCGACCACCGACGCGACGCCGGTCCAGAACCACCATCGCCCGAGCACGGACGGGGTCTCCACGCGGAGCTTCGCGTCGAGGCTCGTGGTCTGCCCTGCGCCGAGAACGACGTCGATTTCGTAAGGCAAAAAGCCTGGCTTTCGCACACGCACGTGGTGGGCTCCTGCGGCCCGTTCGAGCGCCACGGGAGCTTCGCCCACATCGAGGCCGTCCAGAGTCACGACGCCGCCGAGCGGAGCGCTACTGACCGCGAGCCTGCCCGGCAACCGGTCGAGCGCCAACACGAGCCCCTCGGTCCCGCGAGCCCGAGTCCCGGGGGCCCACGTTGCGCGGCGAACGACGTCCGCGAATCCGGGCCGCGAGAGCAAAAGAACATGGGTTCCCGCGTCGACCCGGAGGCGAAAGCGTGTGGTCTTTCCGGTGGGCGCGCGGGTAGGGTCGGACCGGCCCGGCAACGCAAGACCTGCCACGCGCGTCGCGATCCCGTCTTCGGCGAGACCCGAAGACTCGAGTGGGCGGCCATCGACGAGCATTCCGGCGTCTGCCGGCGAAAGCTCGACGTCGATTTCCACGAGAGTGGCTCGGGTCTCCGCGAGAAAGGCCTCCGCGTCGCGACGAACGGGATCCGGCAGCACATGCGGCGTCTTCGCCTCGGCCTCGAGGGCCTCCAGAAGCCTGCGCTCAGCCCGCGTCGCGTGTCCGAGCGCGCGCTCGCAGACGCCGAGGTTGAAGGTCGTGACCGGATGAGGACGCTTGGCCGCGGAGAGCTCGTACGCCTCGAGAGCCTCGGCCCAGCGGGCTTCTTTTACACGCTCGCTCCCCGTAACGAACGCTCGGCGTGCGTCTTCCTCGTCGTCCGCGCGCGAGGATCTCGGGGCAAGCGCGCCCATGGCGATGACAGCGAGCAAGACGCGAGGGTGGGGGAAGTGGCGTAGGCGCATGGCTCAAAACGGGGGCTTTACGACGACCCCGCCGGCACCCCGGTCGTCGACCTTCGGCGCGGACGGAGAAGGCGGGGAAGGCGCAGAAGGCGCAGAAGGCGCAGAAGGCGCCGGCTTGGACGAGGGAACAAAGTGCAGCGAAGCATGATGAGCAGACGAGGTCGGCACGGGCACCGCGAAACCTGGCGCCGACGACGAGGGGGTCGCGGGGCCCGAGGCGAGCACGAGCGGCACCGGCGTCGGAGCCGTGACGGAGGTGGTCGCCGCTACGCTCGATAGGGACACAGAAGCCCGGCCCATGACGACCGCGCTTGCCGCGCCCGCGCCCACCACCGCAAGAGCGAGAATCCCACCGATCCTCGCCCAAACCTTTCGCGCCGGCTTGGACGCGACCGACGCTCGCGTCTCCAAAACGGTCGCCGAAGCGTGCTCGGGCTGAGCGTGCTCGGGCTGCGCCAGCGCATCGAGAAATTGTGCAAGCGTTCCGCGAACTTCGCGATCGCTTACGAGAAGGGCATCCACGGCATGGCAGACGGCCCGGGGCGCATCGGTCCGAGCGTCCTCTAGCTTCGGGCGGGATCCTTGGGCGATGGCTTTCAGTACTTGGCCCAGGTTGTCGCCTCGTACCGGGCGCTCGCCCGCGAGAAGCTCGTACGCGATCACGCCGAACGACCATGCATCCGAGCGGGCATCCACGTCGCTCTCACCGAAACCTTGTTCGGGAGACATGTAGACCGGAGTGCCGAGCATGGCCCCCGTGGCCGTGAGCGGCGCTTCGTTCCCTTCACCAAGGACCTCGGCGGCGAGCTTTGCGATGCCGAAGTCGAGAATCTTGAGGGGCACCTCCGCCGTCGGTCGCTCGAGCAAGAAGACGTTGTCCGGCTTGAGATCCCGGTGGACCACGCCCTTCGCGTGCGCCGCGACCATCGCCTCGGCGATCGCCACCAAAAACGGGCGCGCCACGGAGAACGGAAGCTTTCCGTCTCTCGCGATTCGCTGGCGCAGCGTCTCGCCGTCCAAGCGCTCCATGACGAGCACGGCTTCCGAGTCGTGCTCGACGACGTCGTCGATGGGAAGAACCCGTACGTCGTCCACCGCGACGGAGGCGCGGGCTTCCCGAAGCGCACGCTCGCGGGCCAACGCGGCGTCACGCGCCCCACGAGGTCGCCCCTTCGAGCGGAGGAACTTCAGCGCGACTTTGCGCTTGGTGACCTCGTGCTCCGCTGCCCACACGATCCCCATCCCGCCCTCGCCGAGCGGGGTGACGAGCCGGTACTTGCCAGCGACGAGCTCACCCACATGAAGGCCTTCGACCAAGCCAAAGTTCGATACCACGCCCGACAAAAGGCGCGAGGCGCACCGTGGGCCGGACGCGTGAAAAAGGAGCTGGAGGGGGTTTGGCGCCGAAATCCGACCCATGAAGGGGCTGGGTGAGCATTTCGACCCCGTGTGGGCTTGACGGACATGCGGAGGGGATTAGCTTTCCGCGCGCTGGCACTCATCTAGGGTGAGTGCTAACAAGCCTCCACTCCGGTGTGGACCCACTCGCTGGTTCACGCGGGTTCACCCACCGCGGCACACGCGGGCGCTTCAAACTCTCGACCCAGGATTACCCCATGAAAGTTCGCCCCCTCCTTGACCGCATCGTCGTCAAGCGTACCGAAGAAGAGCAGAAGACCAAGGGCGGGATCATCATCCCGGACAGCGCCAAAGAGAAGCCCCTCGAAGGCCTCGTCGTCGCCGTCGGCAACGGCAAAGTGCTGACCAACGGCAAGATCGCGGCCCTCGAAGTCAAGGCCGGCGACCGCATCCTTTTCGGCAAGTACTCGGGCACCGAAGTGAAGCTCGACGGAGAAGAGCACGTCATCCTCCGCGAGGACGACATCCTCGCCGTCTTCGACAAGTGACACGAGCTTCTTCTCTCTGACTTACCGATTGAAAGCGAAGGAAAGACTCCTATGAGCGCCAAGCAGATCATTTACAGCCGCAGCGCGCGCACGCGCATCCTCAACGGCGTCAACCTCCTCGCCGATGCGGTGAAGGTGACCCTCGGCCCCAAGGGCCGGAACGTCGTCATCGAGAAGAGCTACGGCTCGCCGGTGATCACGAAGGACGGCGTCACCGTCGCCAAGGAAATCGAGCTCGCCGACAAGTTCGAGAACATGGGCGCGCAGATGGTGCGCGAAGTGGCCTCGAAGACGAACGACAAGGCGGGCGACGGCACGACCACGGCCACCGTGCTCGCGCAGGCGATCTACATGAACGGCCTCAAGCTCGTCGAAGCCGGCCACAACCCCATGGACATCAAGCGTGGCATCGACGCCGCGGTCGAGACCATGGTCGCCGAGATCAAGAAGCTCTCGATCCCCACGCAGGACAAGGCCCACATCGCGCAGGTCGGAACGATCAGCGCGAACGGCGACCAGTCCGTCGGCGACATGCTCGCCGAGGCGATGGAAAAGGTCGGCAAAGAAGGCGTCATCACGGTCGAAGAAGCGAAGGGCATGGAGTCCGCGCTCGAGGTCGTCGAAGGCATGCAGTTCGACCGCGGCTACCTCTCGCCCTACTTCGTGACCAACACGGAGAAGATGACGGCCGAGCTCGAGAACCCGGTCATCCTCGTCACCGAGAAGAAGATCTCGTCGATGCAGGACATCATCCCGCTCCTCGAGCAAATCGCCCGTGACGGCCGCCCGCTGCTCATCGTGGCCGAGGACGTCGAGGCCGAAGCGCTCGCGACCCTCGTCGTGAACCGCCTCCGTGGGCTCCTCAAGGTCGCGGCCGTCAAGGCCCCGGGCTTCGGCGATCGCCGCAAGGAAATGCTCAAGGACATCGCGATCTTGACCGGTGGTCAGGTCATCTCGGACGACCTCGGCCTCAAGCTCGATGCCGTCACGATCAAGGACCTTGGCTCCGCCAAGCGCGTCACGATCGACAAGGACAACACCATCATCATCGACGGCGCCGGCGACGCGAAGGACATCAAGTCCCGCGTGGAGTCGATCCGCAAGCAGGTCGAGCTCACCACGTCGGACTACGACCGTGAGAAGCTCCAGGAGCGCCTCGCGAAGCTTGCCGGCGGCGTTGCCGTCGTCAAGGTCGGCGCGCACACCGAGACCGAGATGAAAGAGAAAAAGGCCCGCGTCGAAGACGCCCTCCACGCGACCCGCGCGGCCGTCGAAGAAGGCATCGTCCCCGGCGGCGGCGTCGCGCTCCTTCGCGCAAGCAAGGCTCTCGACAACCTGAAGCTCGAAGGCGAGCAGCAGTTCGGCGTCAACCTCGTCAAGCGCGCCGTGGAGGAACCCCTCCGCCAGATCGCGAAGAACGCGGGCGCCGAAGGCTCCGTCGTCGTGGACAAGGTTCGCGCGGGCTCGGGCTCGTTCGGCTTCAACGCCGCGACCGAAGTCTACGAAGACCTCGTCAAGGCTGGCGTCATCGACCCCACGAAGGTCGTTCGCTCGGCCCTCGAGTTCGCAGCCAGCGTCGCCGGCATGATGCTCACCACCGAAGCCATCATCGCGGACAAGCCCAAGAAGGCTTCTCCCGCGGGCGGCGGCGGCGGTGGCGGCATGGGCGGCATGGGCGGTATGGGCGGCATGGGCGGTATGGGCGGCGGCGATTTCGACATGGATTGACCCGCGCGCACGGCTCGTCCGAGCCGTGCCTCATCAAACGCAGACGCAGACGCCCCGCGAGCTGTCGAAGCTTGCGGGGCGCTTCGCTTTTGTGGCGCCTCAGCGACGCCGTTTCTTTTCGCGGCTTGCGGTCGTCGAGCGCTCGAGCAGGCGCGTGTGGCGGACGACGAGCTCTTCGCTCGGCTCCACCCAACGCTCCTTCCGTTTCGCAGCAAGCGCGGCGACCACCTCTGCAAGGCGCCCGTCGAACCGGGATTGAGCGTCGTGCCGTACGCCTTTCTCCGAGTTGCAGCTCGCGCACGCCAGCCCGAGGTTCTCGAGCGCGTCGGTGCCACCGTGGCCGCGTGGGAGGATGTGCTCGATGGTCGCGCGGCTTATCGGGGTTCCATCCATCGCGACCACGAGCCGTTTTCCGCAGTGGAGGCACTTGCCGATGAAGGCTTCGCCCTCCCCGTAGCGTGCCCGGAGGAAGGTGGCATCGGTCGCGACGATGGCCAGGACCAGCGAGTGCGTTCGCGCGCTCATGGTCGAACGATAGCGCGTTGGGGAGCGCCGGCGCTTGCCACGACCGTCGCTGCTCCGGCACCGATTTTGACTTGCCCGAACGACGAAGGGTAACCTGACGTTCGTCATGTTCTTTTCACTCCTTCACGCCTCCCGCGCTCCCGTCGGGAGCCGACCCGCCCGCGCGGCGGGACAGAGCTAGGCGTGCGGCTTTTCGTCGCCGGTTGCCACGGCGGAGAGACGCCCAAGCACCGAACGAGCGCGTTCGTGCTCGACGGTGCGCTCGCGATCGACGCGGGCGCGCTCACCAGTGGCCTCGATTTGCGTGCACAATGCAGGCTCAAGGCCGTCCTGGTGAGCCACGCGCACCTCGACCACGTGCGAGACCTCGCCACGATCGCCGACAATCGCACCCAATGCGGGATGCCACCGCTCCTCGTGTGCGGCACCAAGTTCACGCTCGGAGTGCTGAAGAAACACTTCTTCAACGACCTGGTTTGGCCTGATTTTTCGGTCATTCCGACGGCTTCTGCACCGGCCATTCGCTACGTGCCGCTCGTGCCGGAGCGCCCCATCGACCTCGTCGGATACACGGTCCGCGCCATCGAGGTGAGCCACACCATCGAGACCTGCGCATTCATCGTCCAGCGCGGCAAAAAGTCCATCATCTACAGCGGCGACACGGGTCCGACCAACCGCCTGTGGGAGGCCGCCGCCGAGCTGCCGAGCCTCGACGCGCTCCTGATGGAGGTAAGCTTCCCGGACGAGCAACAGCGGCTCGCCACGATAAGCGGCCACCACACTCCGAAGACTCTCGGCGAGGAGCTTCGCAAGCTTCGCGCACCGAAGGACGTCCCGACTCTGCTCTACCACATCAAGCCGGTCTTCCAGGCGAAGGTGGAGCGCGAGTGCGCACGCATCAAGGGCGTGAACCTGACGGTCCTCGATCTCGGCGACGAGTACCTCGTCTAGCTAGCGACCGACGTTTCGCGCCGCGTCGTAGCGGAATGCGCCGAAAGCGCGAGCCTGGCGAAGGGCTCGAGGACGGACGAATTCTCCGGGCGGGTCGGCACCAAGTTCGCCTGCCTCACCAAATCGCTTGCGGACCTTGGAGCGGTCGGGAATAACCCGTGCCCCGAAATGCGCGACGCAACCCCCCAGGTTCCCGGCCTCGAGAACGACCCCGATGGGGCACGTATCGTCTCGGAAGAA
>JAYUKI010000550.1:0-1229 GCA_043764595.1 Myxococcales bacterium | reverse complement strand
GAGGACATCGAAGGCGAAGCCCTCGCGACCCTCGTCGTCAACAAGCTCCGTGGCACGCTTCACTGCGCCGCCGTCAAGGCCCCCGGCTTCGGCGATCGCCGCAAGGAAATGCTCAAGGACATCGCGACCTTGACCGGTGGTCAGGTCATCGCGGAGGAGCTCGGCCTCAAGCTCGAGAACGTCACCATCAGTGACCTCGGCCGCGCCAAGCGCGTCTCGCTCGACAAGGACAACACGACCATCGTCGATGGCGCGGGCGACAAAGAGAAGATCAAGGGCCGCATCGCGGAAATCCGCGCCCAGGTCGAGAACACCACGTCGGACTACGACCGTGAGAAGCTCCAGGAGCGCCTTGCCAAGCTCGTCGGCGGCGTCGCCGTCGTCAAGGTCGGCGCGGCCACCGAGACCGAGATGAAGGAGAAGAAGGCCCGCGTCGAAGACGCCCTCCACGCGACCCGCGCGGCCGTCGAAGAAGGCATCGTTCCTGGCGGCGGCGTCGCGCTCATCCGCGCGCAGACCGCGCTCGACGGCCTCAAGCTCGACGACGAGCAGATGTTCGGCGTGAAGATCATCCGCCGCGCGATCGAGGAACCCCTCCGCCAGATCGTCGCGAACGCGGGCCTCGAAGGCTCGATCGTCGTGAACAAGGTCAAAGAAGGCAAAGACGACTTCGGCTACAACGCGGCGAACGACACCTGGGGCAACCTCATTGCCCAGGGCGTCATCGACCCGGTCAAGGTCGTTCGCACGGCCCTCCAGAACGCGGCTTCGGTCGCCAGCCTCATGCTCACCACGGAGTGCCTCGTTGCCGAGCGCCCCAAGGACGAGAAGCCCTCGGGCGGCGGCGGTCACGAAGGCCACGGCCACTTCTGAGACCGACACGCGAGCAGCTCGACTGCTCCGCGTGACATGAACCGCGCCTCGAACGATTCGTCGTTCGGGGCGTGTTTCTTTTCGAACCTCTCACACGAGAGCGACCAAGAAGGCGATTGCGCCTCAGGCCTGCGGTGAGGTATCTCGCGCGGCGTTATGATCCTCGAGATCTATCCGGACCACCCGGAGCCCCGAAAAATCCGCCGCGCCGTAGAGGCCCTCGAGGCCGGCGAGGTCATCGCGTACCCGACGGACACGGTGTACGGGCTCGGGTGCGACCTCATGAACAAGAAGGCCATCGACCGCCTCTATGCCATCAAGGGCATGGACCGTTCGCACAACCTCGCGTTCATCTG
>JAYUKI010000549.1:0-4122 GCA_043764595.1 Myxococcales bacterium | reverse complement strand
GCGCGAACGAGCCCACGTACCCGTAGGCATCGAGGACACGCTTGCCCTTCGACAGCGACTCGACGCGTGCACGAAGCCCGCGCTGGTCGAAGTAGTAGCCCGTCTTTTGACCGAGCTCTTTGGGGAGGCGAAAGTCGAGTCCGCGTTCACGGAAGACGAGCTCGCCGTCGAACGCACCTCGCAGGACGCCCTCGCCTCGCTGGAAGCCTTCGGCTTTTGCCGACGACTCCGGAGTGCGATCCACGATGGCCTTTGGTGCAAGCAGATCCGTGAGCGCGGACAGCACGAGGTTCTCGCGGACCTTCATGCCGATGGTGAGAAGCTGCACCACGAGGACGTCGCGAAAGCGGTCCACGATGAGCCCAGGCAAGCCGTCGCCTTCGGAGTGGACGAGCCGATAGCCGTCGGTCTCCTCGCCGCCGAGGCCCATGCGGATACGCCTCGCGAGGGCGGACTCGAGCCGTGCGTGGAAGAACGCCGCGTCGAGCGGGATTTCCTGGTCGCGCGTGATGACACGAACCACGATGGCGGACTTCGGCGAATAGAAGCCTCGGCCCAAGAAATTGCCACGCGGATCCTCCACCCGAACCGTGTCGCCCGGGGTCGCGCCCCCACGTACCTCCTCGACCGCTTGGGCGAACACCCACGGATGACCTGCCCAGACCGGCTGGATGTGGCCAGGCTTGAGGCGAACGATGGGCTCGGAAGGATGCACGTTTGAGCAGCTCTCTTTCCCTCGGGAGACAAATTCGGGGTCGGGAGACCTCGACGTGGCGGCCGCGGGAGAAACGGCCGACGACAGCCGTTGTCGTCGGCCCGTGAACGGCGGTCAACATCCGAGGACGACGTGGGCAGGAAAATCGGCCACAATCTCCACCGCGGGCGTGGCACTCGTGTTGCTACGTCCCTACCGTTCCGTCAGGTTGGTTTCTTAGCAGCCCAGAGTGACCGCCCGTCGGCAGGAGCGTCCGCCCATGAACTTTCCGTCTTCCCGTTCCCGTTCGATCGCCTCGGTCCTCGCGTTCGCCGCGATCTCCGCGGTGCCCAGCCTCGCACACGCCCAAGACGCGAACTGTCCTCCCGGAAGCTGGTTCTGTGCGGACGCCCCGCCGGCCACGACTCCACCTGCGGCAGCCCCCGCACAACCTGCGGCCCCCACTGCACCGCAAGCAGCCCCCGCTGCACCGCCGCCCGTGGTGGTCTACCAACCTCCGCCGCCCGTCGTGATCGTTGCTCCGCGTGAAGCGCCGCAGGTCTACCACTACACCCCGCGCCCCCGCATTCCGCACCGCGAGTGGGGCCTGAACCTCCACCTTGGCGGCATTGCCATGGGCTCGGGCCGCTCGGGCGACGCCGCGATGGGTCTCATCGGGCTAGGTCTGCGCTTTCGCCCCGTCCCCGCATTCGCCATCGAGGCGAACATCGACGTTGCCGGAGGCACGGACTACAACGGCTTCCGTCGCACCGAGACCATGGGCACCATGAACGCCCTCGTCTACTTGAACCCGAAGAGCCGCGCCCAGTTCTACCTCTTGGGAGGCATCGGCCTCTCGAGCGCCCGTGTCTCGGAAGGCTCGGACACCTGGGACACGAGCAGCAAGTATGGCGGCGGCTACTACAGCTACGGCGACCAGAAATACACGTACTTCGGCGGCCAAGGCGGCGCCGGCATCGAGATTCGGCTCTCGCGTGTGGTGGCCCTGAACTTCGACGTCCGTGGGTTCGTTCGCTCCCGCGTGGACAACCGTGGCGGAGTGGAGTTCATCGACGCTTCCGGCCGCACCACGAACACCTCGGGTGGCGCGCTCGTGAACGGCGGCATCACCTTCTACTTCTGACCGCCTTTTTCACGGAACAAGCGAAGGACCAATCGGTTATCCCGTTCGCATGACTTTTCCAGCGCTCGAGCGCCGTCCCCGCTTCGTCGGATCGGCGCTCGCGCTCGTTTGTGGCGCCGTCTTCGCGCTGACCGCTCCTCCCACGGATCTGCACGTCCTCGTTTTCGTGGGTCTGATGGGCTTCGCCTGGCTCCTCCGCAGGCCGGACACGTGGCGCGTGGGGGCCCTCTACGGGCTCTTTTTCGGTGCCGGCGCGAACCTCGTCGCCCTCCGATTCGTCCCCGCGGTCATCGAACGCTTTACGTCGCTCCCTCACGCCGTCGCGTGGCTCGCATGGGCGCTTCTGTCGTTCGCACAGGGCCTCTCGTGGGCTCTCGCGGGCGGGCTTGCCGTCGGACTTCGCAAGCGGGGCGTGCCCACGTTTCTCGCGTTCGCCGTCGGTGTTTACGCCGGCTTCTTCGCTCCGGCCCTCTTCCCGTGGACCCCCGCTGGAGGGCTCTCGCCGTGGCCCGTCCTCGTGCAGTCGGCGGACACCCTCGGCGAGCGTGGCGTAAGCCTCGTGGTGGCCCTCGTATGCGCGCTCGTGGTGGAGGCGCTGACCAAAAAGGGGCGGGTTCGCGCGAGACACGCTTTCGCCGCGGGCGCCATCATGGTCGTCGTGCTGGGCTACGGCGCGCACGCCCGCATCGCGATCGAAGAGGCTCGCGCGCACGCAAAAAAAGCGCGCATTGGGCTCATTCAGCCCAGCACGGAAGCCACCGTTCGATGGGAGCCATCTGCAGCGACGACCATCACGAAACGACTGCACGATCTCACGAAAGTCGCCGAGTCCCACGACGTGGACGTGACCGTGTGGCCCGAAGCGGCGTTTCCGTACACGCTCTCGCACGGCTCGCGGCAGAGCCCTCCGGCGTTCACCGAGCGGTCCGTGCTGGCGGTCGGGCTCCGAGGGCCCGTGATCGTGGGCCTGACTCTGAGCAAGAATGCCCAAGCGTCGACGAACTCCGTGATGGTGGCGCGCGCGGACGGCAGTCTGTCGGCCCCGTACGACAAACGGCATCTGCTCGCGTTCGGGGAGCACGTGCCGTTCGCCGAAGAGATCCCGTGGATGAAAAAGACGTTCGCACGAGGGACGGGGCTCGTGCCGGGAACCGAGAGCACGCCGCTCGTGGCTGGCCGAATTCGTGCTGGAATTCTCGTATGTTACGAGGACAATTTGCCCGAAGCGGGACGCGAGGCCATGAGCGGCGCGCCGAACGTTCTCGTGAACCTGACGAACGACGCATGGTTCTCCGGAAGCGCCGAAGGCGAGCTTCACCTGCGACTCTCGGTGCTTCGCGCCATCGAGACCCGACGCGACTTGGCGCGCGCCGTGAATCTCGGCCCCACGTCTCTCGTGGACGCGACGGGAGCCGTTCGGTTTCGCTACGACGCGACGTTCCCGAAAGCCGTCGAGGTGGAGGTCGCGCTTCTCGAGACGCCTCCGACGTTCTACGTGCGCTTCGGAGACGCGCCCGTCATCGCCCTCGCGGGAGTCGCATGCATTCTACATATGTACGTGGCAAGTCGGCGGAAGCCACGCGAGGCAAAAAGAGAAAGCCCCTCGCGAGGCAAAGCTCGCGAAGGGCTCTCGTGACCACCTGAAGGATTAGAGGCGTTCGAGCAGCACGGCGAGGCCCTGGCCTCCGCCGATGCATGCGCTGCCAACGGCGTACTTGGCGTTGCGGCGGCGGAGCTCGTACGTGAGGTGGGTCGTGATGCGTGCGCCGCTGGCGCCGAGGGGATGACCAATGGCGATGGCGCCACCGTTCACGTTGGTGTGCTCGCGATCGAGGCCGAGCTCTTTTTCGCAGGCGAGGTACTGGGCGGCGAAGGCCTCGTTCACTTCGACGAGGTCCATGTCTTTCAGCGTGAGCTCGGCGCGCGCAAGGGCGTGCTTGATCGCCGGAACGGGGCCGATGCCCATGAGGCTGGGCTCCACGCCAGCGACGCCCCACGAAACGATGCGAGCGAGCGGAACGAGGCCCTTCGACTTTGCGAATTCTTCGGTGGTGAGCACGAGGCACGCTGCGCCGTCGTTGATGCCCGACGCGTTGCCGGCCGTGACCACGCCGTCCTTCTTGAAGGCGGGAGCCAGCTTGGCGAGGATCTCGGCGGTGGTCGTGGCGCGGGGGTGCTCGTCCTTGTCGAACGAGACGGTGGCCTTCTTCTGCGCGATCTCGAGGGCTGCGATTTCGTCTTTGAACGTGCCCTTTTCGTGGGCCGCGGCGTAGCGCTTCTGGCT
>JAYUKI010000548.1:0-4125 GCA_043764595.1 Myxococcales bacterium | reverse complement strand
ACGCGACGCCGACAGGGCCGAGAGGAACCTGCGTGAAGGTCCACGTGCGAAGACGAGGCAACTCGTCGACCAGGCTGTCTCCGTAGCAGCTTTTCACCACGACGACAGGCTCGGTGACGTGGACTAGCTCGGGCGCTGTGGGGACCCCGAGCTCGACCCGATGCTCTCGAACGAACGCCAGGGCAGCTTCGTTCGAAAGGCCACGAACGAAGAGGCCCGTACCCTTGCGTGGCTCGGAAGCTGACCTCACGCGGAAGGGCAGAAGTCCCCAATAGCTAAGGTGCCCATAGCCCGCGTACCTTCGCGGAATGGTGGGTTTCTTGAGCTCGAAGAGTGCCCACTCGGCGGAGTACGCTTTTCGAGCGTCTTCGCCCGCTGCCGCAAGGTATATCTTGTTCTTCCAGTAGCTCACGCGCTGCTCGAAAGGCCACGAGTAGGGAGCCAACGAAATGGGCTTGCACGAGTCGTCACCAGGCGCTTGAGTGAGGATCCCCGCCTTTGCTCGCGCCGCCGCGAACAAAACCCCGAGGCTGATGGTCACGACCAGGAGCTTTTTCATGGGTATGCGCTTTCGCACGGCTTCTGTCCGCTCGGGACCACCTTTGCTTCGCGCGTCCTGGGGTTTCCTATGGCGCACACGAGTGCGCGGGTCGAGGCAGGATCGAACGGGCAAGTGTCGCCGGCCAAAATCTGCCCGTTCTGGCAAGTATAGTAGGCGTCATCGGCTCCTGGGTTGCAGTAGACTCCATCCTTGGCGGAGACCTTTCCCCGCAGTGGATCGTACCGCCAGCACACCGGGCTCCTCGAGAACCTCTGGCAGGCGAGCCCTAGCTTGTCCGTGTCGGCTTCGGAGAGCACGCCTACAGCCATCCACGCGCATCCGACGGATCGTACCTCGGCGGGAAAGAGGGCGTAGGTCGCTGCGAGTTGGAACCGAGCGAGGCTCACGAAGTCGCGTGTGGCGGTCGGTACCCAACCTTTCTGTGATGCCATTCCGAGCGACGCGAGCCAGAGTTTGTTCGAGTTCTCTTGATTGGCCATTCCGTCGACCTGCGTGAGCGGCAAGAGCTTTCCGTCGCCGGCGTTCTCGCCGCCAAACGTCATAAGATACCACGCGTGGCTCACTATGAGCGAGTTGGCGTGAACACAGCCTTGGTCGTTTGCGAACGTGGGAGGGTCCCGAGTGACCTTGCCGCCCGTGTTGTTCCCGCTCGGCTTGGTACAGTGCTGGTTGAGGACGTGGTTGGGATAGCTTTTGTTCTTCTGGCCGATGACGGTGAACATGTTGAGCGGCAGGCCCCGCTCGGGGTGGGCGAAGTTGCGACCGCCGCCTTGACCTTTGTGCCAGATGCGCTCGGCAAGTGTGGCAGCGTTCCGTGGATTCTTCTCGACCGATTGCTCGAAGATCTGGCCGACGACATCGGCAATCCCTTCGTTGAGGGCTCCCGCTTCCCCAGTGGTGCCGATCCGCCCCTCCGTGAATGCATGGGTGAGCTCGTGGCCGACGACGTCGAGCGCGAGCGCCGTTGGCAGCATTTGGTTCTCCGGCCGAGACGCGCCCGCCCCTGAGGCCACCATCGTGCCATCCCCGAAATAGATCTTCTTGGTGCTCAGGCTGTACGCGGCGTTGTCTCGATCGTCGGCTTCGACGAGCCTTCCATTCTCGAGGCGGATCGCAACGTTCGCGTGGAGAACCACGTCGATTCCGTCGCCGAACGCTGGGTCGTTGCCCGAGATAGGGCCGCGGCCGAAGTTCTTGCGGAAGAACGCATCAGCGAGAGCTACGTTGTGCATGGCATCCACGGCGACCTGGTCGGCAATGCCGGCGTGGGATCGGGGCTTGTTCTTCCCCTGGTACCCGTCATAGCCAACGTCGAAGCGGGTGGGATCATTGCTCATGATGGGACCTACGTCCAGGCGCCTCCCGCTCGCGTCGAACCCGTTGAATTGCTTCGCCACGATTCGGCTGCCCGTCCGCACGCTTGCGAGCTGGTGCTTAGTGGCATCCCACCGGTACGTTTCGACTTCGAGCTGTTTGCCCGTTCGCTGGTAGGAAGCCGGAATTGGAGACTTGAAAGCATCCTCTGCCGAGAAGGCCGCCACGCTTTCGTCATTGGCCGCCTTTCCGAGGATGTCCCCCGTTTTGGCGTCGACCCAAAGAGTCAGGATCGGTGTGACGACACGGTAAGCGAGGGTTGCGTCGGGCTCACTGACCGGACCGTTTGGACTATAGACCTCGAGCTCGGTCGAGACCACCTCGTGGCTCACGTCAGGAGCGTCCTCGGCGGCTCCGGCCAGCGCCCGGGATTTCGCTTCGGTCTCCGAGATCTTCGGCGTGCCGAGGTCCGCGGGAGGAAGGTGCCCCGAGAACGAAACGAAGCGGCCTTCCGGGTCGGTGACGATGTCGATCCCGGCGCCGTCTCCGCGCGTGCCCTTGGCGAGCGAGCTCACTAGAACGTGGTGCATTCCCAAGGCGTCCACGCCCTCCGCTCGGACTTCGAGCGCGTCCCCGTCCACCCCGAGCTCGTTCGAGTAGCCAGCGATCCAGTCCCGGACGGTTGCGCCTCGCGAGTCGCCGGAGGCGAGGACCCGTGCCTTCGACGCCACGAGCGCATAGGAAGCTCGTCCCTGCACGTCCGAAGAAACCGGTGTCCCAAGATCGGCTTCGAGACGCTCCGAGAGCGTAGGACCCGCGCTTTGGAACGGGGCGGGGTCGTCTCCTCCGCCGGAGCATGCGACAGAAAGCCCAACGAGTCCGAGCACGATGAGATTGAGTCCAAGCCTTTTCATGATGAGCCGCCTTTCGTGACGCTCTGTCGGCAGTGAGGGCTTGGCCGTTGCGTATTCTTTTCGAAAGGCGCCTCAATTTCCGCTCGGCCTTCAGCACGGGCGGCTGCGTCGGGGCAATGCGGACGCCGCCCCTGAACACGGAGAAGTCCCGGCGCTCTTTTCTATGCCCGTACGAGCGCCCCTTAGCGTCAACGCCGGTCGAATCCTCCCCGCAGTCCCCGGCGGCGCGTCCCCGTCCACCCCGAGATCGTTCGAGTAGCCAGCGGTCCAGTCCCGGACGCTTGCGCCTCGCGAGTCGCCGGAGGCGAGGACCCGTGCCTTCGACGCCACGAGCGCATAGGAAGCTCGTCCCTGCACGTCCGAAGAAACCGCACGCGGAAGTATCGCTCCCGGCTGCACGCGGTGGCCCCGTTGTCGTGCATCGCGTCTACGACCGGCAGGAAAGAGTCTGTCCCCGTTCGGCCTGTATCCGTGCAAACGCGCCGCGCGCGGCGACGCAGGACCTTGAGCGCGCTGCGATGAGGCGCGCTCGTTATGCCCCACGCGCGAGCGCCGCCCCCTCGTGAAGCCACTCGACGAACGTACCGAGTGCGACGGGCGGAGCTTCTTCTTGGAGCTCGTAGAGCCGCGTGCCTTCCGCGTCGTCGACGGCGAAGAGCGCGGTGCCCGCCGCCGAGCAGACGAACGTGCCGCGTCGTGCGATGTCTTTGGCCTCTTCGTCTTCGTAGGTGTTTTCGTCCGGCGCGAAGGACTCTTCCGGATCGTAGGCACAGCGCACGATGGTGCCTTGCCACGTCGAGAGGGTGAGGCGCGCCCAAGCTCCTGCGTCGGGGTTGCCTTTCGACCTTCCGAGGCTCTTCAGCGCTTCACCCTCAGGGGACCGCATCGCGCTCGCGACGCCGCTCGAGCTCTTCGTGGTGGATCTCGCGGCTATGATCGTTGGCCGGCGTGATCCAAGACGACACGAACCATGAAGACCTCGTCACCTTCGGGCGTCTGGCCGTGGGCACGTATCCAGAAGACATGCGGGTCGTCGTCCAGGGAGAACTCCATATCGAGCGACTTGGCGATCTCCCGCAACTTGTCGGCCAGCGTGGCCCTCCACATGCGCCGGTGAACGCGCCAGAGAGCGGGCCCGATAGTGAAGGTGTGCCATCGGGCCAAGCGCCTCGCTCACGCGCTCACTGAATCTTGGTCATACGGCCGCTGTAGAAGAGCCCGCCGCCGGTGCAGGAATCGTTGCGGAGCACGTTGGGGAGGGTCATGGTCTTGCAGTCCGCCGACCACGCGAGCGGGAAGCTCGAGACGAAGTCGCGTCCGCACGTAGGAGCGCCC
>JAYUKI010000547.1:0-4134 GCA_043764595.1 Myxococcales bacterium | reverse complement strand
CATTCGTCGTCATGGCCCTCGTGGTCGCCGACGCATCGCTCATCGAGCCTATCGCGGTCGCCACTGGCCTGTGGCATTGGACCGAGCCCGGCCCGTTCCGCGTCCCCATCGTAGGGATTCTCGGTTGGGGCTATTTCGCATTTGGTGCGGCGCTCGTGCGCGGACGAACGTCGGTGCTCCTTGCCGGTCCAGCCTCCGCTCACGCGTGGCTCGTGGCTTCTTGGTGGTTTTTCTTTCGTTGGCTGCCTCGTGGAGAAGACGAGCTCCCGTTCGTGGTCGCGGCCGCGCTGGTCTCGTTCGCGCTTACGGCCCTCGTTCTCGCGCGTCGTGTGTCGCTTCTTCGGGCGGACCTCGTGACCCGAATACCGGGGGCTACCTTCTTCTTTTTTCTCCTCCTCCTCTACGCGCGGGAAAATACTTCGCTCGTGCTCTACGCCTTTGCCTTCGCTCCCCCCTATTTGGCGCTGACCGTGCGCTCCCGCTCGAACCGCCCGATGGTGTCGCCCACGTCTACGTAGGGTCGCGGGATACGACCCCTTCGAGTGGAACGTGGGCAGGCAAAGGCCGGCGCATGCGTGGCGCTCGATCGCGTGGTAGAGCGTCGCCGGTCGCATGACTGCACCGACGCTCCGACCCTACCAACGTGACGCGATCGACGCCGTAATCGCTGCGCGTCGCTCCGGTGTTCGGCGAATGTTGGTGTGTCTGCCCACCGGAGCCGGGAAGACCGTCATTTTTGCACATCTCGCCAAGTTGGCGAAGCGCCGAGTCCTCGTGCTCGCCCATCGGGAGGAGCTTCTCTTTCAGGCCAAAGACAAGCTTTCTAGCGCGCTCGACCAAGATGCGATCGTCGCCATCGAGCGCGGTCCCGATCGGGCAACCAAAGATGCCCACGTGCTCGTTTGCTCGATCCGGTCACTCCACGAAACCCGCCTCGAGGAGGTGCTCTCCGGACGGGACTTCGGTCTCGTCATCTACGACGAGTGCCATCATGCGGCGGCCGACGACAACATGCGTGTTTTGCGCCAACTCGGCGCGTTCGATCCGGAATGGACCGGAACACTCCTGGGTTTTACCGCGACGACGGAGCGAGGTGACGGCAAGGGTCTCGATACGGTCTTCGAGCGCATCGTGTATTCGCGCTCGCTCACCGAAATGATAGGCGACGGCTTCCTTGCGCCCCTCCGAGGGTTTCGCATCTCCACTGCGGCGGATCTTCGGGGCGTCACCCAGGGCGGTCAGGACTTCGACGTGACCGAGCTTTCGGAGGCCGTCGACATCGAAGAACGCAATGCCCTCGTCGCACGGTCCATCCAAGAGCTCGCCCGTGACCGCCGAACCATTGCTTTCTGTGTTACCGTGAACCACGCGCGAAACTTGTGCCGTTCGCTGAACGCCCTTGGCGTGCCCTCTGGCATCGTCCACGGCGAAATGCCCCGCGAAGCGCGCGCGCGGGCACTCGAAGACTTTCGTATGGGACGCACTCAAGTGCTCACCAATGTGGCTGTCCTCACGGAGGGGTTCGACGATCCCGGAGTCTCGTGCATCGCGATGGCGCGACCGACACGTTCCGAGGGACTTTATGCCCAGTGCGTCGGACGAGGGACACGGCTGGCGCCGGCCAAACGAGACTGTTTGGTGCTCGATTTCGTGGACCTCTCGAGCCTAAGCCTCTGCAATCTGCCGTCGCTCTTCGGGGCTCCGCGAGACCTCGATCTGCGTGGAGAAGACGTCCGAGAGGCGTCCCGCGTTTGGCAGGCCATCCTCTTCGATCATCCGGAATTCGAATTGGAGGCCGGCGCGGTCACGTTGGGAGAGATCCAGGAGCGCGCCGCAAGCTTCGATCCCCTCCAGCTTCGCGTCGATGCCGAGGTGCGTGCCATCTCGGGAAACGCATGGTTTTCGCTGGGGCGTCATGGCGTGGGCATTCACTTCGAGGGCAAGTCCCAAGCGAAGAGCGAGGCCCTCGTCTTGAAACGCCCCGGTCGCGGGAAGGTCTGGGAGATTCGACTCGATGGCAAAGTGGTGGACCGGTACTCCAACATGGAGGAAGCGGTTGCTGCCGTTGATTACGAAATCGAGCGTATGGGCCGCCATTCTGCGAGCTCGGCACTCCCTTCGGCACCCTGGCGGCGCTTGCCACGCCCCGGTCCCGAACGTTTCGAGGCGAACAGCGCCGAAAGTTCGTGGGCCGAGGTGTTGCAGCTCGAAACGTGGCAGCGTGTCGTCGGTTCGCGCTGAGGGTCCTGAGCTGGTCCCAAGGGACGCTGAGGCGCTCGAGGTGGAGAGTCAAGGCACGCAGCTCGTGCCACCGGCGGGGTTCTTCGTGCACTGCGGTGCATCGAACGAGCCTGTCATTCGCCCTCCTGGGAACGTCACGTCGAACGTGCCCTTGGTGACGGGCTGAAACGCCGAAATCGTGACCGTCCCCGAAGTGGCCTTGTTCGCTTGGCTGCTCACCATGTTCGAGCACGAAGTGTCACTCTTGGCCAAAAGCGCATCGGCGAACACTCCTCCGTTCGACCCAATCGAAAAGGTGCCCGGAGCAAGCGATTGCACGCCTTGGGGGTTCACATAGACCTGGATGCGTAGTTTCGAGACATTCGGACGGTCGACCCCGACTCCATAGTCCGAGCAGCCGGCCGTTCGGTCCTGCACGGCCACCGCAACGGAGGTCACGCGGGAGCCCGAAGCCGTAACCAAAGCCCAGCCGTCGGTCGCCACGATGCTCACGCCGCTGCTCGTCCCGTTCACCACGTTGCCGGTGCTCGCGGGCGGTGGAGTCGGGGGAACGGAAGCGTCCGGATTGGCAGGCGGAGGATTCGGTGGCGCGGCCGCGTCGCTCGACGCTGTGCCCGATGGCGATGGCGTGGTGGGCGACGTCGTCGGCTTGGTCGAGGGGACTTGCCCCGGAATCGAAGGCGATGCAGTCGGCGTCGAGCCGAGCTCCTCGTCCTCCGTCGCCACGCTCGTCCCCGTGGCGCATGCGACGGCTCCGAGGGAGACGAAGAGCAAGAAGGAAGCCGGCACTTGGAACTTGGAGGAAGGGGAGTTGGAGTACACGAGGGGTACTCAAGGCTTGAGCCTCGGAGCCCATGTCATCAACTGAGACCCCCTAAGAACGCTTCGATAGGTGTAGGCCCATGGTGGTCAGGGTAGGAGGAATGACCTCGCAAAAAGGCCCTAGCACCGAGTCTCGAACGATCGGCAGAGCGACTTCCGCGTTCAGCGAATCACGGTTTGGCAGCCAAAAAGGACGTCGATTTTGGGGGGCTTCGAGCCGGGAGCGGGCGATTGGGCGCTCTCGCACGAGGTCGGGCACAAGAGCACTTTCGTGGGCGAAGTGGGCACGTCGTAGTACCACCCCTCGGCCGCTCCACAGGCTTCCCCCGAAGCCACGCGAGGCAGGGTCTTTTGGATGCCCGTTCCGCCAGTGACCGCGACGTTGACGAGACCTGCGTCGAGCAGCCCGCCGTCCGGGACTGGAATGGGGAGCTCGCAGGCCACTTTTGCATTGGCCACGACGGCCGTGGCCACAGCGTCGAAGAAGGGACCCCATGCGGTGGGGCCGTCGCAAAGCTGTGCACGTACGCCCGAGGTCTTCGTGACTAGGGCGGTGTACTCGGAGCCGGAGGTGGGGGGCTTGGAGCCGTCGGTGAACGTGCAGCGAATGCTCGGATCCGCAGTGGAGCCCCAACCATAAATGCCATTGAAGATGTATCCCTTCCAGGCGTTCGCACGGGAAGGATGAAGAAGGCCCACGGGCAGCACGAGGCCATTCGTATAGGGGCTGGGTCCACCCGGAAAGCCCTCGAAGCTCACTCCTGGAAAACGGGAGTTGTCGTCCGTGACGAGAACGATGCTCTTCGTCGCATTCGGCCTTAGATTTTGGGCCCAGGGCTCGCTTCCGCGCGCTGTGCCATTCGTGTATCCCGTGGTTTGGTCGAGCGTGCCCAAGAACTGTTCCAGGGTCTGCGTGCTGAGCACGTCCATCCGGGCGTGGAAGAAGTTTGGACCGTTGCCGCAGTCGGCACCTCCGAGCGGTGCCGGGACACAAATGGGAAACCGTTGGCTACCGCCCACGGTGAAGGGGGTCGTCCCCCGTAAAGAGAGCATGACGACGCGGTAGTCGAG
>JAYUKI010000546.1:0-1235 GCA_043764595.1 Myxococcales bacterium | reverse complement strand
GGCGACGACGAATACTGCTGTATTTTGAGGAGCGGCAACGCCGCATCCGGCGTGCGGGACCGGCGAGATGGGCAAGTTATTTTTGAGCGGGTCCTTAGGCCGAGACGGATTGTTCGACGCCGAGGTGAAACCTGCAGCTTGGCGCTTCTTGGCCGAGGAGACTCTTGTGGACCTCCGACGGGAGCGGGAACCACCGGAGCGCTTCGATGGCTTCGACCATTGGGGTTTCGGCCTCGACCGGAGTGGTGGCGTAGTCGCGAACGGCGGCTTCCACGATGCGCTCGGCGCGCTCGAGGTAGCCCGTGAGCGCCCACTCGGGCTCGGTCGTGTGGTTCGCGCGGTATTCGAGCTTCCCTGCCCTGTACGAGAGGCTGCCTAGGCGAAGCTCCGGCTCGGGGCGCTTTTGGCGATGACGCCACTGGCCCGAGGCCAAATCGAATTTGTAGTGTGGAAGAAGCTTCCAGCCGTGGTTGGCCACGAAGTGGATGGCGTCGAGAAGGAACTGAAAGACCGTCTCGGAGATGAAGTAGTTGAAGTTTACACGTACCCAGCCCGGCTTGATGCCCTCGGCTCCGGACACGATGGCGCACTCGAACCCCTTCGAGGTGAGCAAGTCGATGCCGAGCAAGCGATGGCCGTAGGGCCCTGCGCACGAGCAGCCGCCACGGGCCTGAATGCCGAAAAGGTCGTTCAGGAGGGCGACCACGAAGTTGTGGTGAAGGGCGCCTTGTCCGTGGTGAATCACGAACGAAACGATGGAGAGGCGCCACGCCTGCTTGTTGCCGAGAATGCGCAGGTTGGGGTTTTTGCCCCACGACTCGATGGCCCGCGCAATGAACGACTCCTCGAGCTCGCGAATGAGCGAAACCCCCACCGCCTCTTTGAGCTGGAAAACGAGGCCGGCGCGAATCGACTCGATGATGGCCGGCGTGCCGCCCTCTTCCCGGTGCACGGGATCCGTGAGGTAGCGGTGCTCGTTCGGGCTCACGTAGGCCACGGTGCCGCCACCGGGAAACGAAGGGACCGAGTTGCGGAAGAGGTGGCGCTTGGCGACGAGCACGCCCGGAGTGCCGGGGCCACCAATGAACTTGTGGGGCGAGAGGAATACCGCGTCTATCTTGCAGAGGCTTTCGTCCTCGCAGCCTTCGGGGCTCATGTCGATGTCGACGTAGGGGCCCGCCGCCGCATAGTCCCAGAACGAGAGAGCTCCGTGGCGGTGGAGCATGGCCGTGATT
>JAYUKI010000545.1:0-1236 GCA_043764595.1 Myxococcales bacterium | reverse complement strand
GGGCTCACCTTCAAGACGAAGGCGAACAGCATCGATCCGGACGTCATCTCGATGATCGGCCAAGCGGTCGAGAAGGCCGAGACCGACTTCCGCTCGCTGGTGGTCGCAAACGAAGGCGAGCACTTCTGCGTCGGCGCGAACCTCTTCCTGGTCGTCATGGCGGCCGGCTCCCAACAGTGGGAGGACATCCGCAAGATGGTGAAGGGGTACCAAGCGGCCGTGCAGCGCATGAAGTACTCGGCGGTTCCGGTCGTGGTCGCGCCGTACGGCATGACCCTCGGCGGTGGTCTCGAGCTTTGCTTCGGTGGCGCGGCCGTTCAAGCCGCAGCCGAGACGTACTCGGGCCTCGTGGAAGTGGGCGTGGGCCTTCTTCCGGGCGGCGCGGGCAACCTGAACATGCTTTGGCGCGCCCTCGACGGCGTACCCGAAGGCGCCGCGCTCTCGACCCTCGAGATCGTAACGAATACGTTCAAGAACATCGCCCTCGCGAAGATCGCCACGAGCGCCGAAGAAGGCAAACAGCTCGGGTATTTCCGCAAGACGGACGGTGTCTCGTTCGACAAGGCTCGCGTCTTGGTGGACGCGAAGAACCGCGCGATCGGCCTCGCCGAATCGGGCTACCACGCGCCCACCCCGAAGGCCTACGTGCTCCCGGGCGAGAGCGGAATCGCGACCATGCGCATGATGGTCGACACCCTGGTTGCGGGCGGGTTCGCCTCTCCGCACGACGCGAAGATCGCCGGCAAGGTCGCCGAGGTTCTCTGCGGTGGCATCGGCGGCGCATCGCACGAGGTCACCGAGCAAGAGATTCTCGACCTCGAAGCCGAAGCGTTCGTGAGCCTCTGCGGCGAGCCGAAGAGCCAAGAACGCATGCAATTCATGCTCATGAACAACAAGCCGCTCAGGAACTAAGCCCATGATGGACATCGTCATTGCCGAAGCCGTACGTTCCGCCGTGGGCCGCGCACACAAGGGCTCCCTTGCCCTGCGTCGCCCCGACGATCTCGCCGGAGAGGTCATTCGTGGCCTCCTCGCGCGTGTTCCCCAAGTGAAGGCGAGCGAGATCGAAGACCTCGTTCTCGGTTGTGCCATGCCCGAAGGCGAGCAAGGTCTCAACATCGCCCGCATGGCGGGTCTCCTCGGTGGCCTCCCCGAAGAGTCCGCCGCCATGACCATCAACCGCTTCTGCTCGAGCGGCCTCCAGTCGCTCGCGCTCGCGGCAGGCTCCATCCTCGC
>JAYUKI010000544.1:0-4137 GCA_043764595.1 Myxococcales bacterium | reverse complement strand
ACGATGCATCGGGAAATCTCGGGCGTACGGCGGTTCTCGACCCTGCGACGGGACGAAAGCCCGTCTCGGGTCTGCGATCCGGCGTGCGCCCGTCTTTCGCGCCCCTCGCGCCATTCGCCACCCGGCCTATGAATCATCCGGGCTGGCCGCTCACTTCCTGAAAGAGGCCGAGGAGCAAAGCGGACCTTGGCTGGTCCGTGGACGATGCAGCGAACCGAAGGACGGCCTTGGATCGTCCGAAAACTCGCGAAATTGGGATGCGTTGGACATGGCACACAGTGTGCGAAGAGGGCGTACAACCCGAGCTCGCCGATGCCTGCGAAGTCTCGTTAGGAGCCTTTCATGAACACCCTCGGCAAGTGCCTCCCGTTCGCGTTCCTCCTTACCGGCCTGTCTCTTGGGTGTGCCGCGGAGAGCGTGGAGGCCGACGGCGAACCGGGAAGCTCGGAAGAGGCCCTTTCGGCCTGCACGACGGCCATTCCGGACCGCACAGCCGAGAACCTTTCGGATATTCCGTTCCAGAGCCTCGAGCGTGGCGACCTTCCGTTGGCCGTCGCGTCCATCGGCTGGGGATACCCCACGAACGGTCGCACGGTTCCGGGCAACTTCGGCGACGGTCGCTCCTACAACGAGGGCCACGAGGGCGCGGACGTACCGGGTTCGAACGGCGACGCCATCCTGGCCGCGGCGAACGGCACCGTCGCTTACACTCTGACGACATGTCCGAACAGCAGTGCAGGGCGCAACCAAACGTGTGGCAACGGCTGGGGAGCGCATGTTGTAATTCGGCACCTCGGAAACGTTTACACGCGGTATGCCCATCTGAGTGCCGTGTCGGTCAAGGTTGGAGATACGGTCACTCGCGGTCAGCGCCTTGGAAATCTTGGTACTTCGGGCCTCAGTGACGGCCCTCACCTCCACTTCGAGCTCGGCAAGCGCGCCGCTACGTTCGCCGCGTGCAGCGCTCCGCAAAACTTCGACAAGGTCTACAACCCCGCCAAGCTCCGGTTCGATCGTGCCCCGATCCTCGGCGGGGCGCTCGGATACCGATGAAGAGGTGATAGCAGAGACGCCTTCATTGGATTCGCGTTGGCGCATGGGACCAAGCAGATGATGGCCCTGCGCTTCGGGCTGGGGCACGCCGCAAGGCTCGCGACTCTCGCGGCACCGCGTCGAATCCTCGGCGAAAAGCCTCGCTTCGTGGTCCTCCACAACCACGAGGCTCGGAGGCACCGATTGCGGCACCGCCACGAATCCTGCTTTCGTCCACTCTTCGCTCTCGAGCTGCCGCTTGGCTCGACGCGCGCACGACGCTTCTCCCGCGCGCACTAGTGCTCTACGACGATAGGCACGAAGACCCCGGACTCCGCATTTTGCGGGCTTCGGGTTTCGTGCATTTGGGCCTCGCGCTCATTTGCCAGTACGAAGAGCGTGCCGCTTCTTCCGGCCCCAAGCACGACGCTCGCTCCAATGAGGAGCGAAGCGGACCTTGCCTGGTCCGCCAACGGTGCAGCGATCCGAGGAACGGCCTCGAATTGCCGGGAAATTTGCGAAACTGGGGATGTGTTGGAGGTGGCACACAGTGTGCTGAAGGGAGTGCACAACCCGAGCTCGCCGACGACGGCGAAGTCTCACCAGGAGCCTCCCATGAAGACCCTCGCCAAGTGCCTCCCGTTCGCGTTCCTCCTTACCGGCCTGTCTCTCGGATGTGCGGCGGAGAGCGTGGAGGCAGATGGCGAACTGGGAACCTCGGAGGAGGCCCTTTCGCCCTGCACGACGGCCATTCCGGACCGCACTGCGGAGAACTTGTCTGCCATTCCGTTCCAGAGCCTCGATCGTGGCGACCTTCCCCCGGACATTGGGGCCATCTCTTGGGGATACCCCACGAACGGCCGCACGGTCCCGAACAACTTCGGGGCGGGGCGGTCCTACAACGAGGGCCACGAGGGCGCGGACGTACCGGGTTCGAACGGCGATGCCCTGCTGGCCGCGGCGGATGGCACCGTGGCCTACACGTTGACGACGTGCCCGAACAGCAGCGCCGGGCGCAACAAAACGTGTGGCAACGGCTGGGGCGCGCACGTAGTGATTCGGCACCTCGGAAACGTGTACACCCGCTATGCCCATATGAGTGCCGTCTCGGTCAAAGTCGGAGATACGGTCACTCGCGGTCAGCGCATTGGAAATCTTGGCACTTCGGGCCTCAGCGACGGCCCGCACCTTCACTTCGAGCTCGGCAAGCGCGCAGGTGCGTTCGCCGTTTGCGGCGCCCCGCAAAACTTCGACAAGGTCTACAACCCGGCCAAACTTGCCTTCGACCGTGCCCCGACCGTCACGTTTCCGAAGGGCTGCACCGTATCCACCGACACGGCCAACGTTCGCAGTACGCCGAATGGGACCATCGTCAAAGTGTTGAGCCGCGGCGCTTCGGTTCAGGCGGTTAGCGCGCAGGGCACTTGGTACAATGTGAAGTTCCGTCTCGGTGGAAAAGACTGGGGCACCCCGGCCGAGCCCGCGATGATTCACTCTTCTCAGGTCACTTGCCGGTGAGCTCTGGGGCCCCTGATGCGTGCGAAACAGAAGTGAGCTAGCGGAGAAAGAGACAGTAGTACGCACTCGTGGCAATTCCGAAGGCAGATCCAAAACCCACGATGCCGTACCAAACGTAGAGAAGGGCATTGGGGGCAGCCTCCTCGCTCCCCCCGCCTTTGCTTGTGTTTCTGGAATTGAGCTCGATTTGCCCCGGCGGCAAATCCGGCCAGAAGAAACCGCCACGAAGCGAAGCCACATGCTCGCCATCCGAGCTTTCCCCCCGCGACGGTGTCGGGTATTCATCCGTCCTCGTGGATTCCTCTCCGGAAACGGCCAAGGCCGACGTGTGACGAGCGTCGAGGGAAGCGATGGGCGAGGCGTCCTTCTCCGTGCCGATCTTTCGCTCCGGTTCAGCCTGGATGGCCTCACTCGGAGTGGGGAGCTCGGGCTCAGTCTCGGGAGCAATCGGAGCTGCACCGTTGCCCTCCACTTCAGACGAGGCCACCACGGAATCAAGGAACGACCAAGGAGGAGTAAGCTGGACGGACTCGGAGTCGGACCCCTCGATGCTCGACGGGCCGCCGATGTCGTCGTCGTCGGTGTCAGGTTCGCTCGCGAAAATGTTGGCAAGTATGCCGGCAGGGGGAGGGTTCGTATCCGAAACAGAGAGCGTCGCGGCGGTTGGCTGTTCCATCATGTTCTCCTTGGGGCTCGGTGCTTGAAACGGTTAGAGCAATAGACGTGCCCGCTGGATCCCGGCGGAAAGGGCCTGTTTCTCGAGGTGCTCCCCGACCGGGCTGGATGTGCACGTTCCGCTTCGGCACGCCGAAAGCCGTTCCCACCAAACCTTCGCGTAAGCCGCAATGACGCGCCGTCATCTCGAGTGCCAAAAGTCGTACCTTGGCAGAGGAGGATGCCGGGCATTTGGTGGGGCAACGTGCCCTTTTCATGCACCTTCCAGCCTACGGTCAACGAGAGCACCCGAAGACGCGGCAGCGCGCTTCCTTCCACCGAGGTTGCGTTGGTCCGGCAGTGGGACGTCCATTCGCCCGCGAATGCGGAACACCGAATTCCCCATCACATAGCGCTGCCGTCACCACAGCCCGACGCCTTACCGGTCCGGACCATATTCGACAAAAGAACGCGCAAGCTCGACCCGAGCCGCGCGAAAGGCGACGCCTACGTCCGGCAAAATCCGGGCTTCGGAGCAAACGCGCAGCGGTGGCGCAAAAGGTGCAAGAGGGGCACCGTCGAAGCGCCGATGTGGGAAACCTCATCGGATCGCCGACGCCAGGGCGGGGAATGTGCTCGGCGCGAATCGGCGCATCGCGTCGAAACGGGAGACCGGAAGAATCATGAAAATCAAGGCAAGTCTCACCGTCGCCCTACTTGCTCTGGTCGGTTGCGGGTCGGCGGATGACTCCGCGAGCGCTCCTGCGCTCCCGACCGAACCGAATGGCTCGGTACCGGCGCCAGTGAACGATAGTGGCCTTTGGGACGAGGCCGGGAGACCCTTGCCGAATCCGTTGCCAAACGCTCCTGGCGATGTGCTCGACTCGGGCGCGACAGCCAGCGACGGAGCCTCGGACGGTGGCACCCTGTCGG
>JAYUKI010000543.1:0-1238 GCA_043764595.1 Myxococcales bacterium | reverse complement strand
ACGCGCTCCGCCACGTCCGACAGGGCGGCCAAGGCCTTTTTTACTTCGGCTTTTCGTTCGAAAAATGCCTCGAGCATCATGACGTGGGCTTCCTTCGGGAGTGGGTAACGGCGCGTTTTGTGAGCGCCTTCGAAACGGTGAATGGAGCTCGCGTCGAGGCTAGCCGAGGGCTTCGCCGCGCGAAACGAATCTTGAAGTGGGTTTCCGTCAAGGCGGTCAGGCGTCGCCCTTGAGGAGCGCGAGGACGCGCTCGTCGACCTCTTGCATCGAGAGGCCGCTGTCACCGAGGTTGGCCGCTTTTTTGTAGAGCTCGCTTTGGCCGAACGTGCGCATCGCGAGCACGCGCTTCGTGAGGTAGGGGTGCGTGGCGAACGCCTCCAGATAGCGTCCGACGCCGTCTTTGCCCTCTTCGTACTGCTCGACGAAGGCCTCCATGTTGAACTCCTCGAAGAGCTTGTTCGAGCCCACGAGCAGCTTGGCGAGCGCGCGGGTGGCGACGGCTTCGTCCTTCGAGCAGAGCATGGCCGCACGGTCGCAGGTGATTTCTGCGCGCCGTGACCACGCTCGGAGCGCCATCGTCGCAGGCTCGACGATCCAGGCGACGAACGCTCCGGCCATCTGCGTGAGGAAGTGGAGGGCGGTGAGGTAGACCACGTGGGAGTTGTGAATGTGGCCGCACTCGTGGCCGATTACGGTCAGAAGCTCCTCGTCCGTGTAGCTCGACGCCAGCGCCGAGTGGATCATGATGAAAGAGTCTTCGTTCGTACCGTAGGTGGCCGCGTTGAGGACGGGGCTCGGCACGAGGTAGACGGTAGGAGGAGTGATGTGGAGGGTGTCCGCGCACTGCTGCGTGATGCGATGGATGCGGGGAAACTGACGGTCGCTCACTTTGACCGAGTTTCCGAGAAGCTGGCCGCGAATGAGCTGCTTCGACATGCGCACGGTGGCGGCGACGGCGAGCTCGACGGGCCTGGCCTTCTCGAAGGCCGCGCGGGTCTGGCGATCCAAAATGTAGCTGTAGTCGTGGCCCGTGGTGTCCGGGCCGCCGCCGACGCGATCTCCCTTCATGCGGCTCACGAACGAGTTGAAATCGAGGTCGGGGGCATGCGCCATGGGTGCGGTCCTTTATTCGAGGGCGTCGGGGCGTCGAGACGGCGTAGGCGCGGGTGAGGCCTGTGCGCTGCTTCTACGTACGTCGCGGGAAGACGATTTCGTCCTTCACACGAGGGTAGCGACGC
>JAYUKI010000542.1:0-14918 GCA_043764595.1 Myxococcales bacterium | reverse complement strand
CAGCGCACGGCCATCCTGAGCGACATCCTCGGCGACGAGGACCACCTCGGCGACATGGACTTCAAGATCTGCGGAACCACCAAGGGTGTCACCGCGATCCAGATGGACATCAAGATCGCTGGCCTCTCGCGTGACATCCTCACGCGCGCGCTCGAACAGGCTCGCCAAGGCCGCATCCACATCCTCGGAAAGATGATGGAGACCTTGAACCAGCCCCGCCCCGAGCTGTCGAAGTGGGCTCCCCGCATCACGACCCTCAAGGTGAAGCCGGACCAAATCCGCCTCGTGATCGGACCCGGCGGCAAGACGATCAAGGGCATCATCGACCAGACGGGCGTCGCCATCGACGTCGAGGACGACGGCACCGTGAACATCGCCTCGAGCGACCCCGAGGCCGTGAAGAAGGCTCTCGACATCATCAAGGGGCTCACGGCCGAGCCCGAAGTCGGTACGATCTACAAGGGCACCGTCACCCGCATTGCCGACTTCGGCGCCTTCATCGAGGTGCTCCCGGGCACCGACGGCCTCCTCCACGTCTCGGAAATGGCGCACACGCGCGTCGAGAACGTGAACGACGTCATGAAAGAAGGCGACGTCGTCGAGGTGAAGGTCATCGAGGTCGGTCGTGATGGCAAGATCCGCCTCTCGCGCCGCGAGCTCCTTCCCCTCCCCGAGGGCGAAGAGGGCGAGCGCGCGAAGGAGCGCATGATGGCTTCGCGCGAGGCCGGCCCGCCCCGTGGCGACCGTGGTCCGCGTCGTGACGGGCCGCCGCGCGGCGGTGACCGTGGCGGACGCGGCGGCCCACGCGGGCGCTGAACCACCGCGACCTACTTCCGAAGCGGCGCGCCCTCGTGGTTCGCCGCTTTGGTCATTTTTGGACTGCTCAGTACGCGCGCGCGATGCGTCACGCTTACGACGCACGTTCGTTTCGATTCCGTAACCGAAACCGTGCGACGGCGAGCGTCCGGTGATACGCATACGAAGGGCGATCTCGCGGACGGACTTCTTCGGACGCGCCTTCCCCCCAACGAGCCATGTGGAAAACCGAAGAAGGCAGCACGGGCCGCCTGGTCCAGCTCTGCATTGGATACTTCTTCTTCTACGTCGTGACCGGCGTGAGCGTGAAGTACTTCCAAGGGAAGGGCATGTCGGACATCGAGTACAACGTCTACTCGACTGCGGCCGGCACCTGCGTTTGCCTCGGGGTGACGTTTGCCAAGGGCTGGTACAAGCTCGAGTCGTCCCAGCAGGCCACCGTCCTCGGGATCACCTTTCCGAGCGAGCTCTATTACATCGTCCCGTCGGGGATCTGCACCGCAGTGGTCATTCCCACGACCACGCTGATGTACTCCTTGAAGGGAGTATCGGTCATGGTGGCCATGGTCATCATGCGTGGTGCGGTCATCGTGTTGAGTCGTCTGGTCGACGAGATCCAGATCCGAAAGGGTATTCTCAAGAAGCGCGTTTACCGCGAAGAAAACTTGGGAGTGGCTTTCGCCATTTCGGCAGTCGCCCTGACCCTTTTTTTTTCCAAGAACGGTGAGGCCGAGACCCCGTTCTACAAGTCCGTCGCCGCCATGACGATCCTGGGCGCGTATGTCACGGCCTACGCCATTCGCATCTACATCATGAACTACTACAAGAACACTCGGCCGCCGGGCGTGAAGCTCGACAACCAAGGATTCTTGGGAAATGAGCAGATGTCGGCTTCGGCGACCCTGCTCTTGGCCGCGATCGTTCTCTACAATGCTCCGAAGTGGTTTGGCTCGACGGCTCCGCAAATCGTTCAGTTCGTGGGAGCGATCCAACACCCAAAACCGGAATGGCCTTGGGCGTTCTTGTCGGGAACGTCGTTCGGTATCGTCGCGTTTTTCTCGGTGTTCATTTTCATGTTCAAGGGCCGCACCGCCACCTTCGCGGGCCTCGTCAACCGGCTCACGTCCCTCGTGGCGGGCACGACCTCGACGCTATTCGTTTGGGCATTCCTCGGGGGAAAGCCGCCGAAAGTGCACGATTGGGCCGCACTCGCCCTCATCTTCGTGGCCGTCTATTTCTTGACCCGCGCCGAAAAGCGTCGTGCCGAAGAGCTCAAGGCGTCGCCCGGCTAAGGGCGGGCCCCAAGGCGCCCGGTCGAACTGGGTGTGCCATCTCCCGCCGATCCTCTCTGCGGCAGGTGGCCTCGTCGCTCCGCTCCTCAGACTACGGGAGTAGGCTTCCGCTGCTCGCTGCTCGCTGCTCGCTCCTCGCGCAAAAGCCTCGCGTCGGTCTCGACGGAAGCTGACACACCCATTTCGACCGGGCGCCTAACCTGGCCACGCAGGCCGGCTCGGCTATTTGGCGACGAGTCGGAAGTAGACGGTAACCTCGACTCCACTCGGCGAGGCAGCACATTTGGCGCTCTTCAGGCTGCCGTCGAACATCGAAGCATCGAGGCGGACCGGGCAGCCGCCAATGACGTCGTCGAAATCGTAGTCGTCGTCCCAGAGCTCGACCGAAAACGAGCTCAAGAGCTCACGCGCCGGCACTTGGGTGAGTACGGCCGCATTCCATTGGGGAAACGTGGTGTCGGAGATGAAGGGAGTGAGCCCCGAATGGGAGCTCGTACCGAGGGACGAGTAGCCTTTGGCGTAGGGATCGGGAAGGCCGCCATTGAAGTCCCACGACCCGCCGGACTTGTTGAGCTGGGGAATGCTGGCTGAAGCAAGGATCACGTCGAATGGCGCGTTGACGTCGAGCGTGCATCCCGTGGCTCCACACGTGCGTCCTGCCCCACAGCTCGTGCACGAGCTGCCACCTTTGCCGCACGCGTTCGTGGTCGTCCCGCCGAGGCACGTCGAGCCCGAGCAGCACCCGAGGCACGTCGCTTTGCAGGACGTGTCGACACACGATTGCTCCGAGCAAACAAAGGCCGTCCCGCACTTGGTGCAAGCGGCCCCCGACTTTCCGCAGGCGTCTTTGGCCGTACCGTCCTTGCACTCGTTGTTTTCGCAGCAACCCGCGCACGTCTCTGGGCTGCAAGGTACCTTGCACGCGGAAGCCTCGCAGGTGGCCGTTCCGGAGCAAGTCTCGCACGAGGCGCCACCTTTGCCGCAGGCGTCTTTCGCCGTACCGGCGATACAGAGGTCGTCGCGGCAACAGCCGGCACAATTTTGTTTGGTGCACGTGACGACAATCGCCCCGCCGTCGGGCGAGCGTTTCTCGCCCTCGTCGGACCGCAGCCCACGGACGAGGCACTCCGCGCTTCCCGAGCTCATGGTGCCGGCCATCGCCCGTTTGGCAGACTCCAGACTGCACGACGAAAACCCGAGTTGGCAGCCCTCCGAAGCAGCGCAATCGGCCGCGACATTGCGAATGGCATCGTCCGAGAAGGGAAGGATGGGAGTCCCTGCGCCACCTTGCGACGAGGGCGTTTGTGGGGCGTAGAACGCCGTCGCACAGCCGGCCTGGCCTTGGGCACACGTGCCACAATACTGGTCTCGGACCTTGCCGTGGCCCTCGCTCGGCGACAGATCGACGAGGGTTTTGGAGAGGCATACGCTCGCGCACGCTCCCGACAAGAAGCAGTCGGTTGCTTTGCGGAGCGCGGCCGGTTGCAGCGAAGTCGCGACCTTGGCGCAGTCGGTTCGAAGCACGTCCTCGCAGCCGCCTTGGCACGTGCCGCTCGTTCCGGAGATCGCGTCGCAGAACGCTTCCTCGGGCGTGGACGTCACCGGCACCTCCGCGCTGCATGCGACGACCACGAGCCCTGCGGCGACGAGCGAGGCCGCAAGCGACAAGCGAAGAGACGTCATCTTCGGAACCGTAGCTTAGCCCGAGCGAAACGTGAGTCCGGAAACCCCGAATCGACCCTTTTCGTACACGCACTCCCCCTGCATTCCGCGGGGTGCGATGGTCACCACGGCACCGTTGTGCGGATTTTCGACCGTCTCGAACTCGGCCACGGTCATGTGCAAGAAGCGCATCACGAAGCAACGCAAAGCGAGACCGTGGGAGACCACGAGCACGCGCTCTGCGACCTTTCGTTCCACCTGGCGCATCAGGGTCTCGAGAAACCCCGAAACGCGATCGTAACAATCGGCCGGGCTCTCGCCCCCCTCGTAGCGGTAATAGAACCAACCGTGCCGCTCGCGGAGACACTCTTGGCGCTTCACGTCGGCGTAGCCGTGGTCGACCTCACGAAGACGGGGGTCCTCGTAGATTCCCGACGGCAAGCTCTCGCCCTGTGTGGCCTCGAAGATTCCAGCAAGGGTCTCCTGCGCACGCAGATACGGAGAGGCATAGACGAGCGCGCCCTCGAGGAACTCCCGCCCAATCTGCACCCCGGCGGCGCGCGCTTGTTCCCGACCGAGGGCCGTCAGCGGCGCGCGAAAATCGCCCTGAATCTGCGGATTGAACTCGTCCGTGTTCGCCGTCGACTGACCGTGGCGAACGAGCTTCAGCACGAGCGACGACGGCATCGAACCCTAGGATAGCGCGAGACGACGACCCAAGGAGGTCGAGATGCCCGAAAACGGAGCCGGAGCCTCTGGTTCGTCATGGTAGCGTTCGATCCCGAACGAAGATGGTCAAGCGCAAGGTGTCCCTCGATGGAGAGGGCGGAGTCCGGGCTTCGGGGCCCCTGGCGGAAGAGATCGCGCCGACCGTCGAGGTCGTCGAGCTCTTCTTCAATAGCGGCATCGTGTTCCACGAGCTGTCCTTGCCGCAAGGGCTCCCGGACGTCGTCGCGAGCTTCATGCGGATGGAAGCTCCCCAAACCGCTCCGGGAACGGAAGCGTGGTCGGTGAGGCGTGCTCAGCCGGGCGAGGACCCCGACGTCGAGGTCTCGTCGCTCGACGCCCTATCGGAGCTGCAAAACCAGTGGCTCCCGGTGCCGACGCAGCTCTCGTGTCCGTTCGCCGTCCAGGTCTTTCTCACCCAAGAAGGGCAGCGGATCCGCGCCTTGCTCGCGGTCGACACGCTCGAGCGGCAAGGCTCACGCGGACGCGCCCTCGACGCGACCCTCGACGAAGGAAGGCCATTTCGCGCCCTCGACAAGACCGAGGTCGCCGGGTTCCTGGACTTGCCCGAAGCGCGCGACTTCGTACGCAAGCTCGAGCGACGAGGGGTCGAGCGTGCCCTCTTCAAGCTCGCCGCGCTGCTCGACGTGCTCGGTCCCCAGGTACCGAAGTTGCATCTTACACGTATAGCGAGCCGAGTTCCGGTGCCCGTGTCGCTCGTTCTCGATTTCGGCAACTCTCGGTCTTCGGCGCTGCTCGTCGAGGCCCGCGACAAGGGCATGTTTGCGTTGCCGCTCGTGATGCGAAACCTCGGGAGCCCATTCTCGGTCGACGAAGAGTGCTTCGACTCGCGCATCACCTTCATGCCCAGCCCGTTCGACAAGGCCGTGGCCACGATCGCGACGGGCGATGGCTTCGGGTGGCCTTCGATCGCACGCTTGGGACGCGAAGCCCTCGACCGCGCCCTCGAGACCCCGCATCGCTACGCGTGCTCGCTCTCCGGGCCGAAGCGCTACCTGTGGGACCATCGGCAGACCGAGGATCGCTGGTTTTTCGCCGATCGCCAGTCGGATGAGTACCGCACCGTTTTCGGACGCCTCTTGAAGTATCTCCCAGAAGAGTCCGGCGGACTCTATCTCCGGGACGACGGGCCTCAGACGCCCGTGGACCCACGCTACGCGCCGCGCACGATGATGCTTTTTGCCATCGTCGAGATTCTCTGCCAGGCCTATGCGCAGCTCGGCTCGCCCGGCTACAGGAAGTTCCAGGGCAAAGAAGCGAATCCGCGCGTCTTGAAATCGCTCGTGCTCACCTACCCGTCCGCGATGCGGAAGGAAGAGCGAAGCGTCTACGACTCGCTCGTTCGCAACGCGGTCATCCTCGCGTGCCATTTGCTGGGCATTTCTCCCGAGCAGCGTCCGAACGTGACCCCGGACGGAAAGTTCGAGTCGTTCCTCTTCACCGACGAAGCCCTCGCCGCGCAGATGGTCTACGTCTACCAAGAGGCCTCCCAAACCTTCGCCGGGAGCATGGAGGAGCTGATCCAAATCTACGGTCGAAAGGCCGGCCACATCCGAATCGCCTCGGTGGACATCGGCGGCGGCACGAGCGACGTGATGATCGCCGAGTACGAGGACAAGCTGCCCGGCGCGGGCACGGCCCTCCGAATCAAGAAGCTCTTTCAAGACGGCATCAACGTCGCAGGCGACGAGGTCTGCCGCGCCATCGTGTCCGAGCTCGTGTTCGACCAAGTGCTCGCGCAGCTCCCGTCGGCCGAGGCGCGGTCACGCATGGAGCACCTCTTCTCGGAAGGTGACGCTGGCTTCGGCTCGTCGTGGCGAACGCTTCGCGGCAAGCTCGTGCCGTACTTTTGGATGCCGCTCGCGCGATGCTTTTGGGCCCTCGCCGAAGGCTTCTTGCCCGACGGGCACTCTCCCGAACGCTCCTATTTCGTCCCCGAGGTCTTCGAGCTCTTCCAGGTGCCCGCAGCGTCTACGACCGTCCTTTCCGAAGCGGACGCCTTCCTCGGCAAAGCGGTCCCCGGATTTCCGGGACTCATGAATCTCTTCTTGAAGCTCGATCGGGTGGCGGTCGAAAAGACCATGGTGCGCGTGCTGCGCGAGCCCATGCGGCGCTACGCGGACATTCTCGCGCAGTTCGACGTCGACCTCGTGGTGCTCGCCGGCCGCTCGGCGCGCCTCTCGTGCGTGCGCGATCTCTTCGTGAACGAGATGCCCGTGGCCCCGCCGCGCATCAAGACGATGGCAAACTTCCGCGTTGGCGAGTGGTATCCGTCGAAGTGGAAAGACCAAGGCCGCATCAAGGATCCGAAGTCGACCGTCACGGCTGGCGCCGCGATCTTGCACCTCGCGAGCCGCAACATGCTCCCGGGGTTTCTCATCGACGTCATCGAGGACGCTAAGGAGACCCCGATCTACGGACTCTACCAAGACACCGAACCGCACATTGCTCGGGACAACGAGCTCTTTCCGGCGACGGAGGGGCGCATGGTCCAAAAGAGCAAGCCCTTTACGTACACGAACGGGATGCGCATCGGCTTCCGCAACGTGGCGTCGCAAGAAATGGACGGAGCTCCACTGTTCGAGGTTCGCCCACAGAATCCGGACGTCGAAGCCGCACTTCTCGAAGACCGCGTCCTGCTCGAGTTCCAGCGCGGTGCCGATGGCCAAATCACCATCGCCACGGTCACTTCGCAACGTGGTGCATACGCGTTCGAGCCGACGGATTTTTACCTCGCGCTGAAGACCATCGCGCAAGATCGCTACTGGATCGACACTGGCGTGTTTGCCGACAAGACGAGGTACCCATGACCGATCCCGTCGTCCGCGCATTGCTCACCCATCTGGAGAGCGCGCTCGAGGGCCGAGGACCTGCGCTCCGTCGCGATCTCGAGAGCGCTCTCGGCCCGCGCGCGACGCCGAGCCCCTCCCCGGTTGCGCCTCACGGTTCGGCCGAAGCCGACGTGCTCTCGCGTGTCACCCTGTCGGATATTCTCGACGACGGCATCCTCGGCGCGAGACCGAGCGACAAGAGCTTCCCGCTCCGGCTCGTGTTCGGAGCCTTGGCCGAGCACGTGAGCTCGAAGAAGAACGAAAAGGCACGCGAGGCCGCCTTCGTCCTCTCGAACGCACTAAACCTCTATTTTCGTGCCGACTTGGACGAGGAGGCCCGCATCCGCGTTGGCTTCGAGGCGAGCCGGACGTTCTATACGTTCGCACTCGCCGCCACGCTCGAGCGCGACCTCGTGACACGCGCGGCGCCGCTCCTTGCGGCTCTCCTCGGAACGGAGCTCGATCGCGTGAAGCTCGAAAGCGTCGACCACGTCGCCGTCTTCGATTCGCAGATCCACGAACGCGACCGCGGGAGCGATCCCCACGGCTCGCGGGTCCTCGCGCGTTCGAGCTTCCTCGTACGCGTCACGGCGAGCGGTATGGTCCGTATGAAGGCGCAGGTAAGAACGTGAGCGACAAAGACACGACTTGGCTCCCGAACCTCGTCGGCGGCGTATCCATTTGGAAGCTCGCCCCCGACCTCAACGAGGACAAGTTCTTCGGCGGGCGCCTGCTCGTGCCCGAAACCGAAGGCTCGGAGAGCCTGCCGAGCACCGTGCGATGGAACCTCGCGGGCCTCCTGCCACTCTCGGAGGCCACCCAGAAGCACCCCGGCGAGGTTCCAACCGCCGTCGAAGAGTTCAAGGCGTGCCTCGAGCGCGCGGCCAAGGCCTTCGCTCAAGAGGACAGCGGCTACCACCGGTACCGCGAGGCGCTCACCGTGCCGTCGCTCGAGGCCGACGGAGTGGAGAACTATTTCTTCAGCCCAAGCGACCATCGCCTCTACGTCATCAACTGGGGCGCCACACCTCGGACTCTGGCCGGACAAAAGGAATTTCTCTTTGGCTACGCGGAGTTCGGAAAGGTCTTCGGGGCCGCCGCCGCAGGCGCAGCGGTAGCCGGTGCGGCCGCCAAGAAAGCCCCCGGCGGTACGTCGGATGCGGCAAACGACGCGAAAAAGGAAGAGAAGAAAGACGAGCCCGCAGCCGAGGAAAAGGGCCGACCCTTCTGGTTCTGGCTCGTCGTCGTCGGCGGATTTTTGATTCTGCTCTTGGCGCTTCTCGCCCTCCTCAAGACCTGCAACGACGCCAAAGAAGGCGCCGACGCAGGTCCTGACGCCATGGCCGAAGGTGGCGCGGAGGCAGGAGCCGAAGCGGGCACCGATGGTGCGACCGACGCCACCACCGACGCTGCCAATGAAGCCGGAACCGACGCAGGGGATGGCGGCAAGGATGGCGCCTCGGACGCGAGCGCCGACGCAGGGGACGGCGGAAAAGATGGCGGAAAAGACGCCGGCCCCGACGGCGGCAAGAAGGCCAAAGGCAAGACTGGCTTCGACGACGACGCTTCTTTCAAGGGTGGTAAAGTCACGGTCAAGGGCGGCGGCGGCGGCGGCGGCGGCGGGGGTGGCCCGGTCAAGATCACGATCTCCCCCGCGCCTGGCGGTGGCGCACAAACCGGCCCTCACAGGCGTCACGATCACCCGCAAGCCGTCGCGTGGCGCATCGTCCGCGGCGACGAACGCGTCTCCCGCACGGAAGAAGCGGGCAAACGCTTCGACGTCTACTTGAACAAGGGCGAGTCCTTCGACGGCGTGGAGGTCGAGTACCAGGACGCCGACGGCGACTGGCACCCGCACTGAGCCGGACTTCTTTGCATTCTACATTCATGCGCTTCCCCCACGTGGAGACCACCGGATGAACGGCATCGAGACCTTGGACCAAGCGATCAGAGACGCGCTCGCGCACGTGAGCGGCAAGGAATCGTCGACCGAGGCCACCGTGCTGCGCGACTTGTCGCTCCGCATGCGACGCTTGCGACGCGCGTGGGGGCGGCCCCAAGCCGTGGGGCTCTTCGGGCCATCGCAGGCGGGCAAGTCGTTCCTCGTGGGTGCCCTCCTCTCGCACGAGCTCGGCAGCCTCAAGGTTCGGGCGCGCGACCGGGAGCTCGATTTCTTGCGCGAGATAAACCCGGCCAAAGGCGTCGAGTCCACTGGGGTCGTGACGCGCTTTTCGTCGGCCCCTGGTCCGCAGTTGTCACGCGGCGATTTCCACTGTCGACTCCTCACTCTCGACGTGATGCTCGAGTCCATGGCGACGGGCTTCTTGGTCGAATGCACCGCCCCGCCCATCGACCTCGAGCGCATCGATCGCACGCTTCTCGCCGCGCGCCAGCAGCCCGGTGGAAACGCAGGCTCTCACTTCGCCGACGCGTGGGACACCGTCTTTCACGGCCTCTCGAAGAAGTACCAGGACAAGCACCCCTACTTGAACGAGCTGCGCCGTCACGCAGTCCTTCGGGACGGCGCCTGGAAGAGCGACGTGCGCTCGCTGGGAGGTTGGCTCTTCATGTACTCCCTGCTCTGGGGAGGCCCGGGCTACGCCAAGGACCTCGACGCCCTTGCGGCGCGGCTGCTTGCCGGTCTCGAAGCCTTGTCGCACTCCGAAAACGTGGAGCTTTCCCTCGCCCACGTCCGCGCGTCGAGCGATGCGTCGAGCCTGCTCGATGCGTCGTGCCTCAACGCGATCGGGACGCCTTCGCAAGGTCAAATGACCGTGTACGCCCAAGAGGCGGGACGGGACGTATCCCTCGAGCCTGCGGTTCTTGCCGCGCTCATCGCCGAGGTTCGTCTCGGACTCTCGCCCGTTCAGGGCTCCCTGCTCGACCGCGCGGACATACTGGATTTTCCTGGCGGACGAGCCCTGAAAGGCATCAACGGCTTCGGCTCCGAAGAGCTCAACACCGGCCGCTTCGACCACGCGATCGAGGTCTACAAGCGCGGCAAGCTCACGTTCCTCTTCGAGCAGTACGCGCACGACCGCGAGATCACGGCGCTCGTGCTCTGCTCGCCCGGACCAACCAAGCCGGAGGCCATCCAGCTCCAGAGCCAGGTCGAACGGTGGCTCGAGATTCGCTACGGCGCGCCGACACCGCAGGCCGCGGCCGAGATCGAAAACCCGAGTCTCTTTCTGGCGCTTACGAAGTTCGACATGTCGCTCGGCGCGCTCCGAAGCGACAACGCAAAAGACCGCTGGGACTCGCGCGTGCAAGAGGCCTGCATGGACTTCTGGTCACGCGGCGTGACCTCGTGGGTCCACGCGTTCGGCCAAAAGGGCCGAGCGTTCGACAACCTCTATTGGATTCGAAACCCTTACGCCGACCAGATGCTCACTCTGAAGCCCGGCGACGCGGACTACGAAATGGTGAAGGAGGGCTATTTTGCCTCCAAAGCCGTCGCGCGTTTCATCCGAGATCCGGAAGAGAAGTGGGCGGCAGTCGAAGGCAGCGACACCACCACCGGAATGCCCAAGAGCGGCGTGCCGCTCCTTGCCGCCCGGATGCGCCAGAAGCTCGCCGAGGACGTGAAGCAAAAAGAGCTGTCCCACGAGGCCGAGCGCCTTCGCGACGAGCTGTTGAGCGTGCTGAAGGCCCTGACGCCTTCACGCGACGAAGAGGAAGAGCGCGCGAGACTCCGCGAAGATGCGCGCGTGCTCGTGGCTTCGGTGGAACGAGAGATGACGAAGCGGTGCTCGGGCTCCGTGTTCGGTGAGCTGGTGGCGATGCTTGTCGTGCCGCAAGACGAGCTCGAACGCGAGGTGCGTGGCATCTTCGGTGAGGTCGCGCCGATGAGCATCAAGGCGAGCGACAAGGTGAAGAAGGTCCTGGTCCACGTCCTGAAGTGGTGGCAGCGGCGCGCGTCGGAGAACCTGCGCAGCACGCGGCTCGAGCTTCCGCAGGCCCAGCTCGAGACGTTCCTCCGCCAGGTTTTCACGTCCCGGCTCCTGCTCCCGATCCTCGGAACGTCGATTTTTCCCTATTTCTCCCGAACGCAGGTCGACACCACACTCGTTGCAGCCATCGTCGAGGTGAAGGTCTGCGACTTCCTGCTCACCCTCGGCCACGAACCCGAGCGCACGACGCCGACGCTGCCCGTGAAGCTCTCGTTCGCCGAAGAGGCCACACGAGAGACGGCCGAGGCCATCGACTGGGGCGACGTGGATTTCGACGACGCTCCGAAGACCGAGCGCGCATCCCAAGTGACGATCGTTTTTGCAGGCCGGAAGTACTTCGAACGATGGTCGTCGGGCCTAGGTGATTTTTACCTGCGCTCGGGCGGAGCAAAATCCGGAACGTCCCTCGATGACGCGAACACCTCGGCGTTGGTCCGGATCCTGAAAACGGCGGAAGGGGCGAATGTCCACGAAACCGGCCGCTGACGCGTCGCCATCCGAGGCCACCGAGGCCGACGAAGACGAGCTCGACCTTGCCACGACCACGGTGGATTCCCTCGTACGTGTGGGCGACGCCGAGGGCCTTTTCTCGCTCGCGAAAGCCGCGCGTTCCGGAACGCAGGGCCGCACGAAGGACATGCCCACGGCCTTCGCGGCCTACCGCGCCGCGGGCGATCTCGGGCACGCGGACGCCGACTACGCAGCAGCACTCTTCCATCTCACGGGAACAGGCACCGAGAAGGATCCGAAGGAAGCCGCGTCGCGCATGCGACGCAGCGCCGACAAGGGAAATTTGGACGCCAAGATCACCTTGGGCAACTTCTACGAGCTCGGCATCCACTTCGGAAAGGACCCAGAAAAGGCCGACGTTTGGTACCGAAACGCGGCGCGGGCTGCGCAGATCGCAGCCCCAGCGGGCAGCCCCGAGCACGTTCGTGCCCTCGCAGGGTTGGGCTCCTTCCGCCACGCCGAGCTCTTGGCTTCGGATTCGACCGCCACCACGGAGGAAATCGAAGCGGCACGAAAGAAGGCACGCGTTCGGGGAGGAAGCCTCTCGAGCAAAGCCGACACTGGCGCGATGCCCGCACGCGACTCGTCGCCCGATGCGCCTCCCCCAACGGCAAGCGCCCCAACCGCAACCGCGCGCAACACGCCCGCGCCCTCGCCGACCCAAAGCAGCGCTCCAACGGGGAAAACGGCCGAAAAGGCAGCGCCACAGGACGCCGAAGCCGCACGAAAGGCGAGGCTCGCCGAGCTCGAAAAGAAAGCGAAACGTCCGTCGAAAGTCACCGGAAAGGCGGGTATCGGAGCGTTCCTTTATGCCCTCCTTTTCTCCGCTACGGCATTCGGCGCCGCATTCGCCGCTCAAGCGGGCGCGAAGGAGCTCGTGTCGCACGGCAAGACACTGCCGCTCTTCGGGGCGCATCTCGATCTCGTGTTTCCCGTGCTGCTCGGCGCAGTCGCGGTCCTCCCGCAGCTCCTCGTCTACAAAGTGGCCACGGTCGCGCGCAGCGTGCTGGCTGGGGCGATGGGCTTCGGCGTGGGTTGGGTCCTCTACGGAACGGGCAAGCTCGCCCTCGGAGACGCGAGGCTCTCCCAGGCGATCGCGTTCGCCGGGGCAGCATTCCTATCCGGTCTCCTCGTGCAAGGGCTCTTTGGCGGCGCGTCGCCCCCCCGCGACGCCAAGCACTGAGACCGATTTCGCTCGTAATTTCGCTCCGCAGCGGCCGCGTGAACCGGAGGCTCCGGGCTCGACGTCGCACCTTGCGCGTCGAGCCGGCCCTGCTCGCCTACTTCAGTGAGCCACTGAACGGAACCGCTTTGCCGGTCCCCTCCGACGAGAAGCCCTTCTTGCTTGGCGCAGTGGGCTTTGTCGGCGGAGCGGACTTCTGTTGCACCTTCGGCGCATCGTTCGGCGGCGGTGTGGTCGGCGTCGGGAACGCCGTCGGATCCGGGGCCAGCTTCTTTATGTCGGTCTTCCCCCGAGGTTCCTCGATGGGCGTGTCCTTCGTCGGAGGAGGTACGGGCACTGGCGCGAGCGCGTCGTTGGCCGCTTTCCTTGCACGCTGAACGGCCTCGGACGAGTCGCCCGCCGGATCGATTTTCTTCGCGTCGTCCAGCAGCTCGAGGCACGGGCGGTACTCCCCGCCGTCGCACTTTTCGAAGGCATCACGGCGCTTTTCCTCGGCAACCTCGTGGGGGGACGGTTCGCGAACGCTTGGCTTGGGAGCAGGTTGGTCCTTCGCAATATCGTCGCCCCTGCGGCGGAGAGCCACGATGGCAAGAAGGACGGCGAGCACTCCGAGGGCGACGAGCGCGGCGACTTGGCCGCTCCACCGTGCACGAAAGTGCTCACGCAGGCGACTCACGCGCTTTCGCACACGAGGCGCTGGGACGTTCGACTCCTCCGCGATCGTTTCAAGCGTCTCGCCGTCCGCTTCGCGAAGCATCCAGCGAAGAGTCTCTTCCGCGTTCTCTCCCGCCGGGAGCTCACGCTTCGCCCAACGGAGGAGATCGAGCTCGTCGTGCGGAGGGCGTTCACTCTCGTCGGCGACGTCGGGCAGCTCGTCGGTCATGCGGCGGCGGCGGCGAAAATGATCGACGACCTTGTGCCGCGCCACTCCCCACACCCACCTCCGCAGCCCGTCCGGATCTTCGTCGCGCTTGCCGGCCGCGAAGGCCTCGGCGATCGACGCTTGCACGATGTCCTCGGCATCACTTTCGGGAACGCGCCTTCGCACCATGCGTGAGAGCGCCTCGCGAAAGCGAACGTCTTCGAGCGGGTGACGGGACCGGTCGGCGGGAGGAAGGGGGGCATCCATCGAGGGGCTCCGTGCGAGTGTCGCATGCCTTGGCATCTCGATTCGTCGCAGAGGCGCGACAAGGTGTGACACGGGCACGTACGATTTCTGATTATGGCGTAGTTTCGAGCACTTCTGGCACTCTCCGAACCACGAGATAGCCCGCACCTTGGGTGCCGAGTGGGAGAAACGCGGTCACGCGGAAGCGGCGTTGCACGATCTCCGACGAAAGCAGGCGCATCTCGACCGCACGCAAGCCCAAGGCCTGCTCGGGATGCCCCGCCAGCGCAAGCTCCCCACCTTTCGACGCGTACACCAAGAGAACGTCCACCTCGCGGTCGAGAAGGACCCGAGGCGCGATCGCCTTCGACGTGTGCCCGCCTCGCAGCGCCGCAATCTCCGGATCCGTGAGGCCTGCGAGGTCGACGATCCTCGCCGACGTTGCCGCCGACACCCAGCCGATGTCGAGAGCCGCGACCACCTTCGCCGAGGCAAGCTCGGGACGTGCACGGACCACGAGCGCGGTGCGATCGCGCATCACGTCGCGTCCCCGTAGGCCCGCACCAAAGAAGACGACCACACCGACCGCAACAGACGACACGAGGCGCGCGCCGAGCGATGAAGCCCGAGTCTCCACGTCGCACGCGGCAAAGAGCAATCCAGGAGCAATCGGCACGACAAGACGCGCATAGGGCATCCAGTCCCCACCGACGAACACGACCGAAACGGCGTGCATCCCCGCAGCGAGTACGACCGCCGGCCCGAGCCCGCCGTCGCGAACGGCACGACGAGCGGCCGCAAGGGGAACGAACGCCGCGA